>JAHJQZ010000098.1 GCA_018818925.1 Alphaproteobacteria bacterium
GACACCACCAAGGTCGACCGCTCGGCCGCCTATGCCGCCCGCTACCTCGCCAAGAACATCGTCGCCGCCAAGCTGGCCGAGCGCTGCTCCATCCAGCTGAGCTACGCTATCGGCGTCGCCCAGCCGCTGAGCGTTTATGTCGATACCGCCGGCACGGGCAAGGTCGACGACGCGGTCCTCGAAAAAATGCTCCGCAAGGTCATGGACCTTTCCCCCTCGGGCATCCGCCGCCATCTCGACCTCAACAAGCCGATCTATGCCAAGACCTCGGCCTACGGCCATTTCGGCCGCAAGCCCGGCCGTGACGGCTCCTTCTCCTGGGAGCGCACCGACCTCGTCAAGGCGATGAAGGACGCGGTCAAGGAACTGGTGTGACGGCCAGCCAGCGACCCCGCCTGTGCCGTCCCCGGAGTTGCCGCTCCGGGGTTTCGCGCCTGCGCTGGCTTCGAAGCGGCAATTGCAGCGACCGGCGTGCCGGCACTTGAGCCGGCCGTTGCGGTCGACGAGTGCAGCATCACGATGAGCAAGCAACCTCCCCTCACCATTTCCGGCGAACCGCGCGCTTTTTTCGGCCGCCGCGCCGGCAAGACTTTGCGCGGCCGCCAGCAGGGCCTGATCGACACCCTGTTGCCGCGTCTCGCTATCGTGCTGCCGGAACATGGGGAGCTCGATCCGCGAGCCCTGTTCGCGTCCTGTCCCGCCGAGATCGTCCTCGAGATCGGTTTTGGCGGCGGCGAGCATCTGGCCCGGAAGGCCTCCGAAAACCCGGAAACCGGCTATATCGGCGCCGAGGTCTTTGCCAACGGCATCGGCAAGATGCTCGAAAGGATCGATGCGGACGGCCTCGCAAATATCCGCCTGTTCACCGACGATGCCCTCAAGCTCCTGCAGGCCCTGCCCGACGGCGCACTTGCCGGCGTCCATCTGATCTATCCCGATCCCTGGCCCAAAACCCGGCATCACAAGCGGCGATTTGTCTCGCCGATGACGCTCGCCGAGCTCGTGCGGACCATCAGACCCGGCGGCTTTTTCCGCTTCGCCACCGATATCGAGGATTATGCCGTCTGGACCCTCGCCCATGTGCTGCGCAGCAAGGGGCTTTGCTGGCAGCACGGGGTGCCGGGTTCCTGGCACCGGCCCTATCCCGATTGGCAGCCGACGCGCTACGAGGAAAAGGCGCGGGCCGAGGGGCGGCTTCAAAGCTGGTATTTCACCTTCCTGCGCCTGTGAGCGTCTTGCAAACGCCGCAAACGACGCGTATAGAACGGCCAACATCTCAGGGTTAACCGGAGAGTGGGTGCCGAACGGCCCCGCTCTTTTTTGTTGTCAAAAGGGCCGACACAGCTGACCGACCGCCGATTCATCAAGGAAACCGGCCTCGAAACGCGCATCGCGGCGATCATTGCCCCGATTGCCGAGGATCTCGGCTATCGCCTGGTGCGCGTGAAAATCCTCGCCCAGAACGGCACGACGCTGCAGATCATGGCCGAGGACCAGAATGGACGGTTCACCATCAACGATTGCGAGCGCTTGAGCCGCGAGCTCAACCCGGCACTCGATGTCGAGGATCCCATCGACCGTGAATACAGTCTGGAAGTGAGCTCGCCCGGCATCGACAGGCCGCTGGTCCGGGCCGCGGATTTCGTCCGCTTTGCCGGCCACGAGGCCAAGCTCGAAATGATCGACCTTATCGACGGGCGCAAGCGCTTCCGCGGCACGATCGAGGCCAGCGACGGCGACACGGTGACCATTCGCCTGCCCGACGTGCCGGAGGGGGCCGATCCGCTGCACACGCTGCCGCTCGCCGACCTCGCCGAGGCCAAGCTGGTCATGACCGACCGGCTGCTCGCCGAGGCGGCCAAGGAACAGGAACTGGACGACACGCTCGACGATCCGGACATCGAGACCGTCGAATACGACGCCGAAACGGAAAACTGAGTTTCGGCTTTTTTTGTGGTCGCATGATCGAACCGGAAAGCCGCCCGGCACTTTTCCCGATCATGCTCCAAGACGAGGAGATCAACTGATGGCCGTTTCGGCAAACAGACTTGAGCTTTTGCAGATCGCCGACGCGGTCGCGCGGGAAAAGTCGATCGACCGCATGATCGTCATCGAGGCCATGCAGGAAGCAATCCGCAAGGCGGCCCGCTCGCGCTATGGCGCCGAGACCGAGGTCAAGGCCGAGATCAATCCCAAGACCGGCGAATTGCGCCTGTGGCGGCTGCTCGAAGTCGTCGAGACGGTCGAGGAGACGAGCCGCCAGATTTCCCTGCCCGACGCCAAGGCCAAGAATTCGGAGGCCAAGCTCGGCGACTATGTCACCGAGCCGCTGCCTCCCATCGAGTTCGGCCGTATCGCCGCCCAGTCGGCTAAGCAGGTCATTGTCCAAAAGGTCCGCGACGCCGAACGCGAGCGCACCTATGACGACTATGCCAGCCGCATCGGCGAGATCGTCAACGGCTCGGTCAAGCGCGTCGAATACGGCAATGTCATCGTCGACCTCGGCCGTGGCGAGGCGATCATCCGCCGCGACGAGCTGATCCCGCGCGAGCAGTTCCGCTATGGCGACCGCGTCCGCGCCTATATCTACGACGTGCGCCGCGAGCAGCGCGGCCCGCAGATTTTCCTCTCGCGCACCCACCCGCAATTCATGGCCAAGCTCTTCATGCAGGAGGTGCCGGAAATCTACGACGGCGTCATCCACATCCGTTCGATCGCCCGCGATCCAGGTTCGCGCGCCAAGATCGCCGTTTCCTCCAACGACAGCTCCATCGATCCGGTCGGCGCCTGCGTCGGCATGCGCGGCTCGCGCGTCCAGGCGGTGGTCGGCGAGCTGCAGGGCGAAAAGATCGACATCATTCCCTATACCGACAATCTCGCCGAGCTCGTGGTTTCCGCCTTGCAGCCCGCCGATGTCGCCAAGGTGGTGCTCGACGAGCAGGCCGAAAAGATCGAGGTCGTGGTGCCCGACGAGCAGCTGTCGCTGGCCATCGGCCGCCGCGGCCAGAACGTCCGTCTTGCCTCCCAGCTCATCGGCTGGGACATCGACATTTTGACCGAGCAGGAGGAATCCGAGCGCCGGCAGAAGGAATTCGCCGAGCGCTCGAGCTTGTTCATGGACGCGCTCGACGTCGACGAGATGGTCGCCCAGCTCCTGGCGTCGGAAGGCTTTTCCTCCATCGAGGAATTGGCCTATGTCGACCTCGCCGAGATTTCCTCGATCCAGGGGTTCGATGAGGAGACGGCATCCGAAATCCAGAACCGCGCCGTCGAGTTTCTCAATGCCCGCGAGGCCGAATTCGACGCCGAGCGCAGCGAGCTCGGCGTTTCCGACGAGCTTTACGACATTCCCGGCCTCGGCGCCGCCATGCTGGTGGCGCTCGGCAAGGACGGCATAAAGTCGCTGGACGACTTCGCCGGCTGCGCCGCCGACGACCTTGTCGGCTGGGTCGAGCGCAAGGACGGCGACGTCAAGCGCTTCGAGGGACTGTTTTCGCCGTTCCCGGTTTCCCGCCAGGAAGCCGAGGACATGATCATGACCGCCCGGGTGAAGGCCGGCTGGGTCACCGAAGAGGAACTGGCCGGCGACAAGGCCGAAGGCCAAGAGGAACACAAGGCAGAAGCCTGATCGTTCCGGACTGACCGGCGCGGAGGGCAAGAATGCCGAAAAAGTCAGAGATCATGCGCGAATGCTGCCTGACCCGCGCGAGCAAGCCGGCATCCGAACTGATCCGCTTCGCCGTCGGACCCGACAATGTTCTGGTTCCCGATGTCGATGCCAGGGCGCCCGGTCGCGGGGTCTGGGTCACGCTCGGCGAGGGCGCCGTGGCCGAGGCCATGCGCAAGAAAGCCTTCGCCCGTGGCCTCAAGCACACGGTCGAAGTGCCGCACGACCTTGCGCAACTGACCGGCAGGCGGCTAGAAGAGCGATTGCTCGGCGCGCTCGGACTGGCCCGCAAGGCGGGACAGATCGTTACAGGTGCGGCAAAGGTCGAGGCGGCCATTGCCGCCCGCAAGGCCATCGCCCTCATCACCGCCAGCGATGCGGCGGAAGGAGGGCGCGACAAGATGCTGGCGCACTTGCGGTCGCGCATGCCGCAAGCGGGCGTCGGGCATTTCGAATTCCTGTCCTCGGGCCAATTGGATTTGGCATTGGGACTTGAAAATGTGATACATGCTGCCCTCGTCGAAGGGGCAGCGGCACGAGCGGCTTTGGCGCGGGCTGAAAGGCTTGCCCGCTACAGGGCCGGATCCGGGAAAGAAGACGGAACTATATGAGCGATCGAGACGACAAGAGCGGCGGAGAACAGGGCGGCAAGAAGACGCTGACCCTCAAGGGCGGTGCAGCCGGTGTCGGCGCACGCTCCGGGGCGTCGCGGTCATCGCGCAGCGCCGTCGTGGTCGAGAAGCGCACGCGCCGTGTCGGTGCCCCCGCACCCGGCGCGGGGCAGGGCCATCCGCGGCCGCAATCCGGCATGGCGCCGCCGCAGCGGCGTTCCGATTCCGGCAACGGCCGCCCGGCGCCGCGCCCGGCTGGAGGCCTCACTGCCGAGGAATCGAGCGCCCGCCAGCGCGTGCTGGTCGAAGCTTCCGCCCGCCAGCAGGCTGAACAGCGCCGCTTCCAGGAAGACGAGCGCCGTCGCATCGACGAAGAATCGCGCCGCCGGGCCCAGCTCGAGGAGGAAGAGCGCCAGCGCGTCAGCGAACGGGTCCAGAAGGAAGCCGAAGCCCAGCAGCTCGCCAAGGGCGAAAAGCCGGCCGACGCGGCCGCGCCGGCGCGGCCGCCCGCCCTTGCGGCTCCGGGCGCTCGCCCGCCGGCGCCGCGCGGCGCCGCCCCGGCCCCGGCTCCGGCACCCGCATTGACGGCGACGCCAGCCGATGCCGAAGCGGCAGCGGAGCGTCGCACCCGCGGTCGTGGCGTCACGGCCACCAAGCCGGGCCTTGTCAGCGAGGACGAACTCGAACGCGTGCGCCGCGCCAATCGTGCCGCGCCCGAGCGCCCCGCGCGCCGCACCGCCGGCGACGCCAGCGGTCGCGGCCGCCTGACCGTGACCACGGCCACCGAGGAATCGGATCGCGATCGCGGCCCCTCGCTCGCCGCCATGCGCCGGCGCCGCGAGAAGCAAAAGGGGCGGAATACTGGCCAGCATGAAAAGATCAGCCGCGAAGTCACCATTCCCGAGGTGATCACCGTCCAGGAACTGGCCAACCGCATGGCCGAGCGTTCCGTCGACGTCATCAAGCTGTTGATGGCGCAGGGCCAGATGCTGAAGATCAACGACGTGATCGATGCCGACACGGCGGAACTGATCGTCGCCGAGCTCGGCCATACCTCCAAGCGCGTGTCCGAATCCGATGTCGAGACCGGCCTTTTCGATGACCAGTCCGAGGACAAGGTCGAGGACCTGAAGACGCGCCCGCCGGTCGTGACCATCATGGGCCATGTCGACCACGGCAAGACCTCGCTGCTCGACGCCATCCGTCATGCCAATGTCGCCTCCGGCGAGGCCGGCGGCATCACCCAGCATATCGGCGCCTATCAGGTCGACCGGGATGGCCAGAAGATCACCTTTCTCGACACGCCGGGCCATGAGGCGTTCACCGCCATGCGCGCCCGTGGCGCCCAGGCGACCGACATCGCCGTTCTGGTTGTGGCGGCCGACGACGCCGTGATGTCGCGGACGATCGAATCGATCAGGCACGCCCAGGCGGCCGGCGTGCCGATCATCGTCGCCATCAACAAGATCGACAAGCCGGACGCCGACCCGCAAAAGGTCCGCACGGGCCTGCTGCAGCACGAGGTCTATGTCGAATCCATGGGCGGCGAAACGCTCGAGGTCGAGGTTTCGGCCAAGACCGGCCAGGGTCTCGACAAGGTGCTCGAAGCCATTCTTCTGCAGTCCGAAATCCTCGATCTCAAGGCAAATTACGGTGGTCGGGCCGAAGGCACGGTCATCGAGGCCAAGCTCGACAAGGGTCGCGGCGCCGTCGCCACTGTACTGGTGCAGCGCGGCACGCTCACTGTCGGCGACATCGTTGTCGCCGGCTCGGAACTGGCACGCGTGCGTGCCCTGATCGACGACAAGGGCGAACAAATCAAATCGGCCGGCCCCTCGACCCCGGTCGAGGTTCTCGGCTTCAACGGCGTGCCCGATGCCGGCGACCGCTTCTCGGTGGTCGCGGGCGAGGCGCGCGCCCGCGAGATCACCGAATACCGCCAGCGCGTGGTGCGCGAGCGTTCGGCGGTGGGCGGCATGACCTCGCTCGAGCAGATGATGAGCCAGATCAAGGACTCGGGCATCTCGAAGTTCCCGCTGGTCATCAAGGCCGACGTGCAGGGCTCGGCCGAGGCGATCACCGCCTCGCTCGACAAGCTCGGCACCGACGAGGTCTCGGCGCAGATCCTGATGTCCGGCGTCGGCGGTATCACCGAATCCGACGTGACGCTGGCTTCGGCCAGCAAGGCCGTGATCATCGGCTTCAACGTCCGCGCCAACCGCCAGGCGCGCGACCTTGCCGAGCGCGAAGGCATCGAGGTCCGCTACTACAACGTCATCTACGATCTGGTCGACGACGTGAAGAACGTCATGTCCGGCATGCTGGCCCCCGAACGCCGCGAGACCTTCATCGGCAATGCCGAGATTCTCGAAGTGTTCAACATTTCCAAGGTCGGCAAGGTTGCGGGCTGCCGCATCGTCGAGGGCATGGTCGAACGCGGCGCCGGTGTCCGCCTGATCCGCGACAACGTCGTGGTGCATGAAGGTAAGCTCTCGACCCTCAAGCGCTTCAAGGACGAGGTCAAGGAGGTGCAGATGGGCCAGGAATGCGGCATGGCCTTCGAAAACTACCAGGACATGCGCCAGGGCGACGTCATCGAATGCTACCGCGTCGAGACGGTGAAACGCACGCTGTGAACTGCGAATGGTGAATTGTGAATGGCGGGGCGTCTCCGGCCATTTCGCCTTTCACCATTCATCATTTCACTATTCACGAGTTCGCCCAGATGACCCGATCCCGCAAACACCTCGCTCCCACCCAGCGCATGCTGCGCGTCGGCGAACTCGTGCGCCACGCGCTCAGTGACATGTTCATGCGCGGCGATATCATCGATCCCGAGATCGATGGCGCCACCATCACCGTGCCGGAGGTGCGCATGACCCCGGATCTGAAGCTCGCCAAGGCCTTTATCATGCCATTGGGCGGCAGGAATGCCGACGAGATCGTCAAGGCGCTTAACCGCCATGCCCGGTTCATTCGTGGCGATGTCGGCCACAGGATCGATCTCAAATATGCGCCCGAAATCCGCTTCTATGTCGACGACTCGTTCGAGGAAGCGGACCGGATCGAAGCCCTGCTGCGTTCCGATCGCGTGCGGCGCGATCTGCGGAGCGACGAGGACGCGGACGGGGAAGACTGAACCTTCCGCCTGCATCATTGCGAGCGCCCCCTTCGACAGGCTCAGGAGGCGCGCGGCAATCCAGAAGGCCAGAGGCGCCGGCGTTCGGGGCTCCTTTGTTGCTTGGTCGCCATGCTCCTTGCAATGACAAGGAGCGGCAAATCCCACAACAGCCGGTAGAGGCAATGTCCCAGAAGCGCTCCGACAAGAAACCCATTTCCGGCTGGCTCGTGCTCGACAAGCCGTTCGACATGTCCTCGACCGAGGCGGTCGGCAAGGTGCGCTGGCTCATGCAGGCCAAAAAGGCCGGCCATGCCGGAACGCTCGACCCGCTGGCGACCGGCATATTGCCCATCGCCTTCGGCGAAGCGACCAAGACGGTGCCGCAGGTGCAGGACGGAACCAAAGTTTATCGCTTCGCGCTCAAATGGGGCGTCCAGACCGCCACCGACGACGCCGAGGGCGAGGTGGTCGCAACCTCCGCTGTGCGGCCGTCAAGGGCCGAGGTCGAGGCGGTGCTGCCGCGTTTCACCGGCATTGTCGTGCAGAAGCCCCCCGCTTTCTCCGCCATCAAGATCAGGGGCGAGCGCGCCTACGATCTGGCC
>JAHJQZ010000099.1 GCA_018818925.1 Alphaproteobacteria bacterium
ATGCCGCCGACCAGAACCACCTCGTCGATCTCTGCTGCCTTCACGCCGGCATCCTTGAGCGCCGCCTTGCAGGGCTCGATGGTGCGCTGCACGAAATCATCGACCAGCGCCTCGAACTTGGCGCGGGTGAGCTTCATGGTGAGGTGCTTCGGTCCCGAAGCGTCGGCGGTGATGAAGGGCAGGTTGATCTCGGTCTGCGCGGAGGACGACAGTTCGATCTTGGCCTTCTCGGAAGCTTCCTTCAGGCGCTGCAGCGCGAGCTTGTCGGACCGCAGGTCGATGCCCTGCTCCTTCTTGAACTCGGCCGCCAGGTACTCGACCAGGCGCATGTCGAAATCCTCGCCGCCGAGGAAGGTGTCGCCATTGGTCGACTTCACCTCGAACACGCCGTCGCCGATCTCGAGGATCGAGATGTCGAAGGTGCCGCCGCCGAGATCGTAGACGGCGATGACGCCGGTATTCTTCTTGTCGAGGCCATAGGCAAGCGCCGCCGCCGTCGGCTCGTTGATGATCCGAAGCACTTCGAGGCCGGCGATCTTGCCCGCGTCCTTGGTGGCCTGGCGCTGGCTGTCGTTGAAATAGGCCGGAACGGTGATGACCGCCTGCGTCACGCTCTCGCCGAGATAGCTTTCGGCGGTTTCCTTCATCTTGGTGAGGATGTAGGCGGAAATCTCGGACGGGGACATCGACTTGTCGTCGACCTCGACCCAGGCGTCGCCATTGTCCGCCCTGCTGATCTTGTAGGGGACGAGCTTCTTGTCCTTGTCGGTGGTCGGATCGTCGAAACGGCGGCCGATCAGGCGCTTGACCGCGAAGATCGTGCCTTCCGGATTGGTGACGGCCTGCCGCTTGGCCGGCTGGCCGACCAGCCGCTCGCCGTCGCGGGTGAACCCGACCATCGAGGGCGTCGTCCGCGCGCCCTCGGAATTTTCGATGACCTTGGGGGTCTTGCCGTCCATAACCGCAACGCAGCTATTGGTCGTGCCAAGGTCGATTCCGATGACTTTACCCATGTCTTACCTCTTCGATCAGCAGGCCCATTTGCGCCCCAAACGGCAGCGTTGCTCGGGCCCCTACGGGATTTATGCCGGGCGCAGCGCCTGCGCCACGGCTTCGCGGCGTATATAGGGGTGGGGTTTTCGCCCTTCAAGCGTTCAAAAATCATAAAGGCCGCGCCGAATAGACCGACGCGGCCACAAAAACCGATGCCAAGGCCCTATTCTGCGTCCTGAAGCGTGTACTCGCCCATCTCGCACAGGTCGACTTCGAAATGCTCGAGCACGGCCTCGTCCTCCATGACGAAGCGCAAATCGTAGACGCAGACGTCGCGGCCATCGGCGATGGTGATCGGCACCTGATTGCCGGACGGCAGATAATTTTCGCCGAAGACGTCTTCTTCCCAGGATTCGACTCCGGTCGGCGAGGTCTGGAAAATGACGAGCGCACGCGACGACAGGTTCGTCAGCATGAATTCGAGATCTTCGGCTTGGGCCGCGGCGGGGAAGGTGAGCACGGGCAGGGTCAGGGCCACCGCCAGGGTGAAGGACTTCATGGTTTCTCCTCGGATGACGCGCGATATCGCGCCCGGCCGTTTTCGCTGTTTCCCGGTGCGCGCGCCAGTCGGGCGGAGCGCGGCGGATGAAAAAACACAGGCATTTCGGAAAGGCGCCGATCCGGAGCAAAAGCCTTCGCCGAAAGCCACAGGCAGGCAAAGCTTTGCTCTTCCCGGCCGCTTCGGGCCCGGAAGAACGCCATCACTGGTGCCGTCTTCAGGCCTGCTTGTCGATTTCCACGCCCGGCGCGGTTTCCGGCTTCGGTTCAGGCGGGGTCTTGGGGCCGCCCTTGGAGATGCCGACCATGGAAGGGCGCAGAACGCGCCCGCCAATGGCGAAGCCGGCCTGCATCACTTTCAGGACGGTACCTTCCGGCACGTCCGGATTGGGAATCTCGAACACGGCCTGATGCCAGTGCGGATCGAACTTCTCGCCCTCGGCATCGATCGGCTCGACGCCGTGTTTTTGCAGCAATCGATAGGTTTCCCGCTCGGTCATCTCGATGCCTTCGATCAGCGACTTGACGTTCTCGTCGGCGCTTTGGCGGGCCTCCTCCGGAACGGCATTGAGGGCGCGGGACAAATTGTCGGTGACCACCAGCATGTCGCGGGCGAACCCGGAAATGGCGTAATTGCGCGTGTCGGCGATCTCGCGCTCGGTGCGCTTCCTCAGGTTCTCCATCTCGGCGGCAAGGCGCAGGAGCCTGTCCTTGAGCTCGGTGTTTTCGGCCACCAGCGCCTCGACGGGATCCAGCATTTCGCTATCGGCCGCATTGGCTTGCGTGGCGTCGTCGTCGATGGTCCGGACCTCGTCCGGCATTTCGTCGTTGTCACTCATGAACGCTCTGGTCTCCGGCAGATTTCATTCGAGACGCCATATCGGCCACTTGGCGACAAATTTCAACATCGCTTCGCTATCCGTCCCGACCTGCCGGCCTAGCCCTTTCGGGTCATCAGCCGCGAAACGACATGGGCGGTGTAGTCGACGACCGGCACGATGCGGGCATAGTTGAGGCGCGTCGGCCCGATGACGCCGAGCACGCCGACCACCTTGTCGTTGGCGTCTTTGTAGGGCGAAAGGATCACCGACGAGCCGGAAAGAGAGAACAACTTGTTCTCCGAACCGATGAAGATGCGCACGCCCTCTCCGGCCTCGGCATCGCCTAAAAGATCGATCAGACCGCGCTTGGATTCGATCTCGTCGAACAATTGCCGCACCCGGTCGAGGTCCTCGGAGGCCATGGTCTCGTTCAAGAGATTGGCGCGGCCCCTGACGATCAGAAGCGGCTCCGCGGTCGCGGCGGCGTCGGTCAGCGTAGCGAAGCCCTGATCGACCAGCCGCGTCGTCAATTCGTCGAGCTCGGCCTTTTGCGCCAACCGTCGCCGTTCGAGCTCGCCGCGCGCTTCGGCGAGCGTCCGCCCGACCACGATATTGGCGAGATAATTGCCCGCCTGGGTCAGAGCGCTGGCCGGCAGGCCAGGCGGCAGCGGCAAAACCCGGTTCTCCACCTGACCTTCCTGGCCGACCAGGACCACCAGGGCGGAAACGGCGTCGAGCCGGACGAACTCGATATGCTTGAGGATGAGGTCCGATTTCTGCGCCAACACCACGCCGGCGCCGTGGCTCAACCCCGACAGGAGCGTACTCGCCTCGGTCAAGAGCGCCTCGATCTTGCCGTCGGCGGCGCTGCCCTCGATTTGCCGGGCGATCTGGGTGCGCTCGTTTTCGTCCACGGCGCCGATTTCGAGCATGGCGTCGACGAAGAACCTGAGGCCCTCCTGCGTCGGCGCCCGTCCGGCCGAAGTGTGCGGCGCGGCGATCAGGCCCAGTTCCTCGAGATCGGCCATGACATTGCGGACCGAGGCCGGCGACAGCGACATGTCGAGCATGCGCGACAGCTGGCGCGACCCGACGGGCACGCCGGTGTCGAGATAGCGTTCGACGAGCTTGCGGAAAATCTCTTGGCTGCGCTGGTTGAGCGCATTGAGGAATTCCGCGCGCTGCAGGGGCTGGCCTTTGGTCATGCTTGCCGGGTTGGTTTCCAGAACAAAAGGTTTACGAACAAAACACACGCATTCCAAGCTGGCGCGTGCGCGGCGGCGACGGGCGTATTGCCTGGGCCCGCGCTTGTTCTTGCCATCCGAACACGTTAAGAGCCGGCAAACCAGTGTCGCGCCCATATCCCGGAGCACGTATCCATGCGCCCATCCTCCCGCGCCCTAGACCAGATGCGCCAGATCACGCTCGAACGCGGCGCAGCGCCGCAGGCCGAGGGTTCGTGCATGGTCTCGTTCGGTAGCACGCGCGTCCTTTGCACCGCCAGCGTCGAGACGGGCGTGCCGGGCTGGCGTCGCGGCCAGGGCCTCGGCTGGGTCACCGCCGAATACGGCATGCTGCCGCGTTCGACCGGCCAGCGCACCCGTCGCGAGGCCGCCGTCGGCAAGCAGTCCGGCCGCACCCAGGAAATCCAGCGCCTGATCGGTCGCTCCTTAAGGGCCGTGACCGACATGGCGGCGCTCGGGGAAAACCAGATCATCATCGATTGCGACGTGCTGCAGGCCGATGGCGGCACCCGCACCGCCGCGATCACCGGCGGCTATGTGGCGCTTTGCGAGGCGGTAAGCTGGATGCAGGCGCGCGACCTGACCAGAGGCGCGCCCCTCAAGGATCACGTCGCGGCGGTGTCCTGCGGCATCTATCGCGGCATGCCGGTGCTCGATCTCGACTATCTCGAGGATTCCGAGGCCGAGACCGACGCCAATTTCGTCATGACCGGCGCCGGCAAATTCGTCGAAATCCAAGGCACCGCCGAGGGCGAGCCCTTTTCCCGCGACGAGCTCGACGCACTGATGCGGCTTGCTACTTCCGGCATCGGCGCGCTTGTCGCCCTGCAGAAAGAGGTCCTTGGGCAATGACCGACATGTTCCGCCTCCGCGGCGGCGACCGGCTGGTCATCGCTACCCACAACGAAGGCAAGCTCAGGGAATTTCGCGAGCTGTTCGACCCGTTCGGGCTCGACCTCGTCTCGGCCGGCGAACTCGGCCTGCCCGAGCCCGAGGAAACCGGCGCCACCTTCGTCGAGAACGCCCGCATCAAGGCGCATGCCTCGGCCGAAGGGTCCGGCTACTTGTCGCTCGCCGACGATTCGGGCCTGTGCGTCGATGCGCTCGACGGCCAGCCGGGCGTTTATACCGCCGACTGGGCCGGCGTGCCGCGCGATTTCAGGCGCGCCATGCAGCGGGTCGAGAATCAGTTGCAGGCCAAAGGTGCCATTTCACCCGGCGCCCGCCGTGCCTCGTTCCGCGCCACGCTCTGCCTTGCCCATCCGGACGGCACCGACATGATCTTCGAGGGCCGGGCCGACGGCATGCTGGTCTGGCCGCCGCGCGGCGATCTCGGCTTCGGCTACGACCCGGCTTTCATGCCGGACGGCTTCGACATCACCTTCGGCCAGATGCCATCGGGCGACAAGCATTCCTGGTCGCCTGGGCAAGTCGGCCTGTCCCACCGCGCCCGCGCCTTCGCCAAGCTGGTCGAGGCCTGCTGTGAGCCATAAGGAGCAGGGGCGCGGCAACGGCCTGTTCGGCGTTTATGTCCACTGGCCGTTCTGCGCCGCCAAATGCCCCTATTGCGACTTCAATTCGCATGTCCATCGCGGTTCGTTCGACGAGGAAGTCTTCGTTGCTGCCTACGAACGAGAAATCGCCCATCTCGCCGAGATTCGGCCCGACGTCGAGGTCAATTCGGTCTTCTTCGGCGGCGGCACGCCGTCCTTGATGCAGCCCGAAAGCGTCGGCACCATCCTTGATGCGGTGGCGCGGCACTGGCCGGTGAAAGACGACGCCGAGATCACCATCGAGGCCAATCCCAACAGCGTCGAGGCGGCTCGCTTCAGGGGCTATCGCGCCGCCGGGGTCAACCGCGTTTCGATCGGCGTGCAGTCATTGCGCGATGAGCCGCTCAAGGCGCTCGGACGATTGCATTCGGTCGAGGAGGCCATCGCCGCCGTCAAGCTGGCGCAGTCGATCTTTGAGCGCTCGAGCTTCGATCTCATCTATGCCCGCCCGCACCAGGCGCTGGCCGACTGGGAGGCCGAACTCCGGCAGGCGCTCGACCTCAGCACCGGGCATATCTCGCTTTATCAGCTGACGATCGAATCGGGCACGCGTTACTACGACCTTTTTCGCGCCGGCAAGCTCGCCATGCCCTCGGCCGACCTCGCGGCGGATTTTTATGAGCTGACCCAGGACATCTGTGCCGCTGCCGGCCTGCCGGCCTATGAGATTTCCAACCACGCCCGCGCGGGCGCGGAGAGCCGCCACAACCTTTTGTATTGGCGCTATGGCGAATATGCCGGCATCGGACCGGGGGCGCATGGCAGGCTGGTGCGCGAAAATGTCCGCCACGCCACCGCCACCGAGAAGCTGCCGTTCCTCTGGCGCGATCGCGTGCTGGCGCATGGACACGGCATGATCGTCGACGATCGGCTCACCTGGGAGGAAGAGGGCGACGAATTCCTCGTCATGGGATTGAGGCTGACCGAGGGGATCGATCCCAGGCGCTATGCCGAACTGAGCGGCCGCGCGCTCGATCGGCGCCAGATCGAGGACCTCACATTCGCCGAAATGATCGAGACCCTGCCCAATGGCAATATCCGTGTCACCGACCGGGGTTTTCCGGTGCTCGACGCGGTGGTGGCGGACCTGGCGGCGTAGGCATTGGCCTGCCGCACACTCCGTACCGCGCCGGACAAGGATCCGGGGCCCTTCAGAACCAGGTCCCGGCGCGAGGCCGGGACGGCATGCGTCCGCGTTATGGCAGCTTGGCCGTATCCACCTTCTGGGCGCCGCCGACCACGACCTGCTTCATGACGAGTGCGTATTCGCTGCGTCCGTCGGGCAGGAAACGGAACAGGCCATCGCGTCCGTTGAAGCCGGAGGCGCGGGTCAGCTGATCGACCGGATATTTCGGGGTCGCCATCGACAGGGCCGAGGAATTGGCCAGAAGCACAGCCGTATAGGCGATCGAGGCGAAGGCGTGCGGCTCGCTGCCGAAGCGGGCGACATAATCCGGCCTCAGCGCCAGTTGGCCGGCATCGTCGACCGCCGGATAGACGGCGCCGGTCAGAAAGGCCGTCGAGGCGATCTTGATGTCGCCGTCCCAGTCGGCCGAGCCCATGATCGTCACCCGCGAACGGTCGATGGCCGCTTCTTCGAGCAAGACGCCGAAGCTCGGCGCCGTCACCCGGTCCGGCAGGAACAGGGCATCGATGCTGCCGGTCTTCAGCTGCTCGGCAACCTGCGCCATGGCGACGCGCGCCTCGGTCTCGTTGGCAAAGGTGTAGATGGCACGGGCGACGAGGCCGAGATCGGTCACGGCCTGGCGGAAGGCGCCCTCCTGGATGCGGCCGAAATCGGTCGTCGGGATGACGGCGGCGAAGGCCCGCCGTCCCTGCGCCTGCGCATAGGCGAGCGAACGCCGGACCTCGGTTTCCGGCAGGACGTTGAGCAGGTAGACGCCGGGCGAAGCCGCACCGGAATTGTTGGAAAACCCGATCAGCGGAATGCCGGCGGAGCGGGCGACCGAACCGGCGGCGCGGACGCTGTCGGCCTTCAGCGGTCCGAGGATGAGGCTGGCGCCCTCGGTCACAGCCGCCGTCGCCTGGCGGGCGGCCATGGCGGCATCGCCCTGGCTGTCCTTGACCAGAAGCGAGATGTTGTCGGCGATCTGGGCGCTGGACTGGATGTATTCCATGGCGAGCTGGGCGCCGTTGGCCATGGAGGTGCCGACCGTGCCGATATCGCCGGTCAGCGGCAGGATGAGCGCCACCTTGACCGAGCCGGTGCCGGCGATCTGGTCGAGCGCCGGTGCCTGCTGGCCGATATTGCGGGTGGTGACATTGTTGGGGCCGAAGGAGAAATTCGAGCACCCCGCGACGAGCGCCGCAAGTCCGGCACCGCCACCCAGAAGAAAGCTACGCCGCCCGATTATTTGGTCCCGCCCGCGCGCCTCTATCCTGCTCTTGTCCAATGGTTCGCCCCTCACTCTCACGCCACGCCCACGCCCGGCCGGATGCGGCCGAAGCCGAAACTATACAAAACCCAGCCCAATGCTTAAAGACTTTGCGTGTCTTGAACATGGCCAGCGGACAATTTGCCCCGTGAGCGAGCCTAGCCCGACCGCGAAAACCTACACCATAGCCGGCGTGAGCGTGCAAACGCCGCCGCTGGCACCGGGCCTTTATCTGGTTTCGACCCCGATCGGCAACCTCAGGGACATCTCGTTGAGAGCCCTCGAAACCCTGGCCGCGGCCGATCTCGTCCTTTGCGAGGACACGCGCCTGAGCGCCCGCCTGCTCGACCATTACCTCATTCGCACCCGCCGGCAGGCGCTGCACGAGCATAACGAGACGGCGTGCATTCCGGCGCTGATCG
>JAHJQZ010000100.1 GCA_018818925.1 Alphaproteobacteria bacterium
CGCCTTCTTGGCCTGCTCGCTGGCGTTTCCGGCCCGCTTGGCGTTTTCCATGACGGTATGGGCAAGCTGTTCCATGGCCGCCGAGGTTTCCTCGATGGTCGCCGCCTGCTTGGTGGTGCGCTCGGACAAATCGTTGGCGCCGGACAGGATTTCGCCCGTCGCCGTCTTGAGGCCGCGCGAGGTCGTGCGCAATTGCGTGACGATCTCGGTGAGCTTGTCGGCCACCGCGTTGGTGTCTTGTCTCAAGCTGGCGAAGGCGCCTTTGAAATCGCCCTGGACGCGCAAGGTCAAGTCGGTATCGGCCAGGGCAGCGAGCACCTTGCCGGCTTCCCCGATACCGGCCTCGACCGTTTCGACCAGCGTGTTGAAGGCCTGCGCCAGGCCGTTGAGTTCGGGATCGGGGAACTGCGCCGTGACGCGCTGCGAGAAATCGCCGTTGACCGCGGCATTCAGCACATTGCCGAAGGCATTCTGCAGCTCGTCCATCATCTGGGCCCGTTCGGCGCGACGCTGCTCCGAAGTCGCGGTCTGCTCCTCGGTGAGCGAAGCGACCTTCTTGCCGTATTCGCGGAACACCTCGACGGCTCGCGCCATCGCGCCCAGTTCGTCCTTGCCCTCGGTGCCCGCGACCTCTGTGTCGAGCGCGCCTCCGGCCAGGGCCTCCATCGTCCGCGTCAGGCGGGTCAAGGGCTTGGTAACGCGGCGCGAGATGAGAATGCCCATAAGCGTGGCAAAGGCGATCACCACCAGCGTGGCGATGGCCATGGCCTGGAAGATCGCCGTCACGGGGGCCATGACCTCGCTTTCGGCGCGCTCGGCGACGACGGCCCATTTCTTGTCGAGGAAGGGCACCGGATTGACGACCGACAGCAGCGAAACACCATTGGCGTCCTGACGCGTGGTTTCGGTCTTGGTGCCGCTCGCGGCGGCGCCGACGATATCGGCATTGTCGATCGTCACGCTGAGCGCCGTCGGCGCCGAGGCGCGTGGCATGTCGCTGAGAACTGTGCCCTTGTCGTCGATCAGAAAGGTCTGGCCGGTTTCCCCGAGCCCCGCCGTGCCATCGAGAATATTGTTGAAGAAGTCATTGTCGAGGCTGATTGCCACATAGCCGACGATCGCGTCGGGATTGCCCTTGGCGCCACGGATTTCCTGCACGAGGAACAGGGACGGATCACCGCCCTTGACCGTGTAGGGCGCGTATTCGGAAACGATCACCGTGCCGGGTTCCGCTTCCGCGGAGCGCGCCACGGCATTGGCCAGCCCGCTGCCGGCGATGCCCTCGTCGGTGAGCGTCAGCAGGAAGTCGTCGGACTTGGTGACCGAATAGACGATGTAGCCGGCGACATTGATGAGATAGATGTCGGAATAGCCGCCATTCTTCCATGCGGAATAGACGCCGCCATGAAAGCCCACATGCCGATAGGCATACATCGAGCCGGAACCGTCGCCGGTCAGGGCAGCACGCTCCTCGGGCGTTGCCGCCGCCTGGAAGAAGTCCTGCACCTTGGGAACGTCCTGTGGCAAGGACTCGATCATGATCGACAGGTCGGTGATCGCCTGCTTGGCGGCAGCGCCGGTCGCGAGGGTTTCAAGGTCGGCCAGGCTGCGCTTGATGCCGAGGTCGAAGATGGCGCTGCGCGAATCCGCCAGGATGGACAGCTCGCTCTTGCCGCCCCGTTCGAGACCGTCGCGGGCGATGCCGAAGCCCGCCACCCCGACGGCGACGGACCCCATCACGGTCAGCCCGATCATCAGGAAGGGCAGAACAACTCCGAGACTTCGTGGAAACCGGGCGAGAAGTGAAGTCCGTTTGCTGCTGGTTATCTCCGCCATTTCATGTCCCCGAATCGCTGAAAACTGAGTCAGCTAAGCGAATCCGGGTAAAAAAAACCTATGCAAACGGCGAAATATGCCGACATTGCCAAAAAAACAGCACATAAGGTCTTCGGATCGGCCTGCCGCGACGATTGTAATTTCAACAATTCGAAACCAGCCGGTTCAGCACCTTGCGCCGCCGACTGGCAGTTGGCTGCCAGCATGTTGGTCAAGGTTCGCGCTAACCGCCTCGGCAAAGCGCTGGGCGCGTCCGATCGGAACGCGCTCCAGTCCTTGTCATGACGGCGCTTCAGCGGTTGCGATAGGCATTTGCCGCAATTCCAGCCGCTTGTACGTGCCTGTCGGGTGCCCGGCCGGCATTAGCCCCGGCTGAAGACCGGGTTTTGCCGAGCGTGAACAGCTCGACGATGCGATCGAGTTCGGAAGCCTGTCCTTCGGTCTGTTCGATAGCAGCGTTGGTCTGTTCGACAAGGGCGGCATTGTGCTGAGTCATCTCGTCCATCTGGCGGATGGCGATGTTGACTTCCTCGATGGCGCTGGCCTGTTCGCGGCTGTCCTTGGCGATCTCTTCCATCTGGGTCGCATTGGTCCTGACCGCATCGAGCATGAGCGAAAGCTTCTCGGCGGCCTTGGCAACGAGCCTTGTGCCGCCCGAAACCTGCTCGCCCGATTGTTCGATAAGCGTCTTGACGTCCGAGGAGGCCTTGGCGGCCGACTGGGCCAGGCGCCGGACCTCGATGGCGACCACGGCGAAGCCCTTGCCCGCTTCCCCGGCCCGCGCCGCCTCGACCGAGGCGTTCAATGCCAGCAGATTGGTCTGGAAGGCGATGTCGTCGATCATGCCGATGATCCGCGAGATCTTGGCGCTCGACGAGGAAATCCGCTCCATCGCCTCGTTGGCCTCGCGCACGGCCTCGCCACCTTCTTCGGCGGTGCGGGAGGCCTGGATCGCCTGCTGGCTGGCGGTACCGGCGCGCTTGGCGTTTTTTGTGACCGTGCTGGCGAGCTGTTCCATCGCGGCGCTCGTCTCCTCGATGGTCGCCGCCTGCTTGGTGGTGCGCTCGGAAAGATCGTTGGCGCCGGTAAGGATCTCGCTGGTGGCCGTCTTGACGCCGCGCGAGGTCTGCTTGAGCTGGGTAACGATCTCGATCAGCTTGTCCGCCACCGAATTGGTGTCGCGCTGCAGGTCGGCGAAAATGCCCTTGTAGGCGCCTTCCATCCGCCGGCTCAGATCGGCATCCGCCAGCGACTGCAGCATCTGGCCGGCATCGGCGAGCGCCGTGTCGACGGCCCCGACCAGATTATTGATGCCGCCGGCAAGCGCCTTGATCTGCGTGTCGGTGGAGGTGCAGTCGATCCGCTTCGAGAAATCACCGTCCTCGGCAGCCTGCGCCACCTCGGCAATCCTCTTGTTCAGCGCGCTCGTCTCCTCCACCGTCTTGTCGAAATAGGCAGTGACGGCGATGTCCATGTCGAGGAAGACCGCCTTGAGCAACTCGCCCAGCGCCGCGATGAAGGCATCGGGCGGCAAGACGTCCTTGGCAGGGCGGCCAAAGCCGAAGCCGCGCTTTTCCCGGCTGGCGAGATAGTCCTTGAGCATGCCGGTGACCAGCCGTTCGACGATCAGGGCATAGCCGCCGATATACCAGCGCGGACGCAAGCCAATGCGGGCATGCACCTGCCCGACCTTGCGGCTCGCCTCAAAATAGTCGCCGTCCATGCGTCCGCCGGCAATGGCGCCCCAATGGCGTGCCTGACGGCCTTTGGCCGTATCCATGTGCGCGGGATCGTGAAAGAAGGCCGAAACCGTGTCGACGGTCGCGATTTTTCCGTAAAAAATGCCGAGCGCATCGTCAATATGCTTTTCGACCATCGGCGCGAGCGTCGCGATACGTTCCAGTGCCGACTTGTCGAGACTTACGAAGTCCAGTCGCGTCTGAAGCTTGTCTTCCATGATGACGATCACCATTCAGCTTTCTGCTTGAATTCACGCCCCGATTGCCGGGCCGCAAAGGCCCCGAGGGTGCGGCGGCGGCTTGTCGCACCATCGTTCTTCAATAGGGCCTAAAGATTTAATCGGCGTTTAGATGTTTGGCCGAAGCCGGCTAAATACTTCGCTCGCTTTTGCATTTTCGCACGCGTCGCCGGGCTGAAAACATGAAAAGCGCGCCTGACGGCGCGCTTCTCGACGAGTCCGGACCGAAGGACCGGGAGTCCGAAATCGCTCTGCGGTCCGCGCCTAGAACTCCGACCAGTCGGTGTCTTTCTTGAGCGCCGCATTGCCGGCGGAAGGATAGGACTTCGCAGCGCGTTTCGCCTTGTCCTCGCGCATTACCGTGGCGTCCGGCAATCTCCGGGCGGGCGGCGGCACCTGAGCCCGCGCCGCCGGCGCAGCACCATTCAACGTGAACACCTCGACGATCCTGTCGAGTTCGGAGGCCTGGCTTTCGGTCTGCTCGATCGCCGCATTGGTTTGTTCGACCAGCGCCGCGTTGTGCTGGGTCATCTCGTCCATCTGCCGGACCGCGACATTGACCTCCTCGATGGCCGAGGCCTGCTCGCGGCTGTCCCGGGCGATCTGTTCCATCTGGGAGGCGTTGGTCTTGACCGCGTCGAGGATCGCACCAAGCTTTTCGGCGGCGCTCGCCACCAGCCTGGTGCCACCCGACACTTCGTTGCCCGACTGCTCGATCAGAACCTTGACCTCGGACGAGGCCTCGGCCGCCGACTGGGCCAGTCGCCGGACTTCGACGGCCACCACGGCGAAGCCCTTGCCGGCCTCACCTGCCCGCGCCGCCTCGACGGAGGCGTTGAGCGCCAGAAGATTGGTCTGGAAGGCGATGTCATCGATCATGCCGATGATGTTGGAAATCTTGGCGCTCGAATGC
>JAHJQZ010000101.1 GCA_018818925.1 Alphaproteobacteria bacterium
AATACCGGGCCCTCAGGGACCGCATCGCCGGCTTCAGGGCGCGCGTGGGGCGGGCGCCGGCGATCTTCATCGCCAAGATGGGCCAGGACGGCCACGATCGCGGCGCCAAGGTCATCGCCACCGCCTTTGCCGACATGGGCTACGCCGTGCATTTCGGGGCGCTTTTCGCGACGGCGGCGGAAGTGGCGGCGCATGTGAAGGACATGGAGGTCGACGCGGTCGGTGTTTCCTCGCTCGCAGCCGGGCACAAGACGCTGGTGCCGGAGCTGATCGGCCTTTTGCGCGACGCTAATTTGGGCGACGTGCCGGTGGTGGTCGGCGGCGTCATTCCCGAGGCCGACTATGAATTCCTGTTCGAAGCCGGCGTGTCGGAAATCTTCGGGCCCGGGACGAACGTGCTCGAAGCGGCCAACAAGGTCCTGGACCGTATCGAGAAAAGGACAACGAACACATGATCGGCCGTCTCAATCATGTCGCCATCGCCGTGCCCGATCTCAACAGGGCCGTGGCCCGCTATCGTGATGCCCTCGGCGCCGCGGTGTCGGCGCCGCAGGACCTGCCGGAGCACGGGGTGAGGGTGGTGTTCGTCACCCTCGACAACACCAAGGTCGAATTGCTGCACCCTCTCGGGGAGAATTCGCCCATCGCCGCCTATCTCGCGCGCCATCCCGACGGGGGCATGCATCACATGTGCTTCGAGGTCGGCGACATCGCGGCGGCGGCCGAGGTGTTGACGGGGCAAGGGGCGCGGGTGCTCGGCGACGGCAAGCCGCGCATCGGCGCGCACGGGCTGCCGGTCCTGTTCCTGCACCCCAAGGATTTCGACGGCACCCTGATCGAACTGGAGGAGATTGCGCCGACATAGAGCATCATGCGCAAAAGTGGGAACCGGTTTTGCGCATCAAATGATGCGACCACAAAAAGATAGAGCGGCGAAGCGGTTCAAATTGAACGCGCGCCGCCATAGAAGGGCGGACGGAACGGGGCGAGTTCAAGCGTAAAGCGCGCCGCCCTGTTGGATGACTTCGATGGTTTTTTGCAGCCGTTCGATCTGCAGCTTCTTGGAACTCGTCAGTTCGAGATCGAACCCGACATGGGTGTTGATCTCGTCGACCAGGGTGTCGTGCTCGCGCAATTCGGCGCGCGACAGCGTGGAGAGCGGCCGAGCCGCGGTCAGTTGGTCGATCTGCCGGCTCACCGAGGTAATGCGGGCGATCAGCGTGGCCGGGGGGTCGCCCTCGCGATCGGTAGCCGAGGCCTTGAGATTGGTGAGCACGTTCTCGAGCCGTTCGAGGCGCTTGGCCTCCGCACCCTGCGGCTTGGTCGCCAGCAATTCGGTGAGCGCGTTGGACTTTTCAACTACGAAATCGTCGTTGGAAAAGTCGACATATTCCTTGCCGAGGATCCTGTAGGATTCGACATAGGCCTCGGCGCGCTCGGAGATTTCGTCATCGGTCAAAATGCGCGTCGTCGCCGTCTGGTTGATGTTGACGATCGTCTCCTGATAGTCGGTGAGCTGTTGCTTTTCCGCCGGCGTCAGGTTGGTGCGGAAACCCTGGATGCGGTCGATCTGGTCCTGGATGCCTTTGACGGCGATCTGGGTGGCGTCGATGGTGATCGCCGAGGAGGCGTTGAGGCTGGCGGAAAAAAGCGACGTCGCACTGACGTTGTCGCCGAACAGGGCCGTGCCCGATTTCTGCCCGAGCTGGACACCAAGCGACTTGCCGCCGATCGTGTAGCCCGTCACACTCTTGCTGTTGCCGATGGCCAATTTGCCAGTCCGTTGCGCCGTGCGCCTTCAAAAGAGCCGATATTTGCCGCTTGGCAGCATGATCGTGCCCGGTTAACGACTCGTTAAGCTTTCAGGTGGCGAGCGACACAATGAACCGAAATACGATTGCGGCCGTGGTGATCGGCGGCGGCGCCGGCGCGCGGCTCGGCGGCGTCGTCAAGCCGCTGCTGCGCGCCGGCGGCCGCACCATTCTCGCCGCAAATATTGCCAGGCTTCGTGGCTACGCGTCGCCGGTACTGGTGTCGATCGGACCGATCGAGGCGGCGCGCTTTGCCTCGTGCGGCGCCGACGCGCTGGTATCCGACCGCCCCGATGCGTCCGGCGGACCGCTGGCCGGGCTTTTCGCCGCGGCGACGCACCTGCGGCAGGCCGGTGCCGCGCCCGACTGGCTGGTAAGCCTTGCCGGGGATTGTCCGGACCTGCCGGACGACCTGGTGTCCGCCCTGGTATCGGCGACGACGGACGGGATCGACGTGGTCTTTGCCGGTTTTGCCGGCGAGGCCTATCCGCCCAATGCCATCTGGCGCTTTGCGACGCTCCTGGCGCGAATGGATGGGCTCGGCGGCGACCCGCAGGGCAGGGGACCGTGTCACCTGGTGCCGCCCGAAAGGCGGCGCGACCTCGATTTCGTCGGGCGGCTGTCCGCCAATCCGTTCGAGGGGCTGAACACGCGGGCCGATCTAGTGGCGCTGGCGCGACGACGACGGGGAAGCAAACCGGCCTGATTCGGCCAAACGGGTCTTGGCAAAGCCCGGCAAACCCGCTAAACGGTCCCGTCCGCTCAAGGACGCCAAGGGTGATCCCCGGTAGCTCAGTTGGTAGAGCAGTCGGCTGTTAACCGACTTGTCGCTGGTTCGAGTCCGGCCCGGGGAGCCAAGCCAAATTCCTGACGCTTCGCCAGTTGCAGCCGCGCGGCCCGCCGAGGGGCGCTTGCCAATGCGAAACCCTGCCTGCCGCGCTTGCATGCACAAGGGCTTTAGTATAGCACCTCGCCCCTAAGGCCACGTGGCGGAGTGGTTACGCAGCGGACTGCAAATCCGTGTACTCCGGTTCAAATCCGGACGTGGCCTCCAATCCTTTCAATAGCTTGCAGTGTGTCTTGTCGCCAGCGCCCGACCCGGCGGACACTGGGCGGCCGGTCAACGCCGCTTCGGGCGGCAAAGGTTCGGCGAGCGGCCTCGCCGGCTTTGCGAGGCAGCGGGCCGTATAGAAACGGCCGCAGGCGAGCCGAAGTCCGGGCAAATCCACCCGCCGCGTGCGGCATGGCTTGCGATTGTTCACCCATGCGATTATTGAGCCGGGAGTTGCGGGAACGGGTCGAGGCGGGGAGTCCGGTGATGAATGATTTTGCCGAAGCGCGCCGGCATATGGTTGAATCGCAATTGCGCCCGCGCGAAGTGACGGACAAGGCGCTGCTTGCCGCCATGCTGGACGTGCCGCGCGAGCGCTTCGTGCCGGAGACCCGTGCCGGCCTCGCCTATTCGGACATGCGCCACGTCCTTCCCGGTGCTGGCGACAGGGTGTTGCCGGCGCCCGAGGCCTTTGCCCGGCTGGTTCAACTCGGCGAGATCACCCGCAGCGACGTGGTCCTCGATGTCGCTTGCGGCACCGGCTATTCGAGCGCCGTGCTGGCGCGCATTGCCGGCGCCGTCGTGGCGCTCGAAGAGGATTCCGAACTCGCCGCCATGGCCGACGCCGCGTTGACCGGCCTCGAGGTCGGCAATGCCGTTGTGCTCACCGGCCCCCTTGCCGCCGGAGTAGCCTCCGAGGCGCCGTTCGACGTAATCGTCATCGAAGGCGCCGTCGCGATCATGCCCGATGCTTTGTTTGACCAGCTCAAGGAGGGCGGACGGCTGGTCACCGGCATGGCTCATGGCCGCACGGTGGTAGCCTCGCTATTCGTCAAGGCCGGAGGAATCGTGGCACAGCACGCCATGTTCAATATCGGCCTGCCGGCGCTTTCGGCTTTTGCAGCGCCCTCGGGATTCAGCTTCTAGCCCAACCCGGTAACCTTACCAAAATTTCATGCTGGCAACGCGTCGCGACGGCCGATGTGTTGCAGGTACATCACGACAATGCATTAATATTCTGTTAACGATTGACGCGGCTTGAACCTGCGGCCGGAGGAAACTAACTCTCCGGTCAGTTAGTGATCGCGGAGGCAGAGATCATGAAATTAGTATGCATTGCGCGGGTCACCACCCTGGCCCTGTTCACCGCCATGGCGGTGTCGAGCGCCTCGGCGGAAACCCTGACGTCGGCTTTGGCAAGCGCCTATGTCAACAATCCCTCCATTCTGGCCGCCAACCTGGCGGCGCAGGCCTCCGCGGAGAACATTGTCCTTGCCAAGTCGGCCATCATGCCGAATGTCGGTCTCTCGGCTGGCGTGAGCAATACCTCGACTTTGGCTGGCGGCGCCTATACCGGCTCATCGAGCGCCAATATTGGCCTGTCCTACAGCCAGACCCTGTTCGACAACGGCCGCACGTCCGCGAGCATCGAAGCGGCGCGCGCCGGCGCGGAAGCGGCGATCGAATCGGCACGCGGCGCCGAGGCCGGCGTGCTTCTGGGCGCCGCGCAGGCCTATGTCGACGTGGCGGTCAATTCGCGCATCGTGGCGCTGCGTCAGGACACGGTCGATTTTCTCGAGGCGCAGGTGCAGGCGGCCAAGGACAGGCTGAGCGTGGGAGAGGGGACCTCCACCGAGGTGGCGCAGGCCCAGGCGCAGCTCGCCCAGGCCCTGGCCGACCAGCAGGGCGCGGCTGCCGACCTCGCCGTTTCGGAAGCCAATTACGTGCGCTTCGTCGGGCACGCCCCGAGCAACCTCACCTTCGACTTCCCTTTCGAATCGAAGCTTCCGACATCCTTGCAGAATGCGCTGGTTTTGGCCGAGGCTAACCATCCCGACCTGCAGTCCGCGCTTGCCCAGGTGCGTAGCGCCAGGGCACTTGCCGAGAATGCGCAAGCCGCATTCGGTCCTTCGGTCGCGGTCAGCGGCCGGGTGACGGACACTTATGGATTTGGAACGGGCGCGAGCAGCGGCAACGCGATCCAGACCTCGGTTGGGGTGTCGCTCAGCGTCCCGCTCTATGCGGGCGGCGGCATGGGTGCGAATGCGCGCAAGACCAACCTGCAGCTCATCCAGGCCGAGATGACGGCGCAATCGACGCATGATCTGATCAAGGCCACACTCGCCCAGGCCTGGTCGAGCCTGCGAACCAGCGCGGCGACCATCGCGGCCGTCACGGCGGCGGAAACTGCGACGCAGAAGGTGCTCGACGCTGTCACCGAAGAATTCGGCGTCGGCCAGAAGACCCAACTCGACGTTCTGGATGCCAAGTCGAGCCTGACCACGGTGCAGATCACCAAGATCTCGGCGGAATCGGGCAGGTTCATGGCGGCGCTGTCGCTGCTGTCCGCCGTCGGGCGCATGTCGGCGACCGAACTCGGCCTGCCCGTCGAGGTTCGCACGCCCGATGCCTATCGGGCCAAGGTCGAGGACATCTGGCAGGAATTGCGGGCCGTGCCGAACTAAACCGGGCGTCTACCCCCCGCGGTCCCTGGCGACGTGGTCACCTCAAGCGTGACCGCCAAACCCGTGCAAAGCCTATGCAAGCACGCTAGGTTTGCGACAATCTTGCGCTACTCTGCAAGAGACCGAATCAGCTCGTGGTCCGCCCAGGCTGGCCGTGACGGGTTCGGACCGGGCGGCGGCGGTGTCGCAGAGGGGCGGAACGCGCTCCATGTGGAGGGCGATCGCCGGCGGCGCGGGCGTAGCGGCCGGGTCGGGAACCGGGATGCGGCAAGTATCAGTGAGGCAGGAATGAACAAGCCCGCGGCGAAAGAGCCCTCGATGGACGAAATCCTTTCTTCCATCCGGCAGATCATTGCGGACG
This sequence comes from Alphaproteobacteria bacterium, assembly GCA_018818925.1. Lineage (GTDB taxonomy): Bacteria > Pseudomonadota > Alphaproteobacteria > Rhizobiales > Devosiaceae > JAHJQZ01. Next base: position 5,689 of record JAHJQZ010000101.1, read on the forward strand.
ATGATGCGGCATTGGCGCCTGAGCCTCCTGCGCAGACGGAAGAGCCGGCAGGTCTGGGTGGCGGTTTGCCCTCCTTCGATGCTTTCCTGGCCGAAGAGGAAACCGACGGCGCGATCGAGCCCGATTTCCCTAGCGAAGCGGTCGCGCCGCTGGAAATGGACTTCGCGTCCGCCGGGCGCGCGGATGCCGACGCCGAAGACGCGCTGGCACTGTCGCTCGACCAGGTGGTCGACGATTCGGCCGAGGCGGACGACGAGACATCGGCCGACAGGGACTACGCATTGCCCGACGACGTCGCCTTCGTCGCCTCGGACCATATCGATCTCGACGTCGCGCCGCCCTCGCTGCGACGAAACGATGATCGGTCGCAATTCGGCGCCATGCCCGATATGGCGCTCAGCGCCGACCTTGCCGATCACCTGCTCGACAGCACCACGCAGGTAGCGGCCCGCGAGGCCTTCTCGCGGCTCGGAGGCATGGCGATCGGCGGCGGCGGCCAGACGGTGGAGGGCGTCGTTCGGGAAATGCTGAGGCCGATGCTCAAATCCTGGCTCGACGAAAACCTGCCGTCGATCGTCGAACGGCTGGTCGAGCGCGAGATCGAACGCGTCTCGCGCGGCGGCCGTTAGCGCCTGCGCGCCCGGACGGGCGCCGGTGCGGCGAGTCGACGGTTGACTTCCCGCGCCCGCAAGGCTTTACACCTTCTCCGATGATCATTGCCCGCCGCCTCCCGGCGGGCGCACGTTATTGAAGGCGCGTGTTCCGCATGCTTGAAAAGACCTACGATCCCGCTTCGGTGGAGGCCCGCATCCATGCGGCCTGGATGAACGCGAATGCCTTTGCCGCAGGTGCCGGCGCCAGGCCGGGCGCCGATGCCTATTCCATCGTCATCCCGCCGCCGAACGTCACCGGGTCGCTGCATATCGGGCACGCGCTCAACAATACGCTGCAGGACGTGCTGGTGCGCTACAACCGCATGCTCGGCAAGAATGTCTTGTGGCAGCCGGGCACCGACCATGCCGGTATCGCCACCCAGATGGTGGTCGAGCGCCAGATGATGGAACGTCAGGAAAAGAATCGGCGCGACATCGGGCGCGAGAAATTCCTTCAAAAGGTCTGGGCCTGGAAGGAAGAAAGCGGCGGCACCATTCTCAACCAGCTCCGCCGCCTCGGCGCCTCCTGCGACTGGAGCCGCGAGCGCTTCACCATGGACGAGGGTCTGTCCAAGGCGGTTCTGAAAGTCTTTGTCGAGCTTTACAACAAGGAGCTGATCTACCGCGCCAAGCGCCTGGTCAACTGGGATCCGCATTTCGAGACGGCGATCTCGGACCTCGAAGTCGAGAATATCGAGGTCGACGGCCATATGTGGCACTTCAAGTATCCGCTGGCCGATGGCGAGACCTACACCTATGAGGAAAAGGACGCGGACGGGAACGTCACCTTTTCCGAGACACGCGACTACATCTCGATCGCCACGACCCGCCCTGAGACCATGCTCGGCGACGGCGCGGTGGCGGTGCATCCGTCCGACGAGCGCTACAGGCCGATCGTCGGCAAGCTCTGCCAGATCCCGGTCGGGCCGAAGCAACACCGGCGCTACATCCCGATCATCACCGACGACTACCCGGACCCCAATTTCGGTTCCGGCGCGGTCAAGATCACCGGCGCCCACGATTTCAACGACTATGAAGTCGCCCGCCGCAACGGTATTCCGCTCTATTCGCTGATGGATACCAGGGGCTCGATGCGGGCCGACGGCGCGCCCTATGCAGAGGCGGCGGCGGTGGCGCAGCGCATTGCCGAGGGCAAGGAAAGCTTCGACGACGCCAAGATCGGCGCCCTCAACATCGTGCCGGACGAGTTGCGCGGGCTCGACCGGTTCGTGGCGCGCAAGCGCGTCATCGAGGCGATCACCGAGGAAGGCCTCGCCGTGACGGTGACCGATGCGGACGGCAATGAAGTCCCGCTGGTCGAGAACAAGAAGATCATGCAGCCGTTCGGGGACCGTTCCAAGGTCGTCATCGAGCCGTTCCTGACCGACCAGTGGTTCGTCAGGGCCGACGTTCTGGCCAAGCCGGCCATCGCCTCGGTGCGCGAGGGCCGCACGAAATTCGTGCCCGAAGGCTGGCAGAACACCTATTTCCACTGGATGGAGAACATCCAGCCCTGGTGCATTTCGCGGCAATTGTGGTGGGGTCACCAGATTCCGGCCTGGTATGGGCCGGACGGTCAGGTCTTCGTTGCTCATGACGAGGTCGAGGCGCAGGCCGCCGCCGGCAAACACTATGGACAAGCCGTCGCGCTCACCCGCGACGAGGACGTGCTCGACACCTGGTTCTCCTCGGCGCTGTGGCCGTTTTCGACCCTGGGCTGGCCGGAAAGGACGCCGGAACTGGCGACCTACTACCCGACCTCGACGCTGGTCACCGGCTTCGACATCATCTTCTTCTGGGTGGCCCGCATGATGATGATGGGCCTCGAATTCACGGGTCGGGAACCGTTCGATACCGTCTATGTCCACGCCCTGGTCCGCGACGAGAAGGGCCAGAAGATGAGCAAGTCCAAGGGCAATGTCGTCGATCCGCTGAAGCTCGTCGACACCTATGGCGCCGACGCGACGCGCTTCACCCTCGCCGCCATGGCGGCGCAGGGCCGCGACATCAAGCTCGCCATGGGCCGGGTCGAGGGCTATCGCAACTTCGTCACCAAGATCTGGAACGCCGCCCGCTTCCTCGAGATCAACGAGTGCTTCCGCGCCCCGGGCTTCGATCCCAAGGCGGTGACCCAGCCGGTCAACCAGTGGATCGTGGGAGCGCTGGCCCGCGCCGTCGCCGCGACGACCCAGGCCATCAACGACATGAAGTTCAATGAGGCGGCAGGCGCCGCCTACGATTTCGTCTGGGGTACGTTCTGCGACTGGTATCTCGAACTGGCCAAGCCGGTGATGACCGGCGAGGACGCGGCGCTCAAAGCCGAGACGCGGGCAACCGCCGCCTTCGTGCTCGACCAGATCCTCAAGCTCATGCATCCGTTCATGCCCTTCGTCACCGAGGAACTCTGGGCCGAGACCGGCAAGACCGGACCGGCGCGCGCAACGCTTCTGATCCATGCCGACTGGCCCGAGCTCGGCGGGCTCGCGGTGCCGGCGGCCGATGCCGAGCTCGAATGGCTGATCGCCGTCATATCCGGCATCCGCTCGGTCAGGGTCGAGATGAACGTGCCGGCGGGCGCCAAGATCGCGCTGGCCATCGTCGGTGCCGGCGCCGACACTAGGAACCGCACCGCCACGCACGCACCCGCCATCGAGCGGCTGGCGCGCATCGAGGGCATTTCCTTTGTCGACACCGTGCCGGCCAATTCGGCCCAGATCGTTGTCGGCGAAGCCATCTATGCCCTGCCGCTCGGCGATGTCATCGACCTTGAGGCGGAAATGGCGCGTCTCAGGAAGGATGTCGGCAAGCTCGATGACGAGATCATGAAGATCGACAAGAAACTCGGCAACGAGCAGTTTGTCGCCAAGGCGCCCGAAGAGGTGATCGAGGAGCAAAGGCAGCGCAAGGACGATGCCGCTGCCCGGCGTTCGCGTCTCAACGAGGCCTTGCGCAATCTGATGGGGTAGGCGATGGCACATGACGGCGGGATCGGCCCGGAAGTGCCAGGCGAGGGTGTCGGGGCGACGAATTTGTTCGTCCATCCGGCCGCCGCTGCCGTCTATCTGCTCGACGGCAGGGGCAGCGCCCAGTACATGCCCGAGGCCGTCCCGCTGGCCGCGCCCACCGGCAAGACCTTTCATGTCGTGGTCGGTTCGCCCGCCTCGCCCGAATTCCGCCTCTGGCTCAAGCATGAGATCGGCGCGGTCGAGGCAACCGTTTTGACCGTGCCCAGCACCCAGACGCGCTGCCAGATTCTCGACGACAAGGCGGTGCTCATCTTGAGGATGGCGCGCCCCTCGGCACAGCCGGACGATGTCGGGCGCCAGCTCATGGGCATCTGGATCGAGAAGAGCCGCGTCATCCTCGTCACCGATGTGAACGTGGCCGAACTTATGGGCTGGACGACGCATGCCCGCCTCAGCCACGGCCCGTCCTCGCCCGGCGATCTCGTGGCCCGCCTCGGCCTCAGGGCCGCCGATCGGCTCGAACCCCTGCTCGAGCAGATCGGCGACGATCTCGACCGCATCGAGGAAGCTACGATCATCGGCCGGGCCCGCGATTTCCGCCTGCGGCTGGCGGCGCTCAGGCGGACCATGATCGGTCTCAGGCGGCTGTTGTGGCCGCAGCGCGATGCGCTCAACACGCTCGAACTCGAGGAGATGAGCTATTTTTCGCGCAAGGACCGCGCCCGCTTGCGCGAGGCCTCGCAGCGTACCGCAAGGCTCGGCGACGAATTGCAGGCCCTGAGCGAACGGGCCGTGCTGGTGCATGAGCACATCCTCGACCAGCGGTCCGAGCAGATGAACCGCGCCATGCTTATCCTTGCCGTGGTGACAACCGTCTTCATGCCGCTGACCCTGATCACCGGCATGTTCGGCATGAATCTTCACGGCATTCCCTTCGCCGAGAACGGCGCCGGGTTCTGGGTCATCGCCGGGTTCATGGTGGTCGTGGCAGTCGCGGAAGTGGCGTGGTTCCGCCGCCAAAAATGGTTCTAATTATACGAAAATGCAATGTGTTAGCTTAAATAGTTTATCTATTGCCTCAATTAGATCGATACTTGGCCTCGCTGCAGCCCGTCGAGCCAAACTGACGCTTGTTGACGGGTCCTGCCGGCGCCCGCGCCTGCGCGATCCGCGTCGGCAACGGACAGTCGTGGCTTTCGCGCAACAGTCGTCTTGAATCTGTCGCGTTGCGACCCGCATCAATCCGATGCTCACACCTTGCGCCACAATCTCACCCCAAACGGGCGGAAGAAGCATCGTCCGGGCGGGACGACCTGAGCGTTTGGGCGGCGGACATGATGTCGGCCGGTCTTTTGCTTCTTGTGCCGAACCAGGCAAGCTCCGTCCGTACTTGCGCCGCGTGCTGAGGCCGGTAAAACCCAAAGGAACCGGGTTTACCCCCCAGCAGGAGGAAGTTGGAACGATGGACAACAATTACGTGGACAAGTCGCACCTGCCCAGCCGGCATGTGACCGAAGGGCCGGAGCGGGCGCCGCATCGTTCGTACCTTTATGCGATGGGCCTGAGCACGGAGCAGATCCACCAGCCGCTGATCGGCGTCGCCACCGCCTGGAACGAGGCCGCGCCGTGCAACATCTCGCTGGCCCGCCAGGCGCAGGCGGTCAAGAAGGGCGTCGCCTCGGCCAAGGGCACGCCGCGCGAATTCACCACCATCACCGTGACCGACGGCATCGCCATGGGGCACGACGGCATGAAGTCCTCGCTGGCTTCGCGCGACGTTATCGCCGACTCGGTCGAGCTGACCATGCGCGGCCACTGCTATGACGGCCTCGTCGCCTTGGCCGGCTGCGACAAGTCGCTGCCGGGCATGATGATGGCGATGATCCGTTTGAACGTGCCGTCGATCTTCATTTATGGCGGCTCGATCCTGCCGGGCCGCTTCCGCGGCCGCGACGTTGTCGTCCAGGACCTGTTCGAGGCCGTGGGCCTGCATTCGGTCGGCAAGATGGACAATGCGACCCTTGACGAACTCGAGCGCGTCGCCTGTCCGTCGGCCGGTTCCTGCGGCGGGCAATACACCGCCAATACCATGGCCATGGTCGCCGAGGCGATCGGGCTGGCGCTGCCCTATTCCTGCGGCGCGCCGGCGCCCTACGAAATCCGCGATGCCCTGTGCGCTGCCGCCGGCGAGCAGGTCATGCAGCTGTTGAAGCAGAACTTGCGCCCACGCCAGATCGTCACCCGCGCGGCGTTCGAGAACGCCGCCATGGTGGTGGCCGCGACGGGCGGCTCGACCAATGCGGCGCTGCACCTGCCAGCCATGGCCAACGAGGCGGGCATCGAGTTCGACCTGTTCGATGTCGGCAGGATTTTCCACGAAACGCCCTATATCGCCGACCTCAAGCCAGGCGGAAAATACGTTGCCAAGGATGTGTTTGAAGCCGGCGGCATTCCGCAGGTCATGAAGGCGTTGCTCGACGGCGGCCTCCTGCACGGCGACTGCATGACCGTAACCGGCAGGACCATTGCCGAGAACCTCGCCAATGTGAAGTTCAATACCGAGCAGGACGTCATCTATCCGGTCTCCAAGGCGATCTCGAAAACCGGCGGCGTCGTTTCGCTCAAGGGCAATCTCGCCCCCGACGGCGCCATCGTGAAGGTGGCCGGCCTCAAGAACCTGAAATTCACCGGCCCGGCCCGCGTCTTCGACAACGAGGAAGACTGCTTCGCCTGCGTCGACAAGCGTCTGTACAAGGAAGGCGAGGTTCTCGTCATCCGCTACGAGGGTCCGAGGGGCGGCCCTGGCATGCGCGAAATGCTGTCGACCACCGCCGCGCTTTACGGCCAGGGCATGGGCGACAAGGTGGCGCTCATCACCGACGGGCGTTTCTCGGGGGCGACGCGTGGCTTCTGCGTCGGCCATGTCGGCCCGGAAGCGGCGGTGGGCGGGCCCATTGCACTGCTCAAGGATGGCGACATGATCGCCCTCGATGCGGTCGAGGGCCTTATTTCGGTCGATGTATCGGAAGAAGAGTTCGACAAGCGCCGCAAGGACTGGAAGCCGCGTGAAACGGCCTATGGGTCCGGCGCGATATGGAAGTATGCCCAAATGGTCGGGCCGGCGCGTTACGGCGCTTTGACCAATCCCGGTGCGAGGGGCGAAAAGGAGTGCTATGCGGACATCTGATGTCCTCATGGGTGTAAAGTCGTTGGCGTTGGCGTCGCTGCTGGTCGTTGCCGGCAATGCTGCCGCTCAGGCGCAGCAACAGGGCGGATTCCTGTTCGAGTTCAGCTTCTTCGCCAAGCCGGTGCCGCCGGCCGACATCCCCGATCCTTCGGCGGATGGCGGTCGTGCCGACGGTTCCGGCGCGGCCGCCCTGCGGCCCGTGCCGCCCGAGCCGCTGCCGGGGGTGGCGAGCAAGGTCGATGCCGGAACGGTGCCCATGCCCGATCCGGCACTGCCGATCACCCTCGAAACGGTGCCGGCAACGGCGGCCGACGCAGCGCTGGCTCTTGCCAGTCCGTCCGACCCGAGAGCGGATGCGCGCGCGTCCGACACGCTGAGTGCCTTGCAGGCGGCGGCCGAGGATGGCCAGCCGATTGCGATGTGGCGGCTCGGCACCATGTACGAGACGGGTGAGGGGGTCGAAAAGGACGAGGTCCGCGCCTTCGGCTATTACTCGCGTCTTGCCGACGAGAACGCCAGCACGCCGCCGAGTTCGCTCGAGGCGGGCATCGTCGCCCGGTCCTTCGTCAAGGTCGGCGAGTATTATCGCGAAGGCCTGCCGGATGCCGGCATTCCGGCGGATTCGTCCCGCTCGGTGAACCTTCTGATGCATGCGGCGACCTATTTCGGCGACGCCGAGGCACAATACGAAATCGGCCGGCTTTATCTTTCCGGTGACGGCATAGGCCGCTCGGCGCTGCAAGGCGCGCGCTGGCTGTCGCTGGCCGCCCGCAAGGGTCATGTCGCCGCCCAGGCGACGCTCGGCGATCTGTTGTTCAACGGCGATGGCGAGCGCCTGCCGGCTCAGCCGATCGAGGGACTGATGTGGCTGACCATCGCTCGTGACCACAATGCGGCGAGCGCCGACTCGGCCTGGGTCGAGGAATTGCTGAACGAAGCCATGTCGGTTGCGACGCCGAACGAGCGCTCCGCCGCCCTTGCCGCCGCCGCCGCCCTCGGCCCGAGCGTCAGCGACAGCTGATCGCCGGCCTGAAGCGGCCACGGTTCCAGGTCGTCGGGAGTGGCGTGCCGCTTGGGTGCGGCATCGTGGCGGATTGGCGCCGTATGCCATCGGCCTAGATAGCATCTTGAATGTGGCGGCAAGTGCCGCCGCGGACGGGAGACATCACATGACAGCGTCTGCGCCCACCAGATCGATGACGGCGAGCGTCATCGGTTCCGCCATCATGCTTGTTGGCTTCGTTCTTGTCGTCCTCGCCGCCCTGAGGTGGCAGGCCAACGGCTGGGAAGCCATGGTCTGGCTGTTGTGCTTTGTTCTCCAGCTCGTCATCCGTGTCCCGCATACAAGGCGGGCAAGAGGCATCGCGATCGCCGACAGGCGCAAGGACGCGTCCGAGCAGCTCGTGCTCGGCTTCATGTTCCTGGCGATGATGTTCCTGCCGCTCCTGCATCTGTCGTCGGGCGCTTTCGCCTTTGCCGACTACCGGTTGCCGGTCTGGGCCGGCATTGTTGGCGCGGTCGTGCAACTGCCGTTCCTGTGGCTGTTCTGGCGCAGCCATGCCGATCTCGGGATCAACTGGAGCCCCGGCCTCGAACTGCGCGAGGGCCATGGCCTCGTCACTTCGGGCGTCTATGCCCGTATCCGTCACCCGATGTACGCGGCCTTGTTTCTGTCGGCGCTGGCCCAGCCGCTGCTGGTTCAGAACTGGCTTGCCGGCGTTCTGGCGATCCCGGCCGCGGCGGCACTATGGTTCGTGCGGGTGCCGCTCGAGGAAAAGATGATGCGCGACACGTTCGGCAGCGAATACCAGACCTATTGCGCGCGAACGGGGCGGCTGCTTCCAAAGTTCACGGCTTGAGCAAAGAACCGGCGCCAACAACCGGATTCAGAACGCAAAGCTCCCCTCGACCGGCACATGATCGGAGGGCTTGTCCCAGCCTCTGACGGCACGGTGGATGGTGACTCCGTCGAGACGGTCGGCGGCGCGGGGCGACAGCATCAGATGGTCGATGCGGATGCCGTTGTCCTTGCGCCAGGCACCGTCCTGGAAGTCCCAGAAGGTGTAGGCCGGCGCGTCGGTGACGGCGCGGACGGCATCGGTCAGGCCGAGATTTGCGAGGGCGCGGAATTTTTCACGCGATTCCGGGCGAAAAAGGGCGTCGCCCCACCACAGCTTCGGGTCGTGGCAATCGGCGCCGGTCGGGATGAGGTTGAAATCGCCAAGCAGGACAAAGGGTTCCTCAAGGGCGAGGCGGGTCTCGACGAAACCGATCAGCCGCTCCATCCAATCGAGCTTGTAGGGGAATTTCCCGCTGTCCTCCGCGACCGGATTGCCGTTGGGCAGATAGATGTTGCAGACGCGCACAATGCCGTTTTCGGTCGCGAACACGGCCTCGATGAGCCGCGCCTGTTCGTCGGCATCGTCGCCGGGCAGCCCGCGATTGACCTCATCGAAAGGCCGTTTCGACAGGATTGCGACGCCGTTCCAGCTCTTCTGGCCGTGGGTTTCGACATTGTAGCCGAGCGCTTCGAACGCCTCGCGCGGGAATCCGTCGTCGAGCGACTTGATCTCCTGCAGGCAGACGACGTCCGGACTGGCCTCCTTCAGCCAATGCTCGACCACGCCCAGCCTGGCCTTGATGCCGTTGATGTTCCATGTGGCGATGCGCATCGGATCTCCTTGTCGGTCGGCAGGTTAGCCGATGGGATAGGCCGCGTCTCGGATTTCGAAGCGGAACGGTCCGTCGCTGCCCTCGAAGGCCGTGTTTGTGAAGGCGACAAGGGCGAATTTCGCCCTAGGATCGACGAACCAGTGATTGCCGTAGATGCCGCCCCATTGCACCGTGCCGACCGAACCGGGAATGCCCGCCACAACGGGGTCGCGCAGGATGGCGCCGATGGTGGAGAAGCCGGAACCGGGCGCATCCGGCCGGACGATACCGGGAATCTGATCGACAAAGGCGGTTCGGGCCATCTCGGGCGACAGGATCGGCGCGCCGCCGTCGAGAAAGGCGAGTAGGAGCTTTGCGAAATCGGGCGCGGTGCCGGCCATGCCGCCGCCGCCGGAGTGAAAGGCCGTCGGATCGAGAATGCGGCCCGGCAGGAAGGTCGTCTCGGTGCCCCAGGGGTTGGGCATGGTGTGAACCACGCGCATTCGTTCGGCGCCACCGGGCGCATTGCCATAGGCGGTGGCCAGCCGCTCGGGGTCGACGGCAATGAAGGCCGTATCGGCCATGCCGAGCGGACCAGTAACATATCTGGCGACGGCGGCGCCGAGCGTTGTGCCTTCGATTTCGGCGATGACGGCGCCGAGCACGTCGATGGCGATGGAATAGGCCCAACCGGTGCCGGGCGGATAGAGCAGGGGTGCCGTGGCGACGCGCCGGATGTTGTCCTCGAGCGTCAGGCGGCTGTGTTCAATACCAGTGGTAATTCCGGCACGCTCAAACGCTTGGCCGCCATAGGCAAGCCCGGCGGAATGGGACAGCAACTGCCTTACGGTGATGACCGGCGTGGCGCCGTTTTCGGTTTTAGGCGCAAACCAGGGCAAATAGTCGGTCACCGGTGCATCGAGCGCCAGGGCGCCCCGGTCGACCAGCGCAAGCACCGTTGCCGCGACGATCGGCTTGGTCACCGACGCGAGCCGGAAGATGGTGTCCTGCCGGACGGGCACGCCGGCCTCGCGGTCGGCGAAACCGGCAGCTCGGTTGTAGATTTCCCTGCCGTCCCGAATGGCGATCACGAGGCAGCCGACCACGCGCTTTTCGGCAATGGCGCGGCCGATAACCCCGTCCAGGCGCTCGGCAATGCTCATGGTGACCTCCGGGGGGTGCAAGGCACGGATCGCCGTGCCGCCGGACAACTAGACGGAAAAACTCGTGCCGCAGCCGCAGGAGGCCACGGCGTTGGGATTGTTGATCTTGAAGGCCTGGCCGATCAGGTCGTCGGCGAAATCGATCTCCGATCCGCCCATGAATTCAAGGCTCATCGAATCGATCAGCACCGTGGCCTCGCCCTTCCTCAAGACGAGATCGTCCTTTTCCGGCTGGTCGGGCACGAGGTCGTATGTGTACTGGAAACCGGAACATCCGCCGCCGGCCACGGAAATGCGCAGCACCGTGCCTGCCGCTTCCTTGGACAGGATGCGGGCGATGCGCCTTGCGGCGCGGTCGGTCAGGATCACGGGGGCGTTTTCGACGAGGGTGTCATTCATATCGCTTGCCGGCCCTTTTTCTCGGGTTCATCTCACTGTGAGATTTGTCTTGAAGATAAGGATCGGTCATACAAATGAAAAGAGGCCGAGTCGCGACGTGCTGCGCCCTACCGCTCCATACGCATCCGATCCGTTAAAGACCAGGGGACGGCTGTTCACCGCCGACCTCAGCCGGACGCGCTCGCCGTTCCAGCGCGACCGCGATCGCATCATTCATTCGAGCGCCTTCCGCCGCCTGCAATACAAGACGCAGGTGTTCCTGCATCACGAAGGCCGGCATTACCGCACGCGCCTGACCCACACGCTCGAGGTTTCCCAGATCGCCCGGTCGCTGGCCCGGGCGCTGTCGCTCGACGAGGACCTGGCCGAAGCGGTGGCGCTCGCCCACGATCTCGGGCATCCGCCCTTCGGCCATGCCGGCGAGCGCGTGCTGGATGAACGCATGGCCGAGTATGGCGGGTTCGACCACAATATGCAGGCCATCCGCGTCGTCACCCGGCTCGAAAGCCGCTATGCCGAGCATGACGGGCTCAACCTGAGCTGGGAAACGCTCGAAGGCATTCTGAAGCACAACGGCCCCTTGCTCGAGCGCAACGGCCAGCCCTACGGCAAGTATCGCGAAACGGGCCTGCCCTTCGGCTGGCAGGAAGCACATGAGACCTTCGGGCTCGACCTCATGAGTTTCGCCGCGCTCGAGGCGCAGGTTGCGGCCCTCGCCGACGACATCGCCTATAACGCCCATGACATCGACGACGCGCTCAGGGCGGGGCTGCTCTCGATCGAGCAACTGGCCGACGTGCCCTTCGTCGGGCCGATCCAGCGCGAGGTCACGCGACGATGGCCCGGCCTCGATGGGGCGCGGCAGGCCCACGAAATCCAGCGACGAGTGATCACGCGACTGGTCGAGGACGTGGTCGAGGCAACCGAGGCGAACCTTGTCGAGCACGCGCCGCCGACGCCCGACGCCGTGCGGGCGGCGCATCGGGCCATCGCGGCCTTTTCGACCCGTGTCGCCAACGAGCTGAGCGGGCTCAAGGCGTTCCTTTTCGCCAATGTCTACCGCGCCGAGGAAGTGATGCAGCCGGTGCGCGAGGGCGAGGCCATCGTCGCGCATCTGTTCGACCGGCTCTTCCTGACCGGCACGCTGCCGGAGCATTGGCAGGAACGCAGCGACGCCGCTGTGAACGACGCCGAGCGGGCGCGGGTGGTGTGCGATTTCATCGCCGGCATGACCGACCCCTACGCGGTCGAGCTCTACCAGAGCCTGTTTGACGGCCAGCCCGAATTCCGATAGAGCGCCGGCATCCGATATAAAGGGCGGAAAGATGGACATTTTTGCCGAATTCTCGGCGCGGATTGCTGCGGCGGTGGCCGCGCTTTTCGACGGCGCCGAGGGGCTCGACGCGCTCATCGACAGGATCGTGGTCGAGCCGCCGCGCGATGCCGGGCACGGCGAATTGTCGACCAATGCGGCGATGATCCTTGCCAAGCCGCTCGGGCGCAACCCGCGCCAGATTGCCGCCGAGATCGCGGAAAGACTGCTCGCCGATCCCGACGTGGCCGAGGCCGAAGTCGCCGGACCGGGCTTCGTCAATCTCCGGCTCGTGCCGGAGCTGTGGCTGGCGGCGCTGAGAGCGGTCGGCACGGAAGGGGCCGACTACGGTCGCTCCGATCTCGGTGCCGGCCAGAAGGTCAATGTCGAATTCGTTTCGGCCAACCCGACCGGGCCGATGCATGTGGGTCACACGCGCGGGGCTGTGTTCGGCGATGCCCTCGCCGCGCTCATGGCCTTTTGCGGCTATGACGTGACGCGGGAATACTACATCAACGATGCCGGCGGGCAGATCGATGTCCTCGCCCGCTCGGCGCTCATGCGCTATCGCGAGGCGCTCGGCGAGACCGTCGAAATCCCCAAGGGTCTCTATCCGGGGGACTATCTCGTGCCGGTCGGCGCGCATCTCAGGCAGGTGTTCGGCGACACGCTCGCGACCGAAAACGAATCAGATGCGCTTGAACGGGTCAAACCGCTTATTCTTGACGCGATGATGGACCTGATCCGCAAAGATCTGGGGAAACTTAACATACATCACGACGTATTCTTTTCGGAGCGGACGCTGCACGGGCAGGGCGGGGAGATCGATCTGACCCTCGCCTGGTTGCGACAAAACGACATGGTCTATGAGGGCCGGCTCGATCCACCCAAGGGAAAGACTCCCGAGGATTGGGAGGATCGCGAGCAGACCCTGTTCCGCGCCACCGACTACGGCGACGACACCGACAGGCCGCTGGTCAAGTCGGATGGTTCCTATACCTATTTCGCCGCCGACATCGCCTATCATCGCAACAAGGTGCTGCGCGGCTTCACCCACATGATCGACGTCCTCGGTGCCGATCATTCCGGATACATCAAGCGCATCCAGGCCGCGACCCGTGCTGTTTCGGAAGGAACGGCGGAAGTCGATGTCAGAATCTGCCAGCTCGTGCGGCTGTTGAAGAATGGCGAGCCGTTCAAAATGTCCAAGCGATCCGGCGACTTGGTTCTGTTATCTGATGTCGTGGATGAAGTCGGGACCGACGCGACGCGCTTCATGATGCTGTTCCGGCGCAACGACGCCTCGCTCGATTTCGACTTCGCCGTCGTCAAGGAGCAGACGCGCGACAATCCGGTTTTTTACGTCCAGTACGCCCATGCCCGCTCCTGCTCGGTGTTCCGCACCGCGGCACGCGAGATGGCCGGGCTCGACCTCACGCCCGCCGGCCTTGCGACGGCCGAACTCGCGGCGCTGACCACCGAGGCCGATTACGAACTGATCCGCGTTGTGGCGCAATGGCCACGTCTCGTCGCCACGGCGGCACGGGCGCACGAGCCGCACCGTGTGGCCTTCTACCTGTACGATCTGGCCTCGGCCTTTCACGCCTACTGGACGCGCGGGCGCGAAGAATCCGATTTGCGCTTCGTCGTTCCGGGCGACGAGAGGTTGACATTGGCACGACTTTGCCTTGTCGATGCTCTACGTCAGGTTCTAAGAAATGGTCTGGCAATATTGGGGGTTTCGGCGCCCGAGGAGCTGTCATAGTTCAGGCGCATTGACATGTCAGCAAGCGCCGGTTGCAGGGCCAGCGTAGCGGTCCTGGCAGCGTCCCGGGAGCCCGTCATATGGACCGATCGCGACAGATGCCGAACAGTACCGAGCAACACAGTTCGTCCGACGACCTTATAGCCGAACTGGCCCGCCTGATGGCCGAGGAGGCGCAAGGCGAGCGCGATGCCGCCTTGGCCAGGAACAATCCGTCTTCCGCCCGGCCGGCGCCGGAACCGCGGCCTGCCGCGGAAAAGCCCGCCGAACCGGTTCACCGGTTGCCCGGCAGCGGCAACGTCGTGCGCATTCCCGGAAGCCGACCGGGCGCCGAGCCCGTCGGATCGGTCTGGGGTCGGACGCTCGATGCGACGCCGGCCGCGAACAAGGATGTCGTCGCGGCGTTCGAACCGGTGACGCCGTCACCGGTCGCAACCGCCAGGCCCGAACCGGAAATCGCGCCCGCGCCGGTGACTCCGGCACCTTCGGCGGCCGACGGCGCCGATGATTTCCTGTTGTCGCTGGGCATCGGGCCTGCACGGCCGCGAGGCGCGGCGCCGCGTTTTGCCGAAGAGTCCGAGCCGGATGCGACGGACGGACGTGTCGCGACCGAGGCGGAACTGGACACCTTCGCTGTCCAGCCCGAGCCGCGCGCCAAGGGCCCGTCTGCCTTCGTGGACGAAATGCTCGATTTCGAAACGCCGGTGCGCCACGATCCGATCGCCGAGCTCATAGCCGAGCAGGCGCGCGAGGAAGCCGAAGCTGCCCGTGCCGCCGCGCCCGAACCGACGCCGGCTGCGGAACAGCCATCGCGCGAGGCATCGGCGAGTTCGGCGTTCGCCTCGATCTTTGGCGGTCGCCGCCAGCCGCAGAACGAGCCGCCGCCGCCCAGGCCCGCCACGGTCCGTCCGACGTCGAGAAGCACCGATCCGGGCGAGCTCGACAGCAATGTGCTGTCGCTGTTGCGCGCCATGGACGCATCACATGCCGCTTCCGCCTCGGCAGCATTCACCAGGCCCGCGCCGGACGACGATCATTTTTCTGCCTCGCCCATCTTCGGGCCGGGCAATGCCAAGGCGTCCGCGCCGCGCAGCGCCGATCCGCTCGACGACATCGAGAGCCTGATCGGGGACGCCGTCAATTTGACGCACGCGCGGACGGGTACGAAGGTCGCGGTCGATGTCGAACCCGATTTCGATGACGCCGCCTTCGCGGCCGAAGCCGCGATCGCTGCCGCGACGGCCGAAACGGCGCGCCCCGAGCGCCAGCGGTCCCGTCCCGATCCGGTTGCCGCCGACTTGCCGCCGCGTCTCGACAGCGCCTTTGCCGCGCCGATGGACGGCGAGCCCGAAACACCAAGAACCGGCCAAGGCAACAACAGGCTGGTCGTCGCCGCGGCGGCGGCCACCACCGTCGTGGTTGCCGTGGCGCTCGGCCTGTTCTGGATGTTCGGTTCCAGTCCCGCTCCAGACGGCAATGTGCCGGTTTTGACCTCGAACACCGTCGACGCCAAGGAAAGCGTGACGCAGAACACCGAGAGCGCTGGAACGACTCAGCCGGTGATTTTCGAGGATGCCACGACGGCAGAAGCCGAGGCCGGCGCCAACGAGCAGATCGTCTCGCGCGACCAGAGCGACGCGGTTGCCGAGGACGTGCGCCAGGTGGCGACGGCCGACACCGCCGAGCAGGGTCTGGCCAATCGCAAGGTGCGCACGGTCACGGTCCGGCCGGACGGTTCCATCGTTTCCAGTGACGACGCGGTCGCGGCCAGCGACGTGCTGCCGGTCGAGCGCCCGGACGTGCCGGCGCTGTCGAGCGATGCCGGCGCACCCGGCGATTTCCAGGTTTCGACGGCACCCATAGCGGCCGACCCGGCGGTATCCGACGCCTCGGCGACGCCTGAAGGCGCGGCAGGCGATCCGCTCGCTTCGCTTCTTGCCGATGCCACGGCGACAGATGCCGGCACGACCGGCGAAGTCGTCGCCAATGCGCCGTTCCCGACGCCACGGCCCGTCGACGCGCAATTCACCGCCGCCGCCACCGCCGCGCCGGGCGTCACGGTGACGTTCCCGGCGACAGGCGCCGTCTCGGCCGGCAATGGCACCACCACGGTTCCGGCCACCGCACCGAGCAGCGGCGGATCGAACGATACGATCGATCTGATCGCCGAGCGCGCCAACCAGGTGGCGGCGCAATTGCCCACCGCGACCGGCACGGCACCGGCGACCACGGCCGCAAGCGGCGCGGCGCCGGCCACAACGGCCATCGCCGCCGTTGCCACGACCGCCGGACCAACGGCGCCGGCCTATGTTCAGCTTTCCTCGCAGCGCAGCGAAGTCGCCGCACAACAGTCGCTCGCGGGGATCAACCAGCGCTTCGGCAGCCTGTTCGGCGGCGCCGAGGCGTTCGTGCGCAGCGTCGATCTGGGCGAGCGCGGCATTTACTATCGCGTGCTGGTGCCGGCGAACTCGCAGGCCGATGCCAATGGCCTTTGTACCAGTGTGAAGCTGGCCGGCGGCGATTGCTTCGTGCGCAATAATTAGCAAAGCTCGGGCGAAAGGCGCGGCTGCGGCCGCGCCCGATTCCGCCGGGCGCGCGGGCTGGGCGCAGTGGCCCCGCATCCCTGGCGCCTGGAATCGGGGCCGGCGCACCGGCAACGGGCGCGGCAAACGAGGGATCTCGTGTCGATGAACGAGGATTGGACAGGCGGGATGGAGCCGCGACCCGGCGTGGCCGAGACGGACGACATCATGTATGTCGACGTCGACGGCTACGAAGGTCCTCTCGACCTGCTTCTCGACATGGCTCGGCGGCAGAAGGTCGATCTCGCCGCGATTTCCATTCTCGCCCTGGCCGAACAATATCTCGCCTTCATCGAAACCATCCGGCGACGCCGGATCGAGGTGGCGGCGGATTATCTCGTCATGGCTGCCTGGCTCGCCTATCTCAAGAGCCGGCTGATGGTGCCGCAGGTTGATGTCGACGAGGAACCGAGCGGGGAATCGCTCGCCGCGGCCCTGCAGTTCCGCCTGCTCCGGCTCGAAGCGATCCGCGCCGCGGCGGGCGCGCTGATGGCGCGGCCGCGCCTCGGCGTCGCGGTGTTCGCGCGCGGCATGCCCGAGCCGCTCGACATCGTCACGCAAAGCGCCTGGGACGTGGGGCTTTACGAACTGCTCAAGGCCTATGCCGTTCAGCGCGAGCGCACCTTCCCGCGCGACTATTCGCCCTATCGGCGCACCGTGCTGTCGCTGCAGGACGCGCGCGACCGGTTGCAGGCGCTCATCGGCGACAGCGCCGAGTGGGTGACGCTCGACGCCTGTCTCGCCGAATACCTGACGGCGCCGGACGCGCGGGCGAGCGTACTGGCCTCGAGCTTTTCGGCTTCGCTCGAACTGGTGCGCCAGGGCGAGGTCGAGATGCGCCAGACGGCCATTTTCGCCCCGCTCTATGTGCGCCGGCGTGTTTACGCCCAGACGCAGGCGGCGGAGTAGGCCATGGCCGAGCCCGACCGCGACGATTTCGGACCGGACACCGGCACCGAGGCCGAACCCGAGCTTCATGAAGTCCGGCAGCGGCAGAAACGGGTGATCGAGGCGTTGCTGTTCGCTTCGGCCGAGCCGCTTTCGCCTGGAACCATCGGCGAATTCGTCGGCGAAGACGCCAGGATCGATGACCTGCTCGCCGAGCTCGCTCAGGACTATGCCGGGCGGGGGGTCAATCTGGTCGTCCGCGGCGGGCTCTGGGCCCTGAGGACCGCCGAGGACCTCGCCCATGTGCTCCGGCGCGAACAGACCGAGCGCAAGCCGCTCGGCCGCGCGGTGCTCGAAACCCTCGCCGTCGTCGCCTATCACCAGCCGGTGACGCGGGCCGAGATCGAAGACATTCGCGGCGTTGCCATGAACAAAGGCGTGCTCGACGTGCTGCTCGAAGCCGGCTTCATCCGCATGCGCGGGCGCAGGCGAACGCCGGGCCGGCCGATCACCTATGGCACGACGCTGTCGTTCCTCGATCATTTCGGCCTCGAACAACTGCGCGATCTGCCCGGGCTCGACGAGTTCAAGGGGGCGGGCCTGCTCTCGGGCCAGGTGCCGGCCGACCTGCAGATCCCGATACCGTTCGACGGCGAGCTGCATCCGGACGAGGATCCGCTCGAGGACGGCGACCCCGGCGAGGACGACACGGATGTCGAGCTTGACGACGACACGGATCCCGAGGATCGGGCGTGACGACCGAAACGGCGCCGGAACCGTCCCGGTCGGGTCGCGACTGGGGGCCGCGCGGAACAGTTGGAGTGAGCTTTGCCGCTGGGCTCGGTTTCGAGAATGTCGAGGTGCGGCTCGGCACGCGCCGGGTGCTCGACGGCTTCAGCCTTGTCATCAGGCCGGGCGAAATCGTCTGCCTGCTCGGCGACAGCGGTTCGGGAAAATCGACGCTGCTGCGGGCGGCGGCGGGGCTGGTGCCGATTTCTTCCGGCACGATCCGCATCAACGACGAAGTGGTTTCGGGCCCCGGCAGGCATGTGCCGCCCGACAAGCGCGGCGTCGGGTTGATGTTCCAGGATTTCGCGCTTTTCCCGCACAAGACGCTCTTGCAGAACGTCCTGTTCGGCCTCGACCGGCTCGACCGCAAGGCGGCGCGGGACCGGGCGCGGGCGACGCTGGCGCGCGTCGGGCTCGGCGATCGGGAAGCGGACTATCCGCATCGCCTCTCCGGCGGCCAGCAGCAGCGCCTGGCGCTGGCGCGGGCCATCGCCCCGCGCCCCGGCATCCTGATGCTCGACGAACCGTTTTCCGGGCTCGACGCCCGCATGCGCGAAACCGTGCGGGCGGAAACGCTGGCGGTGTTGCGCGAGACGCGGGCAACGAGCCTCATCGTCACCCACGATCCGGAAGAGGCCATGCTGCTCGGCGACCGCGTGGCGCTGTTGCGCGACGGGCGGCTGGTGCAGGCCGACGCGGCCGAAAAGGTCTATGCGGCGCCGGTCGACCTGTCGGCGGCGCGCTTCCTGTCGCCGCTCAGCGAAATCGCCGGAACGGTTGTTGACGGCCGGGTCGAGACCCCGCTCGGGACGGTGCCGGCGCCGGGTCTGGCCGAAGGCACGGCCGTGACCATCGGCCTCAGGCCGGTCGGCGCGGTGCGCATCTCGCGCACCGGCAACGGCGTGCCCGGACGCATCCTCGCCAAGCGCACGGCGCTCGGCGTCGACATCTACGAAATCGGCGTCGGCGGTCTGGACAGGCCGCTCCTCGTCCGGCGGGCGGCCGATGCCGAGCTGACGCCGGGACGGGACGTGTCCGTTTCGCTCAATGTTGCGGACGTTCTTGTTTTCGCCCAAGATTGACCATAGATGTAGCGCTCGACACAAGCGGCCCAGCGCCGCGCGAGGAAAGTGGAGCTATTGTCATGAATCCGGGGTTCTGGGGTATACTCGTTGTCGCAGTCGCCGTGCTGCTCTTGTTCGGCCGCGGCAAGATTTCCGGGATGATGGGTGAAGTCGCCTCGGGCATCAAAGCCTTCCAGAAGGGCATGCGCGACGACGACAAGCCGATGGCGCAGATCGACGCGACCGCCAAGGAAAAAGACAAGAGCACGGACGCCTGAAACGGCGCCGCTACGGGCCGATAATTCTGCTTTGCGGCCGGGGGAAGGATTTTCATGCTGGGCGTAGGCTGGACCGAGATGCTCGTCATCGCGGCGTTGGCGCTGATCGTGGTCGGTCCGCGCGATCTGCCGGTGATGCTGCGCCAGCTCGGGCGCGCTTTCGGCATCATGCGCCGGATGGGCAATGAATTCCGCACGGAATTCAACAAGATGGCGGCTATCGACGAGATCAAGGGCGTCAGGAAGTCGCTGACCGATCCGCTACGCAACGCCCAGGCGGAAATCCAGCGCGAATTCAACAAAACGACTTCGACCGGCGTCAAGCCGAGCGGCGTGCTCAAGCCCGATGCGACCAATCCCGACAGCGTCGTCGAGGCGATCAGGACCCAGGCCGGCCTGCCCGCGTTCAAGCCCGATCCGGAAATGGCGGCGACGATCGAACAGTCGCGCGCCAAATGGACCCCGCCCAAGGTGCCGTCCGAGAACGGCGCCGAGACCGTCGCCAAGCCGAAGCGCAAGCCGCGCGGCAAACCGGTTGCCGAGGACAAGCCCGAAGCGCCCGCGGCGATCGAATCGGACGAGACGAAAGCTGCGGCCAAGCCGAAAGTGGCCGCTTCTGCCGCAACAGCGAGCGCCACCGCGACACCGAAGCGCGCCGCCAAGGCTGCCGCGAAGCCGAAGGCACCTGTCGGCGTCGCCGACACGCAGGCGGCGGAGCCGCTGCCCGCCGCGCCGCGACCAAGAGCGAAAAGGCCTAAACGATGGCCGAGTCCACGCCGAAAATCGAGAACAAGGCCGAGGCAGACGAGCTGGCCGGCACCGAGGCGCCGCTGCTCGAACACCTGATCGAATTGCGCAAGCGCCTGATCTGGTCGCTGGTCGCCTTTTCGGCGCTGTTCGTCGCCTGTTTCTTCGTCTCCAAGGAGATCTACCTGTTTCTGATCGGGCCGTTCCGCCAGGCGGTGGGCGAGGGCGGCACGGTCGAGAGGAT
>JAHJQZ010000102.1 GCA_018818925.1 Alphaproteobacteria bacterium
AGGATGTAGCAGTGCCTGCCCTCAGCCGTGAGGCGCTTTTCCAGGAGGTTGGCCACGGTCGACTTGCCGGAGCCGGACAGGCCGGTGAACCAGACGATCTGGGCGGCCTGGTTCTTCTGTTTGGCGCGCACCTCGCGATTCACGTCGAAGCTCTGATAGGTGAGGTTCTGCGCTCGCCTCAGGCCGAAATCGACGACCCCCGCGCCGAGCGTGGCATTGCTCAGCCGGTCGATCAGGATGAAGCCGCCGGTCTTGGGGTTGCTGCCATAGCTGTCGAAGGCGATCGGTTTGTCGGTAGCGATGGTGACGGTGCCAACCTCGTTGAGGTGAAGGTTGGTCGCCGCCAGCTTCTCGAGCGTATTGACGTCGGTGCGGTGCTTGAGATTGGTCAGCGTCGCCGGCACCACCTGCGTGCCGATCTTCAGCAAATAGGAGCGGCCGTGATAGGCGGGTTCCTCATGCATCCATACGAGACGCGCCTGGAACTGGTCGGAGAATTCCGGCGTTTCGCCGGGCTTGCATAGGATATCTCCGCGCGAAATGTCGATTTCGCGGTCGAGCACCAGCGTCACCGCCTGTCCGGCAACAGCCTCTTCGAGATCGCCGTCCATGGTGACGATGCGGGCGATCTTGGCCGGCTTGCGCGAAGCGGCGACGAGGATGTCGTCGCCGGGCTTGACCGATCCGGAGGCCAGCGTGCCGGAAAAGCCGCGGAAGTCGAGATTGGGCCGGTTGACCCATTGCACCGGAAAGCGCATCGGCCGCTGGACCCGGTCCTCGCCGGTCTCGACATCCTCGAGGAAGGGCAGAAGCGCCGGACCCCTGTACCAGTCCATGTTGGCGCTCAACGCAACGATATTGTCGCCTTCGAGCGCCGACACCGGAATCGCCTCGATCGTGTCGAAGCCCAAGGGGGCGGCGAAATCGCGGAAGCTCTTCTCGATGTCGCGGAAGACCTGTTCCGAATAACCGACCAGGTCGATCTTGTTGGCCACCAGCACAACGTGGCGGATACCGATCAGGCTGAGGATGTAGGAGTGACGCCGCGTCTGCGTCAGCAGGCCCTTGCGCGCGTCGACAAGCAGAATGGCGAGTTCGGCATTCGAGGCGCCTGTCGCCATGTTGCGCGTGTACTGCTCGTGGCCGGGCGTGTCGGCGACGATGAACTTGCGCTTTTCCGTCGAAAAGAAGCGATAGGCGACATCGATGGTGATGCCCTGTTCGCGTTCGGCGGCGAGACCGTCGACCAGAAGAGAAAAATCGATGCCGGCCGAGCCGGTGGCGCGGTTGCGGCTGTCCGCCTTGAGCGTCGCCAGCTGGTCGTCGAGAATGAGCTGGCTGTCATAGAGCAGACGGCCGATCAGGGTGGACTTGCCGTCGTCGACCGAACCGCAGGTCAGGAACCTGAGTATGGATTTGTTGGTCTGCTGGTCGAGCCAGCCGGTGAGGTCGGCCGCTTCGAGCGGGGCTGTTTCGTGGCGGGTCATGTCAGAAATAGCCTTCCTGCTTCTTTTTTTCCATCGAGGCGGACTGGTCGCTGTCGATGAGGCGCCCATCGCGCTCCGAGGTGCGGGAGGCCTGCATTTCCATGATGATGCCGGGGAGCGTGTCGGCGTGAGACCGAATGGCGCCGGTCAGCGGATAGCAGCCAAGGGTACGGAACCTGACCATTTCCTCGCGCGGCATCTCGCCCGGGTCGAGCCGGAAACGGTCGTCGTCGATCATGATCAACGTGCCGGAGCGGTCGACCACCGGGCGCCTTTTAGCGAAATAGAGCGGCACGATCGGGATGTTCTCGGCATAGATGTAGGTCCAGATGTCTCGCTCGGTCCAGTTGGAGAGCGGGAAGACGCGCATGCTTTCGCCGGGATTGAGCCTTGTGTTGAACACCCGCCAGAGCTCGGGCCGCTGGTTCTTCGGATCCCAGGCGAAACTGGCGTTGCGGTGGGAAAAGATCCGTTCCTTGGCGCGCGATTTTTCCTCGTCGCGCCGCGCTCCGCCAATGGCGGCGTCATACTTGCCGGCGCCGAGGGCCTGCCGCAGCGCCTGGGTCTTCATGATGTCGGTATAGCGGGCCGAGCCATGATCGAAGGGATTGATATTGTCCCTCAAACCGTCGGGATTGGTATGGACGATCAGGTCGAGATCGAATTCCTTCGCGGTCTTGTCGCGGAAGGCGATCATTTCGGAAAACTTCCAGGTCGTATCGATATGCAGGACCGGGAAGGGGATGCGCGAGGGATAGAACGCCTTGCGCGCCAGGTGCAGCAAAACGCTCGAATCCTTGCCGATCGAATACATCAGCACAGGCCGCTCGAACGACGCGGCGACTTCGCGGAAGATCTCGATGCTTTCAGCTTCGAGCGCCTGCAAATGGGTGGACGTACTGCCGGTCATGATGCCCTTTGGTCGGGATTGGCGATGAGATCGGAAAGGCGGGGGTCGCCGAAGGCGAAAAAGAACGGATTGGCGAAGTCGCTGTCCCCGGACTGGTTGCGCTTGCCATAGCGCAGGGGCGTGCCGTCAACACAGGTCACGCGTCCGCCCGCCGCCCGAAGGATGGCGTCGCCCGCCGCGGTGTCCCATTCCATCGTGCGGCCGAAACGCGGATAGATGTCAGCCCCGCCTTCAGCGAGAAGGCAGAATTTCAGCGAGGACCCGGCGCTTCTGAACTCGTTTATGGCGAAGGGCGAAAGGCGCGGATCGCCTTCGCCGCTGCCATGCGAGCGGGAACCGACGGCGCAAAGGCCGATGCCGGCCGGACGCACCGCGATCGGTGTCGGCTCGACGATGCGCGCGACGGTCGAATTGCCGTCGACGACGCTTGCCGAGCTGCTGCCCGTGCCGTCGATGCCCCACCAGATGCGCCCTATGGCAGGCGCATAAACAACGCCGGCGACCGGAACGCCCTTGTCGATCAAGGCGATGTTGACAGTGAACTCGCCGTTCCGGGCGATGAATTCCTTCGAACCATCCAGCGGATCGACCAAAAAGAAGCGCGCCGTGGTTTCGGGCACATTCCCGGCCGAGACCGCTTCCTCGGCGACCACCGGAATGCCGGGAAACGCCTTGTTCAGCTTTGAAGTGATGATCGCCTCCGCCGCCGTGTCGGCGAGCGTAACGGGCGAAAGATCGGCCTTTGTCGCGACAGCAAAGTCGGTGCCGTAGATTTCGAGAATCTTCTCGCCTGCTGCGCAGGCTATGTCGGCCAGGGTGGCAATTTCTATCAAATCTGCGGCCTGCGAATGCGGAAACTGGTAAATGCGAAAGTGTCTGACGAAGCCCTAAACGCTTGCGGGCTCGTGACTATGACAAAAAAGGCGTTGATGCAATTCTTAGCGTGGCAATTGGTTGCTGCGACCCTTCAGCCGATAACGATGCCACCAAAGCATCATTGATGCTGCGGGGCAACCGCTCGCGATGCATTGCCACCATGTCGTGCGGGCATGTCTCGCCAGCGAAATTGGCGCATTCACCATTAATTAAGCCTGTTCTTGGCCGGCGTGGCTTCGGCGATATACTTGGCTCCAAACCGAGGATGGCTCATGTTTTGCGTTTCCAGATCTCTTCGTGCCGGCCTTTTTGCCCTTGCCGCCCTGGCCATGCCTGTTGCCGGAGCGACTGTGGCGCGCGCCGCCGACATGCCGGCGACGCCGTCCATGGGCGAGGTTCTGCCGGAAGTGTCAGCTTCCGAATTCCTCGACCGGACCGCAGATCTGATGCTTTTGCGGCTGCGCTTTGGCGCCATGCTGCAGGACGAGGTGCGGGACCGGATGCGCGCTACGGTGCTGGAACTAGGAGACGTCGGGCCGTCGGCCGACCTGGTCGATGTCCTGCGCCGAGACCTGACCGCTGAGCTCTACTATTACACCGTCAACCTCCGCTACCTGATCATGGCGGAAGGCGCGATCTGGCCCGAGGGCCAGTCGGCGCGCACCTATCGGCTCGATTCGCTGGCCGAACTCGCGACCATCGTCCGCGAGATTGCCTCCGGCGACGTGCTGAGGCTTGACATCGAAGGAATTCTGCACCGGCTGGAACAGGTGAACGCCTGGACCGAAGGATTGTCGGAACCGCTCGACGATTGGTTCGATTCAAAGGAGCGGAAGCTTCTGGTCGAAGAGGCGTTGGCGGCTTCGGAATCGATGACCCGGACCTGACCGAGCCGCCGCCATTCCGCGGAGTGAGAAAACAAAGCCGGCCTTGAGGCCGGCTTTGGCGATTCAGAGGGCAGGTGGTTCGATCGGCGTCACGACCACTTGTAGGGGTTGGCCGACTGCACCGAGACGATCCTGTAGCCGGTTTGCGCCAGGGGCTTGATTGTCGGCGTCAGGTTGTCGAGCACGATCTTGCCGCGCGAGGTGTTGACGATCAGGATGGCGTGGCCTTCGCCCTTGCGGGTCTTCACCGCGGCGATCCTCAGAGAGGCGGCGGGAATGCCGGCGCGGATCAGGGCCTTGCGCTTGGCCAGCACGAAATCCTCGCAATCCCCGGCGGAGGCATTCACCGACCAGATGTCGACCTTTCCGTCCGCCTTCGGACGGATGCGGCTGTTCACCGAGGCGTTCACCTTCTTGATGGTGCTTAATACCTTGTCGGAAGCCGTCACGGTCGACGCGCCACCGGCCTTGCACTCGTTGGGGTGCTCCAGGCACATCAACAGGTAACCCATCGGTGCCCCGGCCGTTGCCGGCTGGACGGTCGTGGCCGTCACGAGAAGGCTGCCCAACGCGGCAGCGATGATGAGCAATACCTTATTCATGGTCGCGATCCCTTGCGGATTTCATTCGTTATGGGGCGATCATGACGGCCTTGACTTGAGAATTGCCGGCGAATTTCAATAAAGTTTTAGACAAATCCCACAATCCACCCCGCGACCGGCTCGCGCGGTTTGGTTCGATCTCCGGACAAACAAAAAGGGCGCCGCAGGGCGCCCTTTTCTCGCAACTCTGTTCACGCAGGCTGATTCGGAACGCCTTCCTCGCGCCCGTCGCGAACTGGTCAGTTCGGGCTGGCGAGCTGATTGATGGATGCCGTGACGGTGTCGGTGTCTCCGGTGACAAGGCCGTCTGCGATACCGGCGACGGCATCGGTATTGACCAATTCGGGTGCGTCCGTGGCGATGGTGTCAATGGCAGCGGCGAGCTGAGCGACGGGGCCATCGGTCTGGGCAAGCGCAACCACGAGCGTATTGAGCAGTTGGCGCTGGGCGGCAGCGTCACCACCGGTTACCTTGATCTTGGCGACGAGCCGTTGGGTCAGGGCGATACACTCTGTCGCGTTGTCGTCGGCCGAGCAGGCGGTGATCACCTGATCCTGGGTGACGGTGTCGGTTGCCGGATCAATCGTCTGGGCGAATGCGGCTGTCGGCGCACCGACGGCGAGAATGAGGGCGGAAATGGCCGCGAGGAGAAAATGTTTCATAATAGCGCTCCAAAAATGCGTAGTTACGCCTTCATTAATTCATCGTTCCGTGTGCGTCAATGTCGCACCCCGCTATCTCCCATCTCACAAGTGGCCGCGAGCGTCGTTTCCCGCCATGAATCCCGGTTCCCAGCCGCCGTTCACAAAGCCGTGAACGAACGAATCTCCGTGAAGACAGGCACTTTTGCCGCGACAAGGTAGCGGAATTTACGATAAGCGCATTTCTCCGCTAGATAAGCCATATCGAAGGCGAGGGGAGGAGTTGAAGAGTGTCGCGTTGGCGTGTTGATGTCAGGCCCGATCTCTTGGGGAAGCTGGCCTGGGTGGCGCTTGCCCTGGTTTTGCTCGGCGCGGCCTTTCTGGTCGCGATTCGGGAACTCGGGGCCAACGGCGCGCGCCATCACGATGAAATCGTTCGTTTCGAGATGGCGGTGGATGGCGTTCTTCCCGCCCCGCTTTCCTATTCCGGCGAGAGGCAAAACCTTCTCGATTGCATGGCCATGGCGGACGGCATCTACGGCAGGCTTCAGACCAAGGCTGTTCTCGCCGACATGGCGGCGACCTGCGCGGAGGCCGCCGAGGCGGCCTTGCGGTCCAATCCCAATTACGGTTTCGCCGCGCTTGTGCTGGCCCGTTTGGCCGTGATTGGCGACGATTGGGACCGCTTCAACCGCATGCTTGTCGTTTCGCAGCGCGGCGCGCCGGCGGAACAATGGGTTTCGGTCGAGCGCCTGCGCCTTTATGCGGGACATGAAGACCGTCTCGACGCGGCGACGCTCGTGGCGCGGCAGGCCGATATCGCACTTTTGCTGGCCAGCCCGATCGGCATCAGGTCGATCGCCGGTCTTTACGTCAGGAACGAGAGCCTGAGGGAACTGATCGCCGCGGAGGCGGAAAAACTGCCCGCCGAAGTGCAGAACAAATTCGTGCATACGGTGCGAAACATCATCGGCAGTTGACGTGGCCGAATCGCGTCGGGTCGGGTGCATGCGGCTGGCAAGGGCCGGGGTTGGCGGCGCAGGGCAGGTTCCCGGTCGGCGCTCTGGTGGGGCAGGGATGGCCATGTTATGAGGCCGGGGCGTCGCTCAACGGAGTGGGACCACAAAATGGCCAATTCGATGCCGCTGCGAAGCGCGGACCATGCGGATGCCGTTGCCTCGAAGGCGGCGGGACGCGGCGGCTCCCTGCTTTCGGCGAAGGCGAAACCAGAGGAGGCGACCCGGCCATGATCGCGACGAGCAGATTGCGGCGCAACGACGTCATCGCCCTGGCACTGGTCGCCGTCCTGACCCTCGTCCCGATCCCCCTTGGTTCCAACCGGCCGGGCTTGTGGGCGATCACCGACATGCTCATCTTCCTTGTCTTTCTCGTCCAGGCGATCACGCGGGTCTTCGACAAGGACGAACGCGCCCGCTTCCTGCCGGCGGACAGGCTTTTGCCCATCGGCTTTGTCGCGGTTGCGGTCTGGCATTCCGTGCAGCTCCTGCCGCTGGGCCAGCTTGTGTCCGACGGACAAAGCGGCATTGCCGCTTTCGGCGACACGATCAGTGTTGTGCCCGGACAGACATTGCTTATGCTTTTAAACTATCTCGCCTACGGCGTGGTCTTCATCCTCGCCTTCCAGATCGGACAAAGGCCGGGCCGCGCCAAACGGCTTTACGAATACACCGGCTACATGGTTGCGGCGTTCGGGCTTTACGCCCTCTTCGTCCTCGCCGTGCAGGACAACGCCCTGCTCGGCATGCCGCGCCAGTTCTATGTCGGGGATGCCGCTGGAACCTTTGTGAACCGCAACAGCTTCGCCAGTTTTCTGGGGCTAGGGCTTGTCATAAACACCGGCCTTGTGGCGTTGGCGCTGTTCGGAGTCGCGCGCGAAGGGCAACGCCCGGACCTGCGCGCCGCCGCGATGCATGGCCTGCTGGCGGCGCTGCTGCTCGCAGCGCTTTTGGCCACCCATTCGCGCATGGGTCTGTTCTCCAGCCTGTTCGGCGCCTTGCTGGCGGCGACGCTCTATGCATTTCAGTCGCGAAGGGGCGCCCGTCTGCGGGTCGGCACCGCGGTCGTCATTGCTTTTGGCTTCGGCGCGCTTGCGTTGATGTATGGGCAGGGCGTGCTGGAGCGGCTGGGCTCGACCCAATCCAGCCTCGACGTCAGGACCGAGCTCTACGCGCAGGTGTGGGATCTGGTGCTGCTGCGGCCGATGACCGGCTTCGGCGCCGGTGGTTTCGAGGCGGCCTTCCCATTGGTGCATGGCCTGCCGGTCAGTCCCGACCTCGTCTGGGACAAGGCGCATAACACCTATCTGACGCTATTTGCGGAACTGGGCCTCGGGATGGGACTTGTGGCGATCGCCATCGTCGCCTGGCTGTGCCGGCGCATGTTCGGCGCGCTCGGCGCCGGCATTCTGCCAAGACTTGGAGCGGCGGTCGGGCTTGGCGCGACCGCGCAGCTCGGTTTGCACGCTTTCGTCGATTTCAGCCTGGAAATTCACGCCGTGGCCATACTCTACGCCTTCCTTCTGGGGTTGGGCATGGCGGCGACCGAGGCGCGCCGGTTCCAATGAGTCTAGGCTCCATCTTCAGGCGCGGGGAACGCCCGCCCGGTCAGGATGCGATCCGGCTGATCGAACGCGATCGGGCGCCGGATCTGCTCTACGCGGTCGGAGACATCCACGGCTGCCATGACAAGTACAGCCGGATCGAGGCGGCGATCGTCGCCGATGCCGAGCGGCGTTCGCGGGGCGCCGTCATCGTCGTTCTCGGCGATGTGGTCGACCGCGGCCCGGACTCGCGGGCAGTGATCGAGCATCTTCTGGCCGCGCCGCCGCACGGCATCGATCGTTTTGTCCTTTCCGGCAATCACGAAGCCATGATGGCGTCGTTCTTCGACCGGCCGAGCCACAGCCACACCTGGCTCTCCTTCGGCGGCGCGGAAACCCTGATGTCCTATGGCATCGATACCGGGCGCTGGCAGATCGAGCGGGTCAAATCCAAGCTGATCCACTACCAGCTCCAGACCTTCATCCCGGCCGAGCACATGAGTTTCGTCGCCGAGCGTCCGCACCTCGTCCGTTTTGGAAAATTGGTTTGCGTTCACGCCGCCATCGACCGGAGTTGTTCCTTGTCGGAGCAGACCGAACGCGATCTTTTATGGACGCGGCCCGGACCGGAAACGGACGCAGACAATGGCGAAATGTCGGGTTATGTTGTCGTTCACGGTCATACGCCCGTGAAAGACGTCTTTGTTTCTCCTTTGCGCATTAATCTCGATACTGGTGCATTCGCGGGTGGCCCCCTTTCTGCGGCGCGCTTTGTTGCTGGACACTTTGACGGCTTGATTTCAAGCGCCTCGTGACTTTGCCTATTGGAAGTTGATTAGGACCGAACATGGAAGAGAACGAACTTGATCTGAAGGCGCTTGTATCGACGCTGAGGCGGCGCTGGCGCATGATTGCCGTGACGTTCGCGGTCGTCGTGGGCGTGGCGCTGATCACGACATTTGCACTGACACCAAGATTCACGGCCACCGCCCAGATCTATGTCGATGTCGCGGGCCGCGACCTTCTCGATCCCAGCGTCGATGCGTCATCGGCGAGCACGGCGTCCTCGAAAGTGGACAGCGAAGTCGAAATCGCCAAGTCCCAGAAGGTCCTGCTCGACGTCGTTTCATCCTTGTCCTTGGTCAACGACGAGGAATTCGGCGTCAAACTGGGGATGACCGACCGGCTCATGACGTGGATCGGCGTGGCGCGGACCGAGCTGCCCTCGGGCACCGAGGCGCTGAACCAGGTCATGGACAAGCTCGCCGGCGCGGTTTCGGTCCGGCGCCTGGGGCTGACCTTTTTGATCGAGATATCGGCAACCAGTGCCGATCCGGAAAAATCGGCACAAATCGCCAATGCCGTCGCCTCGGCCTATATCTCCTCCCAGGTCTCGGCCAAGGTCGAGAACACGCTGATGGCCCGGGACGTGCTCAAAGGCCGGCTGAATTCCGCTAGCAATGAGGTGGCATCGGCCGAGCAGTCCTTCGACGACTACATCAGCAACAATATCGATGCGCTGGCGCGCGACGCCGGGCGCGCCGACATTGCCCTGCTGCGCGACGAACTCGGCGATGCCATAAGGGAGCGCGAGCAGCAGTCAGCCCTGGCCGAACAGATTCAGCAATCCATCGGCAGCAGCGACTGGACCTCGCTGGCCGACAGTCTGCAGGACCAGGCGCTCGCCGAACTCGCCAGTCAGCGCGACGAACTGGTCGGCCAGCTCGAACAGGCGGAATCTGGATCGCAGCAGCAGATCGATCTCAGGGCCGAGCTCGATAGGCTCAACACAGAAATCGTCGGCTATTCGCAGACCAGGCTCAAAACCATCCGGCAGGACGTCATAACGAGCGAGCAGTCCGCAACGACCCTCAGGCAGCAGCTGAGAAGCTCGGTCCTCGCCAGCGACCTCCCGTCGACGGTTCTCACCCAGATCTATGGGCTGCAGCAGGACGCCGAGATAGCCCGCCAGCAATACCAGACGCTTCTTGGCCGCGTACGCGACCTCGATGCCCAGTCCGACGTCCAGGTGGCGGACAGTCGCCTGGTTTCGCAGGCTCTGTCGCCGTCCTCGCCGTCTTTCCCAAACAGCCGCCTCATCCTGATCCTGGCCGGCATCGCCGGACTCGGGCTCGGAATCGGCCTCGCCTTCCTGTGGGAGAACTATGTCGGCGGCTTCACCACCGATGCACAGGTCGAAGGTCTTTTGCATCTCGAAGTGGCGGCTGTGATCCCGATGCATCCCCTGACGCTGAAGAACATCGAAAAGGGGGAGATACGATCTCCCGCCGACCTCATGTATCTGGCGCCGATGTCGACCTATGCCGAAGCCATAAGGCGCCTCAGGGCCAATATCGACATCGCCCTCAACCAGCTCGATTTCAAAGGCGACGACAAGGCGACCAAGGGCAGGACGATCCTTGTGACTTCGGCGGTGCCGCGCGAGGGCAAGTCCTCGACCGCTCTGTCCCTGGCCCGCGCCTATGCCCTGGCCGGCCACAAGACCCTGTTGATCGACTGCGACCTCAGAAAACCGTCGGTTCACACCTATCTTGGCATCGAGCCACAGGGTGGGCTTGTCGAATACATCCGCGACGGCGGTGATTCCGAAGGTCTGTTGCAGGCCATTGGTCAGGATTCCCATTCGCCGCTTTCCGCGATCGTGTCGGGCCGTTCGAGCAAGATTCCGACCGATCAGATCGTATCGAGTCCGCTTCTGGCCGAACTGATCGAAAAGGCGCGCTCGATCTTCGATGTCGTCGTGCTCGATTCGCCGCCGCTCGTGCCGGTCGTCGACGGCGTCTATCTCGCCCATTATGCCGACTGCATCGCGCTGGTCGTGCAGTGGGGCGCGACAACGCAGTCGATCGTGCGGCAGGCGGTCCAGACCCTGCGGCTCGGCGCCAAGCCGAACACGCCGACCCTGACCGTGCTCAACCAGCAGCAGGGCGCGCGCGACCGCTACGCCAACAAGTACTATTACTATTACGGCCATGAGAACTAGCCGAGCCGCAAACAGTGGGGTTCCAGGCCGGTTGGCGGCCTGAACCCAATCTGAACGCCTATCTCAGCGTGGGTTCAAGCCGCGCGGGTCACTGTCGGTCCCATGTTCGAACCCGAACCATGCGAGACCGATATGACCCGCCACTACGAAAACCTCGTCATCGCCGCCTTTGCCGGAATTCTGATCGTTGTCGCCGCCGCCTTCGCCGTCACGCCGACATTTGCGGCCGGCTATCCGGTCGACATGACGGCCCGTGTCAGCGGCGTTGCCGAGTGGGACGTGCTGAACGTCCGCCTGTGGCCGGCGCACTACTCGCAAAAGGTCGGGTATCTCGATCCCGAGACCTTTGTCTGGGTCGAGCGCTGCATCCTCGTCGACAATGCCACCGACTGGTGCCGCGTCGAACGCGGCGATGTCGCCGGCTGGGTGAATTCGCGCTACCTCACGCCCGTCGATCCCGACGAGATGGGCGACCTCTGATCCTTTCCGCTTGACCTCCCGATTGACTCGCTCCCGGTTTGGCCGCATCTGTCGGTCGCAAATCGGGAGCTTTTTGTTGAATCCAGTTCTTGTCGAAACCCGGCGCGGCAATTGGGTCGAAACCGTGCATCGCGGCAGCTACGCGGTCTGCGATGCCGCGGGCTCCGTCCTTGCCGGTGTCGGCGACGCGAGCCATCCCGTCCTGCCGCGCTCCGCCATCAAGTCCATGCAGGCGCTGGCCCTTTTTCGTTCCGGGGCCGTCGACAGATTCGGGCTCGGCGACGAGGCCATCGCCCTTGCCTGCGCCTCCCATCTCGGCGAGGTGGAGCATATCGCGGGG
This sequence comes from Alphaproteobacteria bacterium, assembly GCA_018818925.1. Lineage (GTDB taxonomy): Bacteria > Pseudomonadota > Alphaproteobacteria > Rhizobiales > Devosiaceae > JAHJQZ01. The sequence continues at coordinate 11,788 of JAHJQZ010000102.1, forward strand.
GTCACGCGAACACTGGCGCGGATCGGTCTTGGTGAAGCCGATCTCGAATGCGGCGCCCATTCGCCAAGTTCCCCCGCCGCCCGCAAGGCGCTCGCCGATAGTGGCGCGGCGCCGTCCGCGCTCCACAACAATTGTTCGGGAAAGCATGCCGGCATGCTGGCTGACGCGTTGGCGCTCGGTGTTCCGACAAAAGCCTATGTCAACCGCGAGCACCCCGTGCAGCAATTGGTGCGCGCCTGCGTCGAGGAGGTGATCGGCACCAATCTCACGACCGAAGCCTGCGGCACGGACGGCTGTTCGATCCCGACCTGGGCGGCGCCACTGACCGCCTTCGCCTCCGGCTTTGCCCGCATGGCGACCGGGGAGGGGTTGCCCGAGGATCTGGCTCTGGCCTCAAAGCGCATCTTTTCTGCCGCCACCTCCCACCCGTACCTCATCCGCGGCACCGGCGCGCTCGACAGCGAGGCGATGGCGGCTTTCGGCGGCCGGTTGATGCTCAAGATCGGCGCCGAGGGGGTCTATTGCGGCGCGGTGATCGACAGGGGGATCGGCTTCGCCCTCAAGATCGACGACGGCTCCATGCCGGCGGCCGAATGTGCGATCGCCAACCTGCTCCTTGCCATTGCCGAACCCACAAAGGCCGAGCGCGCCGTGCTGGCGAAATGGGCCGACAAGCCGGTCGTCAACTGGCGCGGCATCGAGACCGGCGGCACGCGCGGCGCCGCAAACGCCTATCAAAAGCTCAGCTGATGGTATTGCCCTCGACCGCCACCGTCTCGAACTGAGCGGGATCGGCGCTCAGGTCGCCGCCCTGCGGTTCGGCCCAGGCGAAGCCGGATATGGCGCGCGTCCGGGCACCGGAAATCAGATTGTTGGCGACGCGGGCGGTGCCGGCGCCCGGCGCGACGCTGACGGCGACGGCATATTCGGTCTCGCGGATGACGTTGCCGGAGATCAGCACGTCGCGAAGATATTGCCCCCAGCCGGCGGCGATGCCGATGCCCGGCACGGCCTCGACGACATTGCCGATGATCGCCGTATCGGCTTCGGCGAAGATGCCGACGGGGCGCGTGTCCGGATTGGTCGGCGAGGCCGGATAGATGTTGCGCACGATATTGCCCTGGCACACGGCCAGGCGCCCGCCATCGTTGAAATTGGTGATCGAGATGCCGGTCGCGGCACCGTCGATGATGTTCTCGGCGATGATCGAGCCGGAAAAGGCGAATTCGGAAAAAATCGCCACCTCGCGGGACAGCGACGCGACATTGCCCCGGACGACGCAGTTCTTCGTCGAGTTGAGGCGAACGGCCGAAAAATCGACATCTGACGCCACATTGTTGGCCACGATGACGCCGTCGGCGCGAAACACGTTGATGGCATTGCCGTTCTGGCCATTGCCGGAGCCGGAGCGGATGTCGGAAATCACGTTCTCGGTGACGATGGTGCCATCCTCGCCGGGCACGCCGCGGAAAACGCGGATGCCGCCATTGCCGCAATCGGCGATGCGGTTGCCGGTAATGACGAGGCCCTTGCTGTCATTGGCGAAAAGCGCGGTCTGGCCGAAGCCGGTCGCGGTGCAATTGGCGATGCGGCCCGAGCACGCCGAAAGGAACACCCCATTGCCGCTGCCATTGGCAAAAAGGCAGCTTTCGATGTCGAGATTGCCGCAATCCATGATGCGCAAGAGGCCGGAAAAGCCGTCGGCGCTGCCGCCGCCCTGGCCGTCCACGGCGAGCCCGGCGAGGCGCACATTCTCGATTCCGTCGCCGTAAAGCACCGGCTCGCTCGTCTGCGCCACCAAAACCGTGGCGCCGCCGACGCCCTCGATCACGACACCGCTCCGCAAGGAGAGCTGCCGGACCTGGTAGCGCCCCGCCTCGAGCATGAGCGGCTTGCCCTCGACGGCGGTGGCATCGATGCCGGCCTGCAGGGCGTCGGTCTGGTCGGCCGTGCTGTTCGGAACGATGCCGTAGGCGCCCGCATCGATTTCGGCGGCCCGCGTCGGCGTCGCGGCGGCGACAAGCGCCAGTCCGCCAGCAAGGGCGAGAAAGTTTCTGCGGCCAATACCGGTCATTGTTAGCGTGCGTTCTGTCATGCGGGCAAAATACCGTGCCCGGGCCTTCGAGGCGAACGCGATCGGAAAAGGTGGTGAACGCGCCGTCCGTTCAGCCAATTTTCCTTATGCGCACGGCGGTGCCGGCCGCCGTTACCAGCAGCATGGCGCCGCGACTGCCGACCACCTCGTAGTCGAGCGAAACCCCGATCACCGCGTCGGCGCCCTTCAAGCGCGCCCTGTCAACCATCTCGACAAGGGAGCTTTCGCGCGCCTGTTCGAGGATTTCCTCATAGGCCGCCGAGCGCCCGCCGACATAGTCGGTCACCGTCGCCATGACGTCGCGGATGATATTGGCACCGGAAATGGTTTCGCCGGTGACGATCCCGAGATAGTCGGTGACCTCGAAACCCTGCAGAGTGTCGGTGGTCGATGTCAGCATATTCCGCCCCTGTTGCCGATGCGGATCAGATAGGCGCGCCGGAAGCGGATGCCAAGGGCACCAATCCGGGCAAACCACTGACTCCAGCGGTGAAAGCCCGACGTGTCCAACTTGTTTCGCCGTCGCGCCGGGGGCTATAACCGCATTTCATCGTTCAAGGCGGATATCAATGCTCATCGACGACGCCGTCTATCTCGGCACCTCCACGAGGCCGGAATATCTCGCGCTGAACTATGCCAACAGGCATGGCCTCGTAACCGGCGCTACCGGCACCGGCAAGACGATCAGCCTGCAAATCATGGCCGAGGGGTTTTCGCGGGCCGGCGTGCCGGTGTTCTGCGCCGATATCAAGGGCGACCTCAGCGGCATTTCGATGAAGGGCGAGCCCCAGGATTTCCTTGCCGCCCGTGCCGAATCCATCGGCTTCGACGATTATGACTTCGAACCCTTCCCGACGATCTTTTGGGATCTGTACGGCGAACAGGGCCATCCGATCCGCACCACCGTCACCGAGATGGGGCCGCTCCTGCTGGCGCGCATGCTTGGGCTCAACGACACTCAGGAAGGTGTCCTCAACGTCGCGTTCAGGCTCGCCGACGACGAAGGTCTGGCGCTGCTCGATCTCAAGGATCTGAGGGCCCTGCTCATCCACATGGACGAGCGCGACAAGGAACTGTCGACAATCTATGGCCGTGTGTCCTCGGCCTCGATCGGCACCATCCAGCGCGCGCTTCTCGTGCTCGAAGAGCAGGGCGGCGACAATTTCTTCGGCGAGCGCGCCCTCGACATCGCCGACATGATGCGTACCGACGCCGACGGACGAGGCTATGTCTCGGTCCTTGCCGCCGACAGGCTGATGCAGGCGCCGCGGCTCTATGCGACTTTCCTGCTTTGGCTCTTGTCTGAATTGTTCGAGGAACTGCCCGAGATCGGCAATCCCGACAAACCACGCCTCGTGTTCTTTTTCGACGAAGCCCACCTTCTGTTCGACGAGGCGCCCAAGGTGCTGCTCGACAAGGTCGAACAAGTGGTCAAGCTCGTCCGTTCGAAGGGTGTCGGCGTTTACTTCGTCACCCAGAATCCCGCCGATATTCCCGAGGAGGTGCTGGCCCAGCTCGGCAACCGCGTCCAGCATGCGTTGAGGGCCTATACACCGCGCGAACAGAAGGCGGTGCGCGCCGCCGCCGAAACCTTCCGGGCCAATCCCGATTTCGACACCGTCGAGGCGATCACCCAGCTCGGCGTCGGCGAGGCGCTGGTCTCGACGCTCGAGCAAAAGGGCGTGCCGTCCGTCGTCGGGCGCACCCTGATGCGACCGCCGTCGTCGCGCATGGCGCCGATCACCCCGGCCGAGCGTGACGCGATCATCGCCAACAGTCCCGTTTCCGGGGTTTACGACAAGCTCGTCGATCGCGACTCCGCCTTCGAAATTCTAAAAAAGCGCGCCGAACGCCTGGCCGGGGCCGCGGAACAGGCGGCGCCGCGGCAGCCGAATGGTCTCCCGCCGATGCCGCGCCGGTCGAGCCGTGAAACGCCCGCCGAGGCAGCGTTCAAGAGCCTCGCCCGCACCATGGCGCGCGAGCTCGGCCGCTCGCTGATGCGCGGCATCCTCGGTTCGGTAAGGCGCGGAAGGTGACCGAAGCCGGCCCTGATGCCGATACCGGCAGCACGCTGGCGGTTTTCGCCGCGACGGCGCTGCCCGGCGACGCCAGCTATGCCAAGGTGCTGACCGCCGCCGGCACGCTGTTCGCGCGCAAGGACGTTCATATTGTCTGTCTTCTCGAAGACGGCGTTTATTGCCGGCCGCTGGTCAAGGCGGCGCTGGCGGCGGGTGGAGCCGTGACACTTCTATCGGACGGCGACGACACCGCGACCCTCGCTCGGGGCTGCACTGTCGAGCGGTGGCCCGAGGAGGAGCAGCGTTTCGAGCGCATGGCCGAACTGGCCGACGCCATCGTCGGTCTGCCGGCCGGGATGCCGGCGGTGCGTGCCATGTTCAATGTCTGGCTGGCCGGCGGCGGCGGCGCCAGCGGCAAGCCGATCGCGCTGCTCAACCGCAACCGCGCCTACGAGGCACTGCGCGGCTTTTTCGTCGACGTCGTCACCCATTCCCTGGCCGATTCCGACCGGCTGGTGCTGTTTGCCGACACCGTCGAGGATTTGTGGAGCGCGCTCGAGCCGGCCCTCGCCAAGGAGTAAGCCGGCGTGTGCGGGTGTTGGCGGGCTTCAGGCCGCCCAGTCCTGTGCGATCGCCTTGGCTGCATTGAACACGGCGTCCGAGCCGGCGGACAGCGGCCATTGGCAGAACCGCTTCAGGTACTTGTAGGCCCGGTCGGTCGAATTGTCGTAGCCGACCCCGTCGAATGCCAGCGTGTTGATCGTCGGCATGGCGCCGAGACCGGCATTGACCGGACTGTCGGCGACATCGGTCGAGCCGAGCCGGACATAGTTGTCGGCCGCCACGCCGTAGTACGTCATCACGCCGGCGCCGGCATAGGAGCCCGCCGCCGCCTGCCCGATATAGCCGCCGCGAGCGAGTTGCATCGAAAAGACATCGGCGCCGCCCTTCGCGAGACTGATCCGATTGGTGGCCGATCCGTCGTTCCAGTCGAGCAGGCGCACGGACGAGCCGGGCGTCAGGCCCTTCAGGTTGATCTCGGCGACGAAGGCGAAGGCGCCGCCCCCGAACCCGAGCGTCGTGCGGTTTGCTGCAAGGGTTGCGGCGCCGGTTCCGCCGATGATCCAGTCGGCATAGGAATAGGGCGTGTTGGTGACCTGGGCGCAAAGCACGTCCACGTAGTCGCCGGCGGTGGCGCCGTCCGGGCCTATCCGCAGCTCGGCGGCGCCGGACAGGGTGGCGTTCGGGGTGAACACGCCCGTCACCAGCCAGTTGCCATCGGTGAATTGCGTCTGCGACAGGTTCGTGACCGGACCGAAATCGGCACCCGACGTCGCTATCGCGCCAATGGCGCCGTCGCTGATCGTCGTTGTGCCGGCGGCGGTGTTGTAGAAGGTGATCCGGCCGTGATTGCCCTGCCCGGCCCGCCACAGCACCGCAAAGCCCATGGGCGTCCCGGCGACGGTGCTGAAGGCTGTCGAGCGCCGCCGGTGCCAGATCGCGCCGTCCGAGACGATGCGCCACGGACTGAAGATGCCTTCCGTTGCGAGCGGGCCGCTGATCGCGCCATTGTCCGTGCCATTGGCCGGAAAGACGCCGTGGAGCCGCGTCACCGTCGGGTGCGCCTGCAACCCGGCAAAGCTCATGGGCAGGCCATTTTCGGAGATGGACAGGTTGGTGTCCCCTCCGATCCCGTCCGCGATGACCTGAGCCGGGCCGGTCGAACTGATCCGGGCCGCCAGTTGCGACGCGGAAAGCGCGATGTGCTTGCCCGCTTCGAGGCGGGCGAACCGGGCCGCGTCGGTGTTGAGGTATAAGTCCGGCAGTGCGCCGCCGATGCGCGGCAGTTGCGACGGCCAGAACGGTTGGCCCGGCGAAGACAGCGTCAGCCCGATGCCCAGGGAAGTGGCCATTTGCGGCAGGCTCCTTGCAGGATAGGGTGAACCCAGCTCAAACCAGGGCGACGAGACCGGATGCCGTCGTGCCGGTCGCCAGCACGCTCACGGCGCGCACCGGCAGGATGCTGCCGGCGGCAAGGCCGGTGAAGGTGGCCGAGGCACCCGAGGCGAAGGTGAGTGAGACATTGCCGGCCGTACCGACATAGAGCGCCCGCGTAGTCTCGGCGAGCGGCGTTGCGTCACTCGGCGTGACGGCAAAGCCATGGATCGCCGGGCCTTCAAGGCTGGCGGCCCGGTTGGAAAAGCGGTCGGTCATGTCGGTCTCCTCGCGAAATCGTCGCAAGGAATATGCGCTTTGGCCTGCGCGCGGGGATTAGTTGCCGAACCGGCAAGTATTTTAAACCGATGATTAAGCATCCCGTCCGAATCCCGCACGCGTTTACCTGCGGGAGTCTGCCCCGGGACTAGACTTCTGCCATGCAAATCGTTCCGGTCCATATTGGCCGGGTGGGGCAAGCGATCATGAAGACGTCACGGCCTGGGCAATTCGGATTGGGGCTGGTCCTTTTTGCGGCGCTTGCGCTGCCTTTGTCCGGCTGTTCGTCATCGGGCATCGGCGCAAGTGCCTTCGGCAGCAATTCGGTCGCGATCGCCGAACTCGAAGCCGGCGCCGCGACGACCCCGCAGGTGGCGCTCGTCAAGGCCAGGGGCCATTTCCGCAACAGCGATTTCGGCCATTCGGCCGCCTACTACAAGAAGGCCGTCGAACTCGCGCCCGAAAACGCCGAGGGCTATTTTGGTCTGGCGGCATCTTACGACCGGCTCGGCAGGTTCGACCTTTCGGATCGCGCCTATGCGGCGCTGGCCAAGCTGTCCACCCCCTCGGTCCAGTACCACAACAACCTCGGTTATTCCTACATGCTGCGCGGCGACCTCAAGCGGGCGCTGGCGAGTTTCCGCCATGCCGAGCGCCTCGACCCCGACAACATCGTCGTGGCCAATAATCTCCAGCTCCTCGCCGACGCCGCCAATAGCACTGGGGCCTAGGCCGTCTGTTTTCGACTGGAGCATTTTCTCTTTTGTCCGAAACCCTTCCGCCGTCATTGCGCGCACCGTGGGCGCGCGGAAAACCAGAAGGCATCAAAGCACTAGTGTCGGCGGTTCGACCTCGCTCAGGGCTGCGGGACCGGCGTGCCCGCCGCCGCGGCGCCGTCTTCCGCCGGGATGACGTCGCCGTTCGTGCCGAGGCCCGTTTTCTTGTAGGTCGTGCTCTTGTTCGGATTGATGGTCTCGGCCTCGAGATTGGCCTTGACCGCGTCGCCGGCGGCATAGCCGACCTTGTCGGTGTGCTGCATGTAGTCCCAGGTGCAGGCACCGAGCGACAGCGCCAGCCCGGCGCCCGTCAGGGCGACGAGGAAACGGGCCGGGGTCATGGCGAAGGCTCCGTGCCGAGATCGATGATATAGCCATAGGGTCCGATCACGCCCGAGCCCGCCTTGAAGTCGTGGATCATCTTCGGTGTCACCTCGAGCTGGCCGAGCAGGAAGAACTGCACGTCGTTGGCCGGCAAGGTGCCGTCAAGCGGCGAGGCGACATATTCGCCCGGCGCGCTCGGCTGCACCAATCGCGGCGTGACTATGACCACAAGCTCGGTGTCGTTCTTCTGGTACTCGGACGATTTGAACAGCGCCCCGAGAATCGGCACATCGCCGAGCCAGGGCAGCTGATCCTGGCTGAGCGTCGTGCCATTCTGCAAAAGGCCGGCAACGGCAAAGCTCTGGCCGTCGCGCAATTCAACCGTGGCTTCGAGGGTGCGGGAGTTGAAAATCGGATCGCCCGCCTCGGTATAGCCGTTGATGCCGCTGACCTCGGGTTCGAGGTGAATCTGGATGCGGTCGTCGTCGAGCACGACCGGCGTGAAACTCAGCTTGACGCCGAACTCGTGGTAGTCGAGCACGACATTGCCGTCCGGATCGAGGAACCTGACCGGGATCTCGCCGCCGGCGAGGAAGCTGGCATCGACGCCCGACAGCGTCGTCAGGTTCGGCTCGGCCAGGGTGCGAACGAGGTTCTTGGTCTCGAGCGCGTTTATCATCGTGGAAAGATTGATGCCGATGCCGTCCGCTATGATGTCGGTGATGAAGGCGGAAAAGGTGGTCGCGCCTTCGGCCGGTCCGCCGACACGGCGAGCAACGTCCGTCGAAACGCCGCCGACATTGCCGGCCCATTGGATGCCGAGCTGTCGGCCGGCGGCGCGCTGCGCCTCGAGAATGCGCACTTCGAGATTGACCTGCCTTCCACCGGAAAGCGTCATGGTATTGATGACCGACGGGCCGCCATATTGGCCGGCGATGTCGAGCACCTTGTCCATCGAAGACTGGTCGGGAACCGTGCCGCTGAGCTTGACCCGTCCGTTGACGCTGTCGACCCTGACCGAAGAGGACGGCACCGCCTGGCGGATCGAGACGGCCATGTCGTTGACATCGGCGCCGACCTCGACTGAAAGCAGGCCGACCGGCTTGCCGTCGGCATCGAAGATGTTGACCGTGGTGGTGCCGAAGGCGCGACCGACCAGAAAGATCGACTTGGTCGTGATCATCTGCGCGTCGGCGATCCGGGCATCGGCCGGCACGACCTTGCCGATCTCCTCGCTCATCAGCACCGTCAGCGCCTGCGAGGCCGGCAGGCTGATGCGCATGGCCGAGGTGGTGGCGATGTCGTAGTCGATGGTCTGCGCCGCGGCGGGTGTGGCGCAAAAGGCCGCGAGCACAAGGGCAAGAAGCCCGGCTCGGACAATTCGTCCTTTTGGCATGCGCCCTTGCGGCGCGGATTCGGCCTGAACTGATTTACGCATGACGCACTCGAAACGCACGATCCCGAGGGGACCAGTAATCGCCATGAGGATAGACGAACCCCATGAATCCCGGCTTAACGCCGGCCTTTGCCCCCCAACGCAAAAAACCTACAGCGCCGGAGAGTAATTGTCCGTCCAGAACCGGCTGGTCAGGCGGATCGCCTGGTCGGCGCCGCTTCGCCCCTCGGTGCCGGCTTGGCCGAACCCGGACGTTGCCCTGAGCGTCAGCGTCAGGCTGCCGGCGGAGGCGGCGCCGACCAGCACTTCGGCGGCTTTTTCGTCGAGTTCGAGGGTGGCGCGCGCCGCGCCCTCGAACACCCGCTGGGCCTCGGCGGCG
>JAHJQZ010000103.1 GCA_018818925.1 Alphaproteobacteria bacterium
AACAATCTGGTTCTAGAAATGCTGTCGTCCGCCGCGCTCGATGCCGTCTTTTCGGCCCTGGCCGATCCCACTCGCCGGGCCATGCTGGCCCGGCTGGCCGAGGGCGAGGCGAGCGTTGGCGAACTGGCCGCCCCCTTTGCCATGAGCCAGCCGGCGGTTTCCAAGCATCTCAAGGTGCTCGAACGCGCCGGGCTGATCGTCAAGACGCACGACGCCCAGCGCCGGCCCTGCCGGTTGCAGATCGACAGGCTGCTCGCCGCCGAAGACTGGATCGAAAACTACCGCAGGATCTTCGAAGCCAATTTCGCCCGGCTCGACGATCTGCTCGAAGAGCTCAAATCCGGCCCGGGCTGGCGAAAGGACGCCTGACATGAACAAGATCACGCCCTGCCTGTGGTTCCATGCCGACGGCGAAGCTGCGGCGAGATTCTATGTGGACCTGTTCGCGAACTCGAAGATGATCACACCCGAGACGCCGACACCGCAAGGCGCTCCGCCGCCGGTCATGGTGGTCGCCGAGATTGCCGGACAGCAGATGCAGTTCCTCAATGGCGGCCCCCACTACACGTTGAGCCCGGCCTTTTCGCTGTCGGTCAATTGCGTCGACCAGGACGAGGTCGACCACTACTGGGCGGCGCTTCTCGCCGACGGCGGCCGCGAGGACATGTGCGGCTGGCTGACCGACAGGTTCGGGGTGAGTTGGCAGATCGTGCCGCGGCGCCTCATCGAACTGATGGGCGATCCCGACCACGCCAAGGCCCAGCGCGTGACCGAAGCCATGCTGAAGATGCGAAAGCTGATCGTGGCCGATCTCGAAGCGGCGGCAAAGGGATGAAAGGGTGAAGGATATGAGCATGAATAAATCCGTGACGGTCGAAACGCCGGGCGAAACCGACATCGTCATCACCCGCCGCTTCAATGCGCCTAAGGCCCTGGTCTGGCGGGCCTATACCGAACCGGAGCTTCTCAAGCGCTGGCTCGGTGGCATGCCCGGCTGGTCGATGACGGTGTGCGAAATCGACCTCAGGGTCGGTGGCGGCTATCGCTGGCGCTGGAGGAACGACGACAGCGGGGCCGAATTCGGCTTCGTCGCGACGTTTCACGCCATCGAACCGGAACACCGCATTCTCAATACCGAGCGTGCGGAAGACGTCGACATGCCCGAAGCCGAGATCGAGGTCCTTTTCGAGCCGCTCGGCGACATGACACGCCTGAAAATGGTGATTCATTACGCCGATGCCGCCGCCCGCAAGGCGGCGCTCGACACTGGCATGACCGACGGCATGGGCCTTTGCTACGACCTGCTCGATGAGGTGCTGGCGGAGATGGTCGGCTGAAATTGCTCCGTACCATTCCGGGACCCGCCAACGTGACGTGTTAACCTGTCTCATTGCCCGCGCTCACGCTCGCTTCTATTGAGTGCACGGAGGCGGTCGCAAGTGGCGGCCGCTTGGCGATGGAGGCGTGGCAATGACGGCGTCTGAAGGTGCGTTTTCGCCTGAGCGTTCCGACCGGTTCGCTGCGCGGCTAGCGGGCGTTGTGTTCATCGCCGCGACCACCGCGTCGATCGCCGGCTCGGTGCTGTTGCCGGATGCATCTGATGTCGATTATGCCGCGCTCCTGGCCGCCCAAGCGCCGAATGTGGCGGGGAGCGCCCTGCTGACGCTTGTCGCCGCTTTCTCCAGCGCGGGCATTGCCGTCGTTCTCTATCCGGTGCTGAGGCGCTACGGTCCGACGCTCGCGACGGCTTCGGTCGTCTTCCGCGCCATCGAGGCGGCGATGTACATTCTCGGCGTGGTGATCCTGCTGTCGATCCTGAGCCTCGGCCTCGATTCCACCGGCGACGACGCGGCGCGTCTGCTTGCTACCGAGACGTTGCGCAGCCTCCGTTCCCACGCCTCGCTCGCCGGCGTTTTCGCCTTCTGCCTCGGCGCGCTGGCTTACTACGCCCTGTTCCTGATCGTGCCCCTCGCTCCCCGTTGGCTGTCGGGGGCTGGCATCGTGGCGATCGCGCTGATGCTTGTCGCCTGTGTCCTTGCGCTCGTCGCCGACAGAGAGATCACGAGCTATGTTGCCCTCGCCCTGCCCATCGCCGTACAGGAAATGGTTCTGGCCGTGTGGCTGATTGTGAAAGGCTTCGAACTTCCAGCGCCGAGACAGGACGCGTCCGCATAGCTGCGGGTTTCGCCCGACTCAGAACGCCCCGTGGCAATGCTTGAACTTCTTGCCCGAGCCGCAGGGGCAGGGTTCGTTGCGCCTGACCCCCTTGAGCAATTCCGGATCGATCGGTTCGAGCGGCGTGCCGTCGGCGGCGCGGCCCGCCGACCCGGCCGTCATGCCGGCCGCGGCCATCGCGGCGCGCGGCATGGTGCCGGTCACGCCGGTCGCGGCGTCGTTCTCGCCGGTCGTCGGATCAATATGGGTCTGTTCGAGCTGGCTGAGATCGGGTCCGCGCGGTTCGGGCGGGCGCTGCTGGATCTCGACATGGGCGAGCTGGGTGGTCACCACTTCGCGCAAATTGGTCAGCAGCGCCTGGAACAGCTCGTAGGCTTCCTGCTTGTACTCGTTGAGCGGGTCGCGCTGGGCGAGGCCGCGCCAGCCGACGACCTTGGACAGATGATCCAGCGTGATCAGGTGCTCACGCCACAGGCTGTCGACCGATTGCAGCAGAAGCGATTTCTCGATCTGGCGCATGAGGTCGGGAGAAAAGCGCGCCGCCTTGGAAGCCATGTAGCGATCGGACAGATCGATCAGGCGCTCGCGCACCTTCTCGGCGTCGATACCTTCCTCCCTGGCCCAGTCGGCGACCGGTGCCCTGACGCCGAGATGGACGAGGGCCAATTCGGTCAGAAGCTCGGCATCCCACTGCTCGGGATAGGCGCGTTCCGGCACGGTCCTGGCCATGAGGGCGTCGATGACGTCGTGGCGCATGCCGGCGACGGTGTCGGTGACGTTCTCGTCGTCCATCAGTTCGAGACGCTGCTCGAAGATCACCTTGCGCTGATCGTTCATCACGTCGTCGTATTTGAGGATGTTCTTGCGGATGTCGAAATTGCGCGCCTCGACCTTGCCCTGAGCCTTTTCGATGGCCTTGGTCACCCAGGGATGGGTGATCGACTCGCCCTGTTCGAGCCCGAGGCTCGACAGCATCCTGTCCATGCCCTCGACCGGGAAGATGCGCATCAAATCGTCTTGCAGCGACAGGAAGAATTTTGATGCGCCAGGGTCGCCCTGTCGGCCGGCGCGGCCGCGCAGCTGATTGTCGATGCGGCGGCTTTCGTGGCGCTCTGTGCCGATGATCATCAAGCCGCCGGCCGCGATGACCTTTTGCTTGTCGACGGCGATCTCGGCCTTGATCGCTTCGATCCTTGCGGCGCGTTCCTCGCCTTCCAGGCCCTCGCATTCCCTCTGGATGCGCATGTCGAAATTGCCGCCGAGCTGAATGTCGGTGCCGCGGCCGGCCATGTTGGTGGCGATGGTGACGGCGCCGGAGACGCCGGCATCGGCGACGATGAAGGCTTCCTGCTCGTGATAGCGGGCGTTGAGGACTTTGGCGTCCTTGAGGCCGCGCTTCATGAGCGCTTCGGCCAGCATTTCCGACTTGGATATGGACGTGGTGCCGACCAGCACCGGCTGGCCGCGCTTGCGGCAGTCCTCGATCATGTCGGCAATGGCGGAGAATTTCTCGTCGGCGGTGCGGAAGACCGCGTCGTCGTCGTCGTCGCGCATGACCGGCATGTTGGTCGGGATGGTCACCACGTCGAGGCCGTAGATGTCGGCGAATTCGGAAGCTTCGGTCGCCGCCGTGCCGGTCATGCCGGCCAGCTTGTCGTAGAGCCGGAAGTAGTTCTGGAAGGTGATCGAGGCCAGGGTGACGTTCTCGGCCTGGATCTTGACGTGTTCCTTGGCTTCAAGCGCCTGGTGCAGGCCTTCCGAATAGCGCCGTCCCGGCATCATGCGACCGGTGAACTCGTCGATGATCACCACCTCGTCGTTGCGGACGATATAGTCCTTGTCGCGGGTGAACAGCTTGTGCGCCCTGAGCGCCGAATTGAGGTGATGCACGAGCGAGACGTTCTCGGTGTCGTAGAGCGAGCCTTCCTTCAAAAGGCCCTCTTCGGCCAGTCTTGCCTCGAGCTTTTCGATGCCCTGGTCGGTGAAAGTCGCCGAGCGGTGCTTTTCCTCGAGCTCGAAATCGCCCTCGCCGATGATCGGGATGACCTTGTCGATGGCTTCATAGAGGGCCGAACGGTCGTCCGAGGGCCCCGAGATGATCAGCGGCGTGCGCGCCTCGTCGATGAGGATGGAATCGACTTCGTCGACGATCGCGTAATTGTGTCCGCGCTGCACCATCTGCTCGCGACTGTATTTCATGTTGTCGCGCAGGTAGTCGAAGCCGAACTCGTTGTTGGTGCCGTAGGTGACGTCGGCGGCGTAGGAGGCCTTGCGCTCCGGATCGGTCAGGCCGTGGACGATGGTGCCGACCGAAAGGCCGAGAAAGCCATAGGTCTTGCCCATCCAGGCGGCGTCGCGGCGGGCGAGGTAGTCGTTGACGGTCACCACATGCACGCCCTTGCCGGCGATGGCGTTGAGATAGACCGGCAGGGTTGCGACCAGCGTCTTGCCTTCGCCGGTACGCATTTCGGCGATGGCGCGGTCGTATAGGATCATGCCGCCGATGAGCTGGACGTCGAACAGACGCATGCCCAGGGCGCGCTTGGTCGCCTCGCGCACCGTGGCGAAGGCCGGCACCATCAGGTCCTCGAGGCTCCTGCCTGCCGCGAATTCGGCGCGGAATTCGGCGGTGCGGGTGCGGAGCTGATCGTCGCTCAGCTTTGCGAACTCGGGCTCGAGGGCATTGATCGCGTCGACCTGGGGCTGCAGCTTCTTGATGCGCCTGTCGTTCACGGAGCCGAAAATGCGCCGGGCGATCGCTGCGACAACCATTGCGGGACAATCCTTTGTTGAAACGTGCGGCGGCCCGGCCCTTGCCGACTGATCGGCCGACCGTGCTGCGAAAACTTGCAAGGCGAGCGAGATGTAAGAGTGGGACCCCGCCTTGTCAACGCCGGGCCAAAATGCCAAACCTCGGCCCCAAACGCGACACAAGGGGGCCGTCGCACCTGATGAGGAGATCAATCATGTCCCGTATAAGACTGCCGGCTCCGCTCCGGTTCGCCCTGGCCGCCGGCGTCGTCGCGCTCGGCTTGGCTGTCCTGCCGGCCAGTGCCCAGACCGACGCGGCACCCCAGGCCGAGGCGGCGCCCCAGCCCGGCGACGTCATCGTCACCATTGGCGACCAGACCGTCACCGAGGCCGATATCAGTTTCGCCGCCGAGGATCTGGGGCAGGAACTGCAGAGCATCCCGCCCCAGCGCCGGCGGCCGTTCCTGGTCGCCGTGGTCATCGACATGAAGTTGATGGCCAATGCCGCCCGCGCCGCCGATCTCGACGAGACCGAGATCTTCAAGCGCCGCCTCGCCTATCTCGAGGAGCAGGCGCTGAGACGCGCCTATTTCTCGGACACGGTCAACCGCGTCGTCACCGACGAGGCGATAAAGGCCGCCTACGACGCGGCCATGGCCGATTTCCAGCCGGTCGAGGAGGTGCGTGCCCGCCACATCATCGTCTCCTCCAAGGAAGACGCCGAGGCGGTGAAAAAGGAGATCGACGCGGGCAAGCCCTTCGAAATGGCCGCGCTCGAATATTCGCAGGACGGCACGGCCCAGAACGGCGGCGATCTCGGCTATTTCAACCGCGAGTCCGCCCTGGTGCAGTCGTTCAAGGATGCGGCCTTTGCCCTCGCGGTTGGCACGCTGTCCGATCCGGTCGAGACCCAGTTCGGCTGGCACCTGATCCGTGTCGACGACAAGCGCATGTCGGAAAAGCCGGGCCTTGATGTGCTGCGCCCGCAATTGCAGCAACAGGTCGTGCTCGACACCTTCGCCAGCGAGATGGAAAAGCTCAAGCAGGACGTGACGCTCGAATTCACCGACCCGACGCTCGAAGCCGCCGTCAGGGCCGAGGACGAAACGCTCGGTCAGGAATAGGCGCGCTTGTCAAGCTCTGAGCCCGCCGACGAACTGGTCGACGACCCGTTCGATTGCGGCGGGCGGTGCATCGAGCCGGCCAGTCAGCAGGCGGCCGCGGGCGAAACTCGCCAGCATCTCGGCGGCCAGCACCGGATCGATGTCGGCGCGGATTTCGCCGCGCGCCATGGCGCGGCGGAAGATGTTGGCGGTTCCGTTGTGGCGCTCGTCGGAATATGCGGCGAGCACCTCCGCCGCTTCCGTGTTGTGCTGGGCTTCGGCGACGACGGAGCGGAAGAGCTGCCCCGACGGGGTATCGCGCCAATAGGTCAATAGACTGGTCAGAAAGGCTCGACAGTCGCCGGCCACCGAGCCGGTGTCGACCTCGGGCAGGACCTGCTTGCTGCGCTGATAGACCGCCAAAACCAGGCTGGTGCGGCTGGGCCACCAGCGATAGATGGTCGGCTTGCCGGCGCGGGCGGCGCGGGCGACGGCCTCTATGGAAAAGCCGCCCAGTCCCTTTTCGGCCAACAGGGCCTCGGCCGCGTCGAGGATGGCGGCGGCGGAGGCCGGATTGCGCCTGGCGCCGATCGACTGGCGGGCGCCGCTTGCATCGGTGTCGTCGGTTCCGTCCCTTTCGCCTCGCATCGTCCTTGTCCTTTTTTCCGGCACCCGCCGCGCGCAGACGGCAAGCGGGACGAGCAAGCAAGTGAATTCCCTCTTGATCAAAACGGAACGTTCCGTTACATCTATTAGCGAAACGCATCGTTTCGTTTTTATTACTCCGGAGAAAGCCCCTTGTCTAATCCGATCGCATCCCGAATCCGTCTCGCTGGCGTCATGGCCGCGTTCATCTACCCGGTTATCACCGCCTATCTCTATCTTCTAGGTCCGGTCACCGCCGGCTGGGAAATGTGGCAGCGCACCATCGTCCTGGTGCCGATGATGGTCCTGACCATCGTTTTCGCCGTCTCCCCGGCCATTAACCGCTATTTCGGCAGGTTCATCGCCGGCATTCGCCGCGCCGGCTGAGCGGCGCCCACTTGCATCGGGACGGGTTGGGGAATAGGGCCTTGAAAGTCCGCGTGTTCGCGACCAAAAAATGGTATCCACCCGTTTTGGGCACGCGCGCCGCTGCCCGTCCCCTTGTCCTGGTAATGGCCCGTCTATGCCGCTTTCCGTCTCGCCGCTCGCCCCGAAATCTTTCCCGCCCATGCCAGAAATCGCCGGCGTGCGTTTCGCCACCGCCGCGGCCGGCATCAAGTACCAGAACCGCACCGACGTGCTCCTCGTCGTGTTCGATCCGGGCACGAATGTCGCGGGGGTCCTGACCTCGTCCAAATGCCCGTCAGCCGCCGTCGACTGGTGCCGGACGCATCTGCCGGGCGGGGTGGCGCGGGCGCTGGTGGTGAATTCCGGCAATGCCAACGCCTTTACCGGACTGCGTGGCAAGACCTCGGTCGAAAAGACCGCCGCCCTCGCCGCCGCCGCCGTGGGCTGTGCGCCCTCCGAAGTGTTGCTCAGCTCGACCGGCGTCATCGGCGAGCCGCTCGATGCCGATAAGTTCGAGGGCGTGCTCGCTGACTGCGCCAGCCGGCTTCTCGCCGGGCCATGGCTCGACGCGGCCCGGGCGATCATGACCACCGACACCTATCCGAAGCTGGCGACGGCGGCGCTTGCGATGGACGGCGCTCCGATTTCCGTCGTCGGCATCGCCAAGGGCTCGGGCATGATCGCGCCGGACATGGCGACCATGCTCTCTTATGTGTTCACCGACATGCCGGTCGCGGCGCCGGTGCTCAAATCGGTGCTCGCCGACAAGGTCAGGACGAGCTTCAACGCCATGACCGTCGACAGCGACACCTCGACCTCGGACACGCTCCTGTTGTTCGCGACGGGCGCGGCGGCGAAAGCCGGCGTTGCACCGCTCGCTTCGGTCGACGACCCGCGCTATCCCGCCTTTGCCGCGGCGGTCGGCAAGGTGCTGCTCGATCTGGCGCTGCAGGTCGTCCGCGATGGCGAAGGCGCGACGAAATTCGTCACCGTCACCGTCACCGGCGCCGTCTCCGACGACAGCGCCATGCGCGTCGCCCGCGCCATCGCCAATTCGCCGCTGGTCAAGACGGCGATCGCCGGCGAGGATGCCAATTGGGGCCGCGTCGTCATGGCCGTCGGCAAGGCCGGCGAACCGGCCGACCGCGACCTTCTCGCCATCCGGTTCGGCGATGTTCTCGTCGCCGAAAAGGGCGAGCGGGTGCCCGGCTATTCCGAGGAGGCGGCCAGCGCCGTGATGAAGAGCGACGAGATCGCTCTTGCGGCCGATCTCGGGCTCGGCGCCGGCACGGCGATCGTTTATACCTGCGATCTCACCCATGGATATATCGACATCAATGGCAGCTATCGCAGCTAGCGTTTCGCCCGAGGTCGTTGCGGCGGAAAACGGCTTTCTCGATGCCTGGCCGGCGCTCGAAACGCGCTGGGACGGCGCCTGGGTCTGGCGCTTTGCCCGGGGCTACACCAAGCGCGCCAACTCCATCCAGTGCCAGGATCCCACAGACGGCAAGGACGCCGAGAACCGGCTCCTCAGCTTGGCCGGACGGTCGCGCATGGCCGGCATCGCGCCGGTCTTTCGCCAGACCCCGCTCGCGGCGCCGGAACTGGTCGCGGCCCTCGACCGGCTCGGCTGGACGGAAACCGAAAAAAGCCGCACCCTGTTCCTTGACGACATGTCGACCCGCTTCGAGGTCCCGTATCGGGTGGCGCTGTCGCTCAGGGCCGGGCCGGCTTGGGTGACGCCGCAATGCGCCCTCCAGGGCTATGACCTCGGGACGCGGTCGGTGCTCACCGACATCATCGCCCGCATGCCCGAAACGGTGACCGGCATCACCGTCTTCGACGCGGATGGCCGGCCGGCGGCTTCTGCCCTCGGCGTCTGTGTCGGCGATCTCGCCATGTTCACCAATGTCGTCACCTCGCCCGAGCACCGGCGAAGGGGCTTCGGCCGCGCCACCATGGGCGCGGCGCTCAATGCCATGGCCGATGCCGGGGCGAAGCGCGCCGCCATACATGTGAGCCTCGGCAACGTGCCGGCCGAGACGCTCTATGCCGGTCTCGGCTTTGTGGAGATCGGCACCTAT
Source organism: Alphaproteobacteria bacterium (assembly GCA_018818925.1). Taxonomy (GTDB): domain Bacteria; phylum Pseudomonadota; class Alphaproteobacteria; order Rhizobiales; family Devosiaceae; genus JAHJQZ01. The sequence continues at coordinate 9,167 of JAHJQZ010000103.1, forward strand.
GCCTATCGCAAGGCGCCGGAGGCCGCATGAGCGCCAATCTCCTGCTCGTCGTCGCCTGCGCCCTTGTCGATGCCGACCGGCGGGTGCTGATCGCCCGGCGTCCCGCTGGCGGATCGATGCCGGGCTTGTGGGAATTTCCCGGTGGCAAGGTGGAGCCGGGCGAGACCCCGGAAGAGGCCTTGCTGCGAGAGCTTAAAGAAGAGCTTGGCATTTCGACTAAAACTGCCTGTCTGGCTCCGTTCGCATTTGCATCCCACGCTTACGAAAACTTTCATCTTTTGATGCCAGTTTTTGTCTGCCGGAAGTGGGAAGGACACCCG
>JAHJQZ010000104.1 GCA_018818925.1 Alphaproteobacteria bacterium
ATCATCAAGCATGCCAATCCGTGTGGCGTCGCCATCGGCGAGACCCTGATCGACGCCTATAGAAAAGCCCTCGCCTGCGATCCGGCCAGCGCCTATGGCGGCATCGTCGCGGTCAATCGCGAAATCGACTCCGAAACCGCCGAGGAGATCGTCAAGGTCTTCACCGAGGTCATCGTCGCCCCCTCGATCACCGAAAAGGCCAAGGCGATGTTCGAGCAGAAAAAGAACCTCAGGGTCCTCATCACCGGCGGCATGGCCGACACCAAGGCCAAGGGCCTGACGGTGCGCTCGGTCTCCGGCGGCCTTTTGGTGCAGACCCGTGACAATCGCAATGTCGAGGATTGCGAATTGAAGGTCGTCACCAGGCGCCCCCCGACCGACAAGGAAATGATCGATCTGAAACTCGCCTTCAAGGTCATCAAATACGTCAAGTCGAACGCCGTCATCTATGTCCGCGACGGCGCCACCGTCGGCATCGGCGCCGGCCAGATGTCGCGCGTCGACAGCTCCAACATCGCCGTCATCAAGGCCAGGGACGCCGCCAAGGCGGCCGGCAACAAGACCTCGCCGACCAAGGGTTCGGTCGTCGCCTCGGATGCCTTCTTCCCCTTCGCCGACGGTGTCGAAGCCGCCGTCGCGGCCGGGGCCACCGCCGTCATCCAGCCGGGTGGCTCGATCCGCGACGAGGAGGTCATCGCCGCCGCCGACAAGGCCGATATGGCCATGGTCTTCACCGGCATGCGGCATTTCAGGCACTGAGCAGCGGCCGCCGCAGGTGGCCAAATCGTGCCGATGGCACGATTTGAGCTGCTCCGGCCCGTGGACCTATGGTCGAAGGGCCGGCTGGGTGTTCAGCCGCACGCGGCAGGCCCCCCCTTTCCGTTGCGGAGAGAGATTGAGGGCCGGAGTCTGCAGCGCCGGCGTTCGTGGCCCCTCCCCACCCGACCCGGCTGCGCCGGGCCACCCTCCCCATCGAGGGGAGGGAAACGACGAGTGCGGCCACCGACTGCGCAACCGGGCTTCGACGCCGGCCCGCCTATCCCCGCATCAGGTCCGACAAGAGCCCCGCCACCACCGACAGGCGCGACACGGTCAACTCGCCCTCGACCAGGTCGGCGATGGTCGCGGCGATGCGCGCCACCTCGTCGGGACGAGCGTTTTTCCAGGTCGCGAGGCGTGCGGCGACCGGGCCGGCGCCGGTCTCGAGCACATCGCCGCTCAACTCCCTGACCGCCCGCATCAGATTGGCCATGGCCCGGTCGAGCGCCATGCGGTCGAACCGGTCGGCAAGGGCGATGCGGCCGCCCTGCTCGGTGATCCGGCCGAGACCGAACAGGGATACGATGCCGAACAGCGCCTCGGTCGCCTCGGCGATCGCGGCCCCGTGCTTTTCGCTAACGAGGACGATGTCCGAGGCCAGCGTCAGCACCGACAATTCGGCCACGCGGCGGCTCAATTCGCGCGGCACGCCACCCTCGACAAACCCGGCCGCCTTGCCGGCCACCGCTTCGGCGACGAACGGCGGCATGAACCGACCGACAAGGCCGCGCACCTGTTCGACGCCTGAACGGTAGCGGGCGATGACCTCGCCGAGTCCGTCAGCGAAGCCGACATTGCGCAAAAACCACAAGGTCTGCGCCACCAGCAGCACCTGCACCTCGCGATAGAGCAGCAACTGCGCGGCGCCGTTGACGCGGCCGTCGAGGTCGTCGATCGCGGCATTGAGCGCCGTGATCTCGAAGCTGTCGCGCGCCGCCGCGTAGCCCTCGGCAATCTCCGCCGGCCCGGCACTCGTCGCTGCCATGAGCGTTTCGGCGAAAGCCGGTCCGCCGCGATTGATCATGGCATTGGAGAGGACCGTGGCGATGACTTCGCGCCGCAGGCGATGGTTCTCGATGGCGGCGGGCTGGTGCTGTTTCAGCATGTCGGGGAAATAGCGGAACAGTTCGGTCGAAAGGTACGGATCGTCCGGCACCGGTGACGCCAGCAATTCGGCGGTCAGCGCGTTCTTGGCATGGGCAAGCAGCACTGCCAGTTCCGGCCGCGTCAGCCCGCGCCCGCCGGCGAGCCGTGTGTTGAGCGCCATGTCGTCGGGCAGGGCTTCGACGCCGCGGTCGAGCCCGCCGTCCCGTTCGAGCGCCGTGATCAAAATCATGAGGTCGGGCAGGTCGTCGGCCGAACGCAATTCGGCCAGCGACAAGGCCAGCGACTGCAGATGATTGTTCTTGAGGCAGAGCGCCGCCACCTCCTCGGTCATCTCGGCCATCAGCGCGTTGCGCGCCGCGACGTCCATCTCGCCCGCCCTGACCGGCGCGCCAAGGGCGATCTTGATATTGACCTCGAGATCGGAGGAATTGACCCCGCCGGAATTGTCGATGGCATCGGTGTTGATGCGCCCGCCCTTCATGGCGAAGGCGATGCGGCCGCGCTGGGTGACGCCGAGATTGGCGCCTTCCCCGATGACCTTGGCCCGGACCGCGTCGCCGGTGACGCGGATCGGATCGTTGGCGCGGTCGCCGACCTCGATGTCGGTTTCCCCCTCGGCCCGGACATAGGTGCCGATGCCGCCGAACCACAAGAGGTCGACCTCGGCCAAAAGGATCGCGCGGATCAGCTCGTTGGGCGTCACCGTCTGCGCCGCGATGCCGAGCGCCTTGCGGATTTCCGGCGTCAGGGTGATCGCTTTCGCCTTGCGCGAATAGACGCCGCCGCCACCCGAGATCATCGAGCTGTCGTAGTCCTGCCAGCTCGAGCGCGGCGTGTCGAACAGGCGCTTTCTTTCCATGAAGCCGAGTTCGGCATCGGGGGTGGGATCGACGAAAATGTCGCGATGATCGAAGGCGGCGACGAGCCGCGTCTTGCGGCTCAAAAGCATGCCGTTGCCGAACACGTCGCCCGACATGTCGCCGACACCGACCGCCGTGAACGATTCGGTCTGGATATCGCGGTTCATCTGGCGGAAATGCCGCTTGACCGATTCCCAGGCGCCACGCGCCGTGATGCCCATCCGCTTGTGGTCGTAGCCGGCCGAACCGCCCGAGGCGAAGGCGTCGCCGAGCCAGAAGCCGCGCTCTTTGGCAATGGCGTTGGCCGCATCGGAAAAGCCGGCCGTGCCCTTGTCGGCGGCAACCACGAGATAGGGATCGTCGCCATCGCCCCTGACCGTGTCGGGCGGCGGCACGACAATGTCGCCGTCGAGCGTGTCGGTCACATCGAGAAGCGCCCCGACAAAGATCGTGTAGCAGGCCATGCCCTCGGCCAGAACGGCGTTCCGGTCCATTCCCGCCGGCAAATGCCTCGGCACGAAGCCGCCCTTGGCGCCGACCGGCACGATGATGGCGTTCTTGACCTGCTGCGCCTTGGCCAGACCGAGCACCTCGGTACGGAAATCTTCCTGGCGGTCCGACCAGCGGATGCCGCCCCTTGCGATGTCGCCGAACCGCAAATGCACGCCTTCGAGGCGCGGCGAATAGACGAATATTTCCTTTTTCGGCCGCGGCGCCGGCATGGCCTCGATGGCGGGCGAATTGAGCTTGAAGCAGAGCGCCGGACGCGGCCCGCCGTCCGGCTCGGTCTGGAAAAAGTTCGTCCGCAGCGTTTCGGCGACGAGATTGCGGAAAAGCCTGATGATGCGGTCCTCATCGAGCGCGGCGACGGTTTCGAGCTGGGCGTCGATGGCGGCCGACAGCGCCGCCTTTTCCGCCGCGCGGTCGCCGTCGAATTGGGGATCGAGACAGATCCGGAACAGCCGGATGAGGAACCGCGTGACACGCGGATGCCGCCCGAGCGTCATCGCCAGATAGCGCTGTGAAAAAGTAAGGCCGAGCTGGCGCATGTAGTGGCCATAGGCCCTGAAGATCGTCGCTTCGGCCGATGTCAGCCCTGCCGCGAGGACGAGCTGGCCGTAGGGATCGCTTTCGGTTCTTAAGAACCAGACGTCGAGCACCGCCTCCTCGACGCGCGCGCCGTCGGCCTGCGGATCGAAAGCGAGGCCCTTGGGCACGCGCAATCGCATGTCATGCAGGAACAGCGGATCGCGCCCGAGCGGGGTCACCGTATGGGTGCGTTCGTCGACGACGTGGAAGCCGAAATGCTCGAGCATCGGTACGCGGTCGCTGAGGGCGATGGGCGTGCCGGCATGATAGAATTTCAGCGTCACGTCGCCGTCGCGGCCACGCTGCGGCATCAGCCTGACGCCGAGCCCGGCTTCGCCGTCGAGCCGGCTGAATATGGCGATGTCGGCCAGCGCCTCCCGGTAGCCGTTATGCGTTTGATAGCCGGCCGAAAAGGCGTCGAGCCAGGCGGTTATGGCCGCCGGATCGTCGGCCGCTTCGGCGATGCGCTCGCCGAACGATCTGAGGATTTCGCCGATATCGGTTTCGAGTTGGCGCCGGTCCGGACGCGGCGTCTCGCCGCCGGCCCGGCCGATGAGAAACTGCACGCGAACCAGTTCGCCTTCCGGGAAGAACGGATAGTAGTCCGAAATCCGCCCGTCATAGCGCCGGGCCAGATAGTCGCCGATCTCCTTGCGCCGCGCCGCGGTGTAGCGGTCGCGCGGCACATAGACGAGGACAGAGACGAAATTGTCGAACGGATCGACACGCGGCAAGACCTTGAGACGCGGCCGGTCCGGCAGGCTGGCGATCTCGTTGGCGAACTCGAACAGGTCCGGCTCGGAAATCTGGAACAGTTCGTCGCGCGGGAAGCTTTCCAGCGCCGCCATCAGCGCCTTGCCGGCATGGCTCTTGGGGTCATGGCCCGAGCGCCGCATCACCGCGGCGATCTTGCGCCTGATGAACGGCACCTCGACATGCGGCTGAGTGAGCGATTGCGAGGTGAACAGGCCGAGAATGCGCAATTCCCCCGTCAGCCGTCCCTTGTCGTCGTAGAGCTTGGCGCCGACATAATCCATGTGGCCGCGCCGGTGGACGCGGGCGCGCCGGTTGGCCTTGGTGACCAGCAGCGGCTCGGGATGGGTCAGGAATTCGACATGCTGCGGCGTCATCTCGACATAGTCCCGGCCGGCGCGCAGGAACCGGTAGTCGGCGTCCTCGAGGATGCCGAGGCCAGAGCCAGCCACCGGCTCGAGCGCCGCATGGTCGCCCCTGCCGGCGAGCCGGTATTCGCGCATGCCGAGAAAGGTGAAATTGTGGTCGGCCAGCCAGGCGAGGAAGTGCAGCGCCTCGGCCAGTTCGGACTGCCGGCCCTGGGTCGAGGTCTTGCGGTAGTCCTGGACCAGCGTTCGCAGCCGTTCGAGCATCGGCCGCCAGCCGGTGACGACGCGCCTGACATCGGTCAGCACCCGATCGAGTTCCTCCAAAAGACCGGCAATGGCGATCTCGTCGGGGCCCGGTTCGAGATGGATGTGCAGGAAACTCTCGTAATGGGGCGCCTCCTCGACCGTCTCGGGCAGCAGCGTCCATTTCTCGCCCTCCGGATCGATCGGCAGGATCGGATGGGCGATGAGGCGGATGCCGATCCCCTCGGATCGCAGCAGTCCCAATACCGAATCGAGCAGGAACGGCATGTCGTCGACGTAAATGTCGAGAACCCGGTTCGGGGCGGAGAGGCCCTCGTCCGGCGACCAGATGGTGACGAGATGGGGCTTTTCGGCGCGCGCGCCGAGCCGGGCGAAGGACGGGCGCAGCACCGCCTCGAAATCGGCGGGCGTCAGCGTCTCGAGGTCCTCCGGCGCGGTGGCGTCGAGGATCATGGCATAGAACCGGCTGAATTCCGGTTCGGTTCCGCTCAACATATCACCATGCGCGACAAATGCCGCGCGGTTGCCCGACAACGCTTCTGACATCGGCCCCAGGCCCCCCGCTGCTTGTCGAGCAAACTGCCACACTCTTGCCGGCCCGCCAACAATGTGGAAACCCGGTTAAGGGCTTGATCAGGGATTCGCGTGCATATGGATCGCCCACGAGGGGAAGGCGCGCTTGGCTGAACCATCCGGACAAAAAGACGAGCTCGGATCGGGCGCCGCCGCGCTGCTGCGCCACGGCCTGACCCGCTCGCTCGCCTCGCTCACCATCAAAATCGTCACGGCCGGTCTCACCTATTTCAGCTTCGTGGTCCTGTCGCGCACCATGTCGAGCTTCGAATACGGCCTGTTCGCCTTCGGCTTTTCCCTCGCAACGCTTTTGTCCATCGGGGCGTCAATGGGCCAGCAGACCGCGATATTGCGGTTCTGGCCCGAGGACATGGGGCGCGGCGACGCGGCGTCCGCCGAAAATGCCGTCCGCTCCGGCTGGGCCCTGACCCTGATCGCCGGCACCGTGCTTGGCGCCGGGCTCGGCCTTGCCGGCCTCGGCTACGGCGCCGCGCGCGGCGATATCGGCTCGGGCGCCCATCTTGTCGCCGCCGCCGTCCTGATCCTGCCCATGGGCGCGGCCGAATACGCCTCCTCGGCCCTGAGGGCACAGGGTGCCGTGTGGACGGCGCTGGCGCCGCGCGACATTCTTTGGCGCCTTTCCCTGCCGCTTGCCGTTGTCGGCCTGTTCATCGTCGGCATCTCGCTTGCTGGCTGGCAGGCGCTGGCCCTTGCCGCGACGCTTTTGACCCTGACGCTGTTCCTGCAAGTCCTGTCGGCGCGTCGCCGCGGCTACGACAATGCCGTCGGCTTTGCCGGCCTCAAGGACTATTGGACAAGGCGCGGACCCGCCTCGCGCTGGTTCCTCGCCGGCACCGTCGTTGACAGCGCCGCGCTCAATATCGACATCGTGCTGGTCGGCCTGTTCGTCGCCGCCGAGAGTGCCGGCCTTTACTTCAACGCCTTCCGCACCGCCGGCCTGATGACGCTCTTCATGTTCGCCATCACCCTGGTCATCGCCCCGATGGTGGCCCGCACCTATCACGCCGGCGACATCAGGAAGGCCCAGCTCATTTCGACCTTCTGCGCCTGGTCCGGCTTCGTGTTTTCACTTGGCGTCTTTCTCATCTATGTGTTTTTCGGCGATCTCATCCTCTCCCTGTTCGGCGAGAGCTATGCCGAGGGCACGCTGATCCTTGTCATCCTGTCCGTCGGCCTTCTCGCCGACGCCGCCACCGGTCCGTCGCGCATCGTCATGAACATGACCGGCCACGAGCGCCAGTACGTGATCATTTTCGGCACCATCATCGGCATCGGCCTTGTCGCCCAGCTCGCCGTAATCCCGCTGTTTGGCATTGTCGCGGCCGCCGGCATCAATGCCGGAACGCGCGTCATCGCCCAGTTCGCCATCGCCTCCTGGAGCTGGCGCCATATCGGCATCGACACCTCGCTTCTCGGCATCTTCCGTCTTTCTCGCAATTCTTGACCGGCTCGGTCGCGACAGCGTAGAACGCCCGTCTCACTTGCCGAATTCATGCGAGAACGGGACAAACGGGCATGGCGAAGACGCTTTACGACAAGATCTGGGACGATCACCTTGTTGCGACAAACGAGGACGGAACCTCCCTCATCTATATCGACCGCCATCTCGTACACGAGGTGACGAGCCCGCAGGCGTTCGAGGGCTTGAGATTGTCCGGCCGCAAGGTTCGCGCCCCCGAGCGCACCCTTGCCGTCGTCGACCACAACGTGCCGACGACCGACCGCTCGCTGCCCAATCCCGACCCGGAATCGGTCATCCAGATCGAGGCGCTGGCGCAGAATACCAGGGATTTCGGCATCGAATATTTCGACGCCTTCGACCTCAGACAGGGCATCGTCCACATCGTCGGGCCGGAGCAGGGCTTCACCCTGCCGGGCATGACCATCGTTTGCGGCGACAGCCACACCTCGACCCACGGCGCCTTCGGCGCCCTGGCCCACGGCATTGGCACCTCCGAGGTTGAGCATGTGCTCGCCACACAGACGCTGATCCAGAAGAAGGCCAGGAACATGCAGGTGCGCGTCGACGGGCAATTGCCCGAGGGCGTCACGGCAAAGGACATCATCCTCGCCATCATCGGCGAGATCGGCACCGCCGGCGGCACCGGCCACGTCATCGAATTCGCCGGCGAGGCGATCCGCGCGCTGTCGATGGAAGGCCGCATGACGGTGTGCAACATGACCATCGAGGGCGGCGCCCGCGCCGGCCTGATCGCGCCGGACGAAAAGACCTTCGACTATGTCAGAAACCGGCCGCGCGCCCCCAAGGGCAAGACCTGGGACATGGCGCTCGCCTATTGGCAGGCGCTCAAATCCGACGAGGACGCCGTGTTCGACCGCACCATCGTGCTCGACGCCGCCAGTCTGCCGCCTATCGTGAGCTGGGGCTCCTCGCCCGAAGACGTCGTCTCGGTCGCCGGCACGGTGCCCAACCCGGACGAGATCGCCGACGCCAACAAGCGCGCCTCCAAGTGGCGGGCCCTCGACTACATGGGCTTGAAGCCGGGAACGAAGATCACCGACATCGCGATCGACAAGGTCTTCCTCGGCTCGTGCACCAATGGCCGCATCGAGGATTTGCGCGCCGCCGCCGCCGTGGTCGGCACCAACAAGGTTAATGAACGCGTTTCGGCCATGGTCGTGCCCGGTTCGGGCCTCGTCAAGAAACAGGCCGAACAGGAAGGTCTCGACAAGGTCTTCATCGCCGCCGGTTTCGAATGGCGCGAACCGGGCTGCTCGATGTGCCTCGCCATGAACCCGGACAAGCTGAAGCCCGAGGAGCGCTGCGCCTCGACCTCGAACCGCAATTTCGAGGGCCGCCAGGGCTTCAAGGGCCGCACCCACCTGGTCTCCCCCGCCATGGCGGCGGCGGCAGCCATTGCCGGCCGCTTCGTCGACATCAGGGACTGGCCGAAAGCTTGATTTCGACAGTTTGCGGAAAGCCGGGCTTAACCACGCGAAACCTTGGTGCTTTGCCGGGGCGCGGTCCAAGGCGGCATTAACCTCCAACGATGTATGATTCGCTCCGGTCTGGAGGGGGTTATCATGTCGCATTCCCGTATTCTTGAGCTGGCCGGCAAGCTATTCGCCCATCTGGCGCGGCCCGCTGCCACAGCGCCGCGCGAGCGTGCCCTGACCGACGGCCTGTCGGGGCTTTTGAACACTGAAGGCTTCGTGGACGGCGCGTCGCTTGCCCTCGCCGCCGCCGGCGGATTGCCGGTCTCGGCCATCGTGTTCGACATCGACGCCTTCGCCGCCGTCAACCGCGCCGGCGGCCCGGCCGCCGGCGACCGCGTCATCGCCGCCCTCGGCTCGATCGTTGCTGAAGCGATCACCGATCGCCACGTCGCCGGCCGCATTGGCGGCGAGGCTTTCGCGGTCGTTTTGCCGGGCCTCGACCTCGGCGCGACGCGCCTTTTTGCCGAAGCGGTGCGCATCCGCTTTTCCGCCTGCGATTTTGGCGAGGAAGTGCCCTGGAAGCTGACCGTGAGCGCCGGCGCCGCCGAGCGCCGACCGGACGAACCCTTGCATGCCATGGTCGCCCGCGCCGACCGCGCGCTTCATGCCGCCAAGCAGGCCGGCCGCGACCGGGTCTTCGTTGCAACGGACGTACCGGACGTCGAACATCGCATGCAGACCGCCTGAGCCACATGCCGAAAACGAGCACGGACTGGACCGCGCTGACCCCGCCCGGCCTTGATGTCTTCGAGCAGATGGCCCAGGCCGCCTTCGACGCGCTGCCGGCCCATTTCCGCCAGTTGACCGGCGATGTGCTGTTTGCCGTTGCCGATTTCCCCGAGGACGACATGCTCGACGATCTGGGACTAGAAAGCCCGTTCGACCTGCTCGGCCTGTTCGAGGGCGCAGGCATGACCGAGATGGGCGACACGCCGCAGACCGGCACCCTGCCCAACCGCGTCTACTTGTTTCGCCGTCCCATCCTCGATTTCTGGGCCGAGGAGGAAGACGAGACCCTCGGCGACATCGTCACCCATGTCCTCGTCCACGAGATCGGCCACCATTTCGGCTATTCCGACGAGGATATGGAGGCAATCGAGGCGGAGGCGGCACGGGACGAGGGGTGAGACTCCGCCCAGTCGCCCGAGTACCCGTCGAGCCACTGCCTCTTGGCAAGCCGCGCCAAGCCGCGCTTTACACCTCGAGCGCCGTGTCGAGCGCCAGCTCGACCATGTCGGTCAAAGAGGATTGCCGCTCGGCGGCATCGATCTGCGCCCCGGTGACGAGGCAATCGGTCATGGTGCAGATGGCGAGCGCCCTGGCCTTAAAGCGGGCGCAAAGCGTATAGAGCGCCGCCGCTTCCATCTCGACCGCCAGAACCCCGTGCGCCGGCAGTCCGCCATAGGAATCGACGCCCTCGGGCACGTAGAACACGTCCGAACTGACCAGCCCGCCGACATGGGCCTTGAGCCCGCGCTCCGCCGCGAGGTCGGCGGCCCGGCGCAACAGGCCGAAATCGGCGAAGGGCGCGTAGGAGAACGGCGCGAACGATGCATTGATGGCGCTGTCGGTCGAGGCGGCGATGCCGAGCACGATGTCGCGCACCTTGACCTCGCTCGAGAGCCCGCCGCAGGTGCCGACCCGAACGATGGATTTGACGCCGTAGACGGCCAGCAATTCATGCACATAGATGGCGAGCGAGGGCTGGCCCATGCCCGAGGCCTGCACCGAGACCGGCCTGCCCCTCCAGCTACCGGTATAGCCGAGACAATTGCGGACCGAATTGACGAGGCGCGGCGCCGCAAGGAAGGTCTCGGCGATCCATTTGGCGCGCAGGGGGTCGCCGGGCAGGAGAACGGTTTCGGCGTAATCGCCGTTCTTGGCTTCGTTGTGAGGTGTCATGCGCGCTGGGACCCTTGTCTGGTGCTGGCGAATTGGCCGGAAAACCTGACACCCTCCGCGCCATCCGGCAACCCGGTCCGGCGCGGATTTCAACCGCCCGGTACCGGCGATACGATTGGCGCGTCGCAGGCCGGCAATCGCGACAGGATGGCGTCGCGCGGCGGCCGTGTCGCCTCGGGCAGGTCCTGCAGCACCTCGTTGACGACCTCGGCCGAGAGCGCCGCCACCTCGCAGCCATAATCGCCAAAATCGCCCTCGGGATTCTCTTCCTGCCACTCCCTATAGTCGCCATATTCGAAGGCGGCGGCCGCGGCGATGCCGACGAGCGGCAGCGCCACCAGCACGCGTTTCAGCCGCGCCTTGGCCTTTTCGCGCGCCTTGGCCTTGGCCACCGCCTTGGCGACGGCCTTGCTCTCGGCCAATGCCGCCGTGGCGGCACCGACGGTCAGCGCCGTCACCTGCGTCGTCAGCGACACGGCCCAGAGCCCGAGGCTCGCCGTCGACACGGCCAGCGACACGCACAGGACGCCGAGAAACAGGGTCGTCCTGACCGTGCGCGCGATCCATTTGAGGGTCTTCATGGCGCAAGCCTTTCGCTGCCGGCCGCCGCCGCGGCATATCGACATCAGATCGGCGCCGCACCCCCCGATGACAAGATGGCAAAGACGCGATAAAACCCGCCCGAAAGCCGGCGGGAGATGCGCGTGACAACCAAAATCTTCATCGATGGCGAAGTCGGCACCACCGGCCTGCAGATTCGCGAGCGCCTCGAAACCCGCAGCGACCTGACGCTGATCTCGCTCGGCGAGGACAGGCGCAAGGACATCAACGCCCGCAAGGACGCGCTCAATGCGGCCGATGTGGCGATCCTGTGCCTACCCGACGAGGCGGCACGGGAAAGCGTGTCGCTGATCGAGAACGCATCGACCCGCGTCATCGATGCCTCGACCGCCCATCGCACCGCGCCGGGCTGGACCTATGGCTTCGCCGAAATGGACAGGGACCAGACCAAGGCCATCGCCGGGGCGCGTTTTGTCGCCAATATCGGCTGCTGGCCGCTCGGCCTTATCGCGACCATGCGGCCGCTGATCGCAGCCGGCCTGCTGCCGGCCGACTACCCGGTCACCTATTCCGGCATTTCCGGCTATTCGGGCGGCGGCAAGGCAATGATCGCCGACTACGCCAAAATGGGCGCCAAGGCGCCCCAGTTCATTCCCTATGCCCTGACCTTCGGCCACAAGCACCTGCCCGAGATGACGCTCTACGGCACCCTCGCCCGCGATCCGCTGTTCGTGCCGGCGGTCGGCGACTATTACAAGGGCATGCTGACCGTGCTGCCGCTGCAGCTCGGCGCGCTCGACATTGTGCCGAAAGGCGCCGACATCCACGCCGCCCTCGCCGACCATTTCACCGCCATTCCGGGCAGCTTCGTCCGGCTGGCGCCGCTGCTCGACGTGGCCAGGATGGCCGAGATCGAGCCCGAGGCCAACAATGGCAACAACTGGCTGACGCTCTACGTCTGCGCCAGCGACGCCCGCGCCCAGGTCGCCGTGATCGCCGTCTACGACAATCTCGGCAAGGGCGCCTCCGGCGGCGCCGTGCAGAACCTCAACCTGATGATCGGCGCCGATCCGGCGACGGGGCTGTGAGCGCCAGCCTGTTCAGCTATGTCGTCGCGCACGACGCGGGCTTTTCACCCAACCCGTTCGGACGGGCGCTCACCTTGGCTTGCTGCAAGCCGGTGATACGCAGGGTCGCCCATGTCGGCGATTGGATCGTCGGTATCCATTCTGCCCGCATGGGGCGGAATCTCGCGTGCTTTGTAGCTCAGGTGAGCGAAACGATGGATTTCGATTCCTACTATCGCGACTCTCGCTTCCTCGACAAAAGACCGACCCCTACAACTACCGGCGATGCCATCTACTTCCGCGACCAGGACAGAACCCTGCGCCAGATACGCAACCGCTGCCATGGACGGAGCGAGTTCGATCACGACACCCAAGTCGACCGTGTGCTCGTGTGCGCGCAGTTCTGGTATTTCGGATCCCAGCCGAAATCACTACCAGAAGCCCTGTTCGACGCGCTTCGCGCTGGCCGAGGACATCGGAGGACGGATAAGCCCGTTGTCATTGCCGAACTGGAGGCGTGGCTGCGGGAGATGCCAAGCGGCTATATCGGCGCTCCGGCGATGGTGCTGCCGGGCACGAACGTCGAGCAACCGGCAAATTGCGGTCGCTGCTAGTCCTCCAGCTCGACCTTGACGTCATTGAACAGCGTGTGGATGTGGATGCCGGCCATCTTCGCCCCTCCTTCGTGTCGCCTGACCCATAGTTGAGCCCGAGGCCGCCCCGGTCAAGCCTGCGCCCGTCCGAAGCGAAGGCGATGCGCCGCGCTTGACCACGCGCCCCGCTTTGCGGCATCTAGCACTCGCCAGACCTTAAGGATCAGATCATGGACAAGTTCGACAAGCTGACGAGCGTCGCCGCGCCGCTGCCGATCATCAATATCGACACCGACATGATCATTCCCAAGCAGTATTTGAAGACCATCAAGCGCACCGGCCTCGGCACCGCCCTGTTCTCGGAAATGCGCTACAACGAGGACGGCTCGGAAAACCCCGACTTCGTTCTCAACAAGCCGGCCTATCGCCAAGCGAAAATCATCGTCGCCGGCGACAATTTCGGCTGCGGCTCGTCGCGCGAGCATGCGCCCTGGGCTCTCTTGGATTTCGGCGTCCGCGTCGTCATCTCGACAAGCTTTGCCGACATTTTCTACAATAACTGCTTCAAGAACGGCATCCTGCCGGCCATCGTCTCGGAGGACGATCTCGCCAAGCTGATGGACGACGCCGAGCGCGGCTCCAACGCCACCTTGACCGTCGATCTCGCGACCGAGACCATTTCCGGCCCCGATGGCGGCTCGGTGAAATTCGAGATCGACCCGGCCCGCAAACAGGTCCTGCTCGAAGGGCTCGACGACATCGCCATGACCCTGAAGAGCGACAAGGCCATCGGCGGCTTCGAAACCAGCATGTCCGAGAACAGGCCGTGGGTGTAGCCAGGGCGGCTTCGGTGCGAGCGAGGTAAGCCCTAAAGTGCCCGTCTTCGCCTTTCTTGTCGGCTTCGGAGCGCTGGCCGTCTGGTTGGGCGTGCTGATCCTGCCGCTTCTCGGTTTTTTTGCCCTGATCACCCTTATTGCTGGCCTGCTCGGCACGCCGCTCAACGGCGCGCTCGGCATCGGCATCGCCGTAACCATGCTGCCGGCCATCGTCTACGTGCCGGTGGTCTTTTTCTCCTTCCTCCTGCCCGCCCTTTCGCAACTGCTGGCCCATCTGGTCAGCGGCCTGTTCACCCGCGACGGCTTCACGCCGAAACAGGCCGTCGAACTGATCGCGCTTAACCGACGCAAGTCCCTTGCGGTATTCGGCATCGCGCCGCGCCCGAAGAAAGCCGGCGGCTGAGCCATGCGTCCCCGCTTCTGGCGCCCCTATCGCTGGCAATCGCTCGAAATGCCCGGTTTCGAGCTCATGGAGATGTCGGACGGCGCCCGGCATGTCGACCTCCGCGGCATGCTGGTTACCGAGGCCGAGGGCGTGGCGCTTGGCGCCGCCTACCACATCCGCCTTGGCGCCGACTGGGTCTTTCACGGCCTCAATCTGCAAATGCTCGACGGCCGCACCCTGAAGCTGCGATCGGACGGCAAGGGCGGATGGACCGAGGGCGACGGCGCGCCCCGGCCCGACCTTGCCGATTGCATCGATATCGACCTGTCCGGTTCGCCCGTCACCAACAGCCTGCCGATCAACCGCGCCCGCATGACGGCCGGCGAGTCGGAGACTTTCACCATGGCCTATATCGACCTCGTCTCGCTCGATGTGTCGCCATGCCAGCAGGAATACCTCAAACGCGACGCCACGAGCTATCGCTACTGCTCGGTCGATAGCGGCTTTGTCGCCGAGCTGACCACCGACAGCGACGGCATCGTCACCACCTATCCCGGCCTGTTCCAACTGATGGAGACTTGATTGGTCACACGCATTTCCACCGGCTCGCCCTTCGAAGCGACCTTCGGCTATTCCCGCGCCGTCCGCCATGAGGACACGATCTACGTGTCCGGCACGACCGGCTACGACTACGCGACCATGAAAATGCCCGAAAGCGTCGGCGAGCAGGCGCAAAACGCGCTCGCGACCATCGGCAAGACGCTCAAGCAGGCCGGATCGGACATCACGGACATTGTGCGGGTCGTCTACTATGTCGGCGACCGCGCCTTTGTCGACGAGGTCGTCGCCGCCGTCGGTCCGGTGTTCCGCGACATCCGCCCCGCCGCCTCCATGCTCATCGTCGAAATGATCGAGGCGGGCATGAAGATCGAGATCGAGGTGACCGCACGGATCGGGGCGCGCAGCTCGTAGAGCGTGCTCGGGAAAAGTGGAGACCACTTTTCCGGTTCGGGCGCGCGACCACTCAACAACCCGGAGCGCGCGTTGCCATCGATCAGACTAGATCGCGCTCCAGATACCTGCAGCGCCGGCCGATCAGTTTCGGTCAATTGACCGTCAGGCTGCGGGCCTCATCGATCACCGCCGTGCCGTCGCGCTCGACCCGGATCTGCATCCGGTAGGTGCCGGGGGCAACGGCCATGCGCTTGCCGGTATAGGCGGAATAGGTCGCCTTGTCGCGCTCGAGCGGATCGAGGGTGTTTTCGGCGATGGGCCCGGAGGGGCCGTCGAGCGCCACCGTGATGACGTCGCCCTGTTCGAGGTCGATCAGCCAGGCCCAGGCGACGAGCGCACTC
>JAHJQZ010000009.1 GCA_018818925.1 Alphaproteobacteria bacterium
CCTGCCGATGCCGCGCACCGGGTTTTTCGGCTGGATCAACGAGCAGCAGAAAGCCTTCTACATTGCCATGAGCCAGGGGCTTTCCGCCTTTCGCAGCGATGGCAGCGCCTTCGTCGTGCTCGGGCTTTTAAGCTTTCTATACGGCGTCTTCCATGCCGCCGGACCGGGACATGGCAAGGTGGTCGTTTCGAGCTACATGCTGGCCGGCGAACGCCAGCTCGGCAACGGCATCGCCCTTTCGTTCGCGGCGGCGCTGGCGCAATCGCTGACGGCGATCGTTTTCGTGCTGGTGGCGGCGGCGCTGCTCAACATGACGGCCGTCGCCATGAACGACATTGCCGGCATGGTCGAAACCGTGTCCTACGGCCTGATCGTGGCGCTCGGCCTGTGGCTGCTGCTGCGCCGGCTCTTCGGGCGGAATCGTCACCACCATCACCAACACGAGCATGGCCATGATCGGCATAATCATCATCATTTCGTCGCGCCAGAACATGGGCAGGGCAGGGCCGAAGCCCTCGGCATGGTGCTGGCGGTGGGGCTGAGGCCCTGTTCGGGGGCGCTGATCGTTCTGGTGTTCGCGTTGTCGCAGGACGTGCTCATGGCCGGCATCGGCGCGGTGCTGCTGATGGGGCTCGGCACGGCGCTGACCGTATCGGTGCTGGCAAGCCTTGCCGTCGGCGCCAAGGCACTGGCCTTGAGAATCGGAACGCGAGCCGAAGGGGCACGGCATGTCGTTGCGATGCTTGAGATTTTCGGGGCGGTGCTGCTGATCGTGTTCGGCGGCGCGATGCTGCTGGCCAGTCTCGGCGGATAGAGCGTCAAGAAAACGCCCCGGACCGAAGCCCGGGGCGTGGATCGTTCAAACCGTTTCGGAATCGGCTACATCGCCTGCGAGATGCGACCGCCGGTCGATGGCGTGTATTCGCCGCCCATCTGCTTGATGTAATCGGCCACGACCACTTCCAGATTGGTGCCGCCATCATAGGCGTTCATGCCGTTTTCGGCGAAGCTGGCATAGCCGTCGCCGCCGGTGCGCACGAAGTTGTTGGTCACGACGTGATAGGTCGCCTCCGGATCGATCGGGCTGTCGCCGACCATCACCGCGCCGATGCGCGAGCCGGGCTCGGCCTTCGGGTCCCAGGTGAAGCTCATGCCGGCGACCTGCGGGAAGCGGCCGGCGCCTTCCTCGACCTGGCTGACGCCATTCTCGAGGGCAGCGACGATGTCGGCGCCCTTGGCATCGAAGGTCGCGAGCGTGTTCTGGAACGGCAGGACCGTGAACACTTCGCCCATGGTGATCTCGCCGGCATCGATCGAGGCCCTCAAACCGCCGCCATTGGTGATGGCGATGTCGGCCTCGGGTGCCCCGGCCAGCATGGCGTCGGTGACGAGATTGCCCATCTCGCATTCCACGGCGCGGCAGCTTTCGCGCGAGCCGTCGATTTCCTTGGTCGTGGTGCCGACGACCTTGGCCATGGCCTCTTCGATCGGGGCCTTCAGTTCTTCGAGGCGGGCGAGATAGTCCTCGTCCGGTTCGATCGAGGCGTCGAGCAGGATCGGCTCGCCTTCGGCCGACTTGAGCTTGCCGGCATCGTCGAAAACGACGGACAGCTCGCCGAGATACTTGCCATAGGCATAGGCGGAGACGATGGCGGTGTCGCCAACCATCTTGGGATAGGTGTCGACGGCGCCCTCGACAGTGTTGGACAATAGCGTGTTGGAGTGGCCGCCGACGATCACGTCGATGCCCTTGACCGCCTCGGCAACGCGCAGATCCTCGGGATAGCCGAGATGGGACAGAAGGATGATCTTGTTGACGCCCTCGGCCTCGAGCTTGTCTACCAGCGGCTGGATGGCGGTCGCGGCGTCCTCGAACGTCACGTCGTCGCCCGGCGAGGAGATATCGACCGTGTCGACCGTCAGGCCGCCGATGACGCCGACCTTGTCGCCGCCGAGATCGAACACGGCGTAGTCTTCCATCTTGCCGGCGAGGTCGGGATTGGCCTCGACGTCGAAATTTCCGGCCAGGATCGGGAAGTCGGCGCGGTCGATGAAGGCGGCCAGCTCGGCCGGGCCGTCGTCGAACTCATGATTGCCGGTGGCGGCGGCATCGAGTCCGAGTTCGTTGAAGAAATCGGCCACCACCTCGGATTTGTAGGTGGTGTAGAACAGCGAACCCTGGAACTCGTCGCCGGCGGACAGGAACAGGACATTGTTGCCCTCGAGCGCGTCGCGGCGCTGGTCGAGCGCGGTCTTGATGCGCGCGATGCCGCCGAAGCACTTGCCCGCAGCTTCGTCATCGGTCGAGCAGTTCGAATCATAGGCGTTGATCGATTCGAAGCGGGAGTGAAAATCGTTGAGGTGCAGAATGGTTAGCGTGAAATCGGCGCGGGCGGCGGTACCGGTGCCGGCCATGACCGCGATGGTCGCGGCGCCTAGAAGCAGTTTCTTCATCG
>JAHJQZ010000010.1 GCA_018818925.1 Alphaproteobacteria bacterium
GGATCCTTGCCGGCAAGGGGCGCGAGCGTGCCTTATGGCTATGGCGGCTCTTCACCCCCCCGTCATCGGCGGAAAAAGTGCCAGCGTTCTGGCATCGCCGAGCGGGGTGTCGAGCGGCACGATTTCCTCGTCGAGCGCGGCCTTGACGGCGGCGCGGTCGGCAAAGGCGAGTTCGGCGGCCTCGTCGCACGCGCCGAGCCAGTCGAGCAGATCGGCGACGGTGACGATTTCGGCGGGCGGGGTCACCTCTTCCTCGCCGCGGTTCAGCCGCTCGCGTAGCCAGGCGAAATAGAGGATTTTCACAGGTCCGGCTCCACCGGCGCCGTCATGGTTTTAAAGGCGCCCCGCCAGTAGTTCCAGCCGGTCCAGATGGTCAGCCCGGCGGCGAGCCACAGTCCGGCATCGGCGATCAGGCGGATTTCGGGCGCCATCGGTTCCGCCATGCAGATGCCGAGGGCGATGAGTTGCATGGCGGTCTTGTACTTGGCCAGCATCGAGACCGGCATGATGATTTTCTGGGTCCCCATGAACTCCCTGAGGCCGGACACGAAGATCTCGCGCAACAGGATGGCGAAGGCGGGGATCAGGTCGAACAGCGAGAAGGTGTGGTCCCAGGCGAAGGCAACGAGCAGCGCCCCGACCAAGAGCTTGTCGGCGATGGGGTCGAGCATGCGGCCGAGCGGCGAGGTTTCGCCCATCATGCGGGCGAGGAGTCCGTCGAAGAAATCGGTGATGGCGGCAAGGATGTAGATGACGAGCGCCAGGGTGCGCAACAGATCGGCGCCGGAGATCGCCAGGATGACGATGACGGGAATGGCGAGGATGCGCAAAACCGTCAAAAGGTTCGGCAGGGACAAAGCTGTTTTCGGCGGTGCGTCGGTCATGGCGCGAGCGAACAGGAAGAGGCGGAGGGCGTCAAGTGAAATGGAGCCTCTCCGGATTCGCAGCCGCTAGCAGATGCTTTCGCAGGGCACGCCATCACCGTCGCCGTCGAGCCGCCCGCCCCAGCTGCAATTGATGTAGTACCAATAGGCTTCGTCGCAGCTTCCGATCTTGCCGCAGGTCTTGCGCGGGTTGCAGGACCAGGACTGCGCGACGATGCTGACGGCGTCCAATGGCGCGATGCCGGGCCGGGCGGGCGAAAAGCCGGGTTCGGTCGCCGACGCCGGCAGCACGGCAATGCCGATGATGGCGAAGGCGGCGAACAGATGTCTCATGGCCGATCCCCCTGAGCATGCCCAAGGTTACGCCCATGCGACCGGCATGATAGCTCGTGCGACTACGCAAGCCTACTTGCCGACCTCCTCCAGTCTCCAGCTCGTGCTGCTGCCGAGGGTGCGGCGCTGGTCCACGGCGCCGGCCAGAGCTTCCAGCATCTCGACACTCGTCTCCCAGCCGACGCAGGCATCGGTGATCGACTGACCATAGGTGAGCGGCGCGCCGGGGACGAGGTCCTGGCGGCCGGCGACGAGATTGCTCTCGGCCATGACGCCGACGATGCGGGTCTCGCCTTGGGCGATCTGGCCGGCGATGTCGGCGATCACCTGCGGCTGGTTCTCGTGGTTCTTGCGTGAATTGGCGTGGCTGGCATCGATCATGACGACCGGGCGTTCGCCGGCTTTTTTCAGCATTGAGCAGGCATGGTCGACGCTTTCGGCGTCGTAATTCGGCTCGGTGCCGCCCCTCAGGATGATGTGGCAGTCGCGATTGCCGGCGGTGGCGGCGATGCCGGCCTTGCCTGACTTGGTCACGGCGAGGAAATGATGGGGATTGGAGGCCGAGGTCACCGCGTCTATGGCGATGCGGACATTGCCGTTGGTGCCGTTCTTGAACCCGACGGGGCAGGAAAGGCCGGAGGCGAGTTCGCGATGCACCTGGCTTTCGGTGGTGCGGGCGCCGATGGCGCCCCAGGCGACGAGATCGGCGAAGTATTGTGGCGTCGTCATGTCGAGAAATTCGACGGCGGCGGGCATGCCGAGATCGTTGATCTCGACGAGGAGCTGGCGGGCGAGCCTCAGTCCGTTGTTGATGTCGAACGAACCATCGAGGGCGGGATCGTTGATCAGCCCCTTCCAGCCGACGGTGGTGCGCGGCTTCTCGAAATAGACGCGCATGACGATCTCGAGCGTGTCGGCGAAGCGCTCGCGCTCGGCCATCAGCCGGCGGGCGTAGTCGAGCGCTGCCTTGGGATCGTGGATGGAGCAGGGGCCGACAATGGCGATGACCCGGTCGTCATGGCCGGTCAGGATGTCGTGCAGCGCGGCGCGGGCGGCGATGACGGTGCGGGTCGCCCTGTCGGTACGGACGAACTCGTTCATGACAAGCTGCGGCTCGATCAGTTCGCGGATTTCGGTAATGCGCAGATCGTCGGTGTCGGACGGCATCGGAAGGTCTCCCTCGTGATGGGGCCTGGCCGGCGGCATAAAAAAACCGCCAGAGGCTGGCGGTGTTTCGGTTCGAATGTGCGCTTTTTTAGATAACAGGCACCTCTCCGTCCGCCAGCGGCATCGGATTGCTAAAATACCAGAAGTAGAACGCGGCGGCGTGGGTCATGGCGGCTTGATAACCCGGCGGGACGTTTCTGTCACCTGCAAATTGTTGCCGGGCGTTAACCCGGATGAAACCGTAAGTGCTTGTCCTTCTGGAAACGAAGGGCGAACGCGCCGAGGCTTGGGCGACGACACCGCTCGGAAGGACCCGGCATGGCACGGATCGTCAGACCCGTTGATCTCGATGCGGCGCGCGCGCGAACGCGCGGGCAAAGGCCGCGCCCGGCCTCGCCGCTGCGCGGCGCCTGGCGCCAGCTCTGGCGGTCGCCGCTCGAACGGCTGGCGATGCTCGTTGCCTTCACCTCCATGGTCTTTGTCGGCGCGGTTCTGCTGTCCGAAGGCGTGTTCGACATCTGGCTCGCGCCGAGCCGGACGGCGGCGCCGGTCTATGCGGTGCAGTTCGCCCCATGCAGCGGCCCGTCGCGCGTCACCTGCGTGGTCGACGGCGACACCATCTGGCTCGAAGGCAGAAAGATCCGCCTTGCCGATATCGACACGCCGGAAGTGACGAGCCCGCACTGCGCCTATGAACTGTCGCTCGGCCACCGCGCCACCGAACGGCTGACGCAATTGCTCAATGCCGGCCCGTTCTCGGTCGAACGCGCCGGACGGGACAAGGACATCTACAGCCGCGATTTACGGATCGTCACCCGCAACGGCAATTCGCTCGGCGACGTGCTGGTGCGCGAGGGGCTGGCGCATGTCTGGGACGGCGGCAAGCATTCCTGGTGCGGGTGAGGGGAGCGCGCCGGTTTGCAGCACGGTGCCGACGACGATACCGGTATGCTGCTACAGCCCGTAAATGTATGTCGCAGCGAACCAGATCATCCACACGAACAAGCCGATCGGGACGATGACTTCGAGCAATCTGCCGAGATACTTCCAAAGGAACATGCCGACAAAGAGCGAGGTCAGCGCAGAGGCGTTCCACGTCCAGTCGAAGACTGGCCAATGCCAGACGAAACAAGCGAATGCTTCAAAGGCAAAAAACAGGACCGGGATGCCGACAAGTGCATCGCGTGCGGAGCCGTATCTGCCGCGCCGACTGCCTGTGATTAAGGCGTGGTTGCGCCGCTGCTGCGCCTGTTCGTACTGGTGATAGCCGAGTTGGCCGGCATTGCCTGGTGCAAAGGGATCCCCCGACAGCCCGGAGTGATAGTTGTGAAGACTGTCATCGTTCTCGGCCATTGCCATCCGTCCCTGCGTACTGGCCTGGAGCACCGCCAAAGCTAGTCATGGCCCGTTGCCACGGTCAAGCCAGACAACCATCGTACAATCAGAAGTCATCCCCCCTGGTTGAAATGATCGTAGATCAGCCGCGCCATGGCGCCGGAGATGCCGGGCACGGCGGAAAGGTCTTCGAGCCCGGCGCGGGAAACGGCCTTGGCGGAGCCGAAATGATTGAGCAGGGCGCGCTTGCGTGACGGGCCGATGCCGTCGATCTCGTCGAGCGGGTTTTTGACGATGTCCTTGCTGCGCCGGGCGCGATGGGTGCCGATGGCGAAGCGGTGGGCCTCGTCCCGCAACCGCTGGACATAATAGAGCACCGGGTCACGGGCCGGCAGCATGAACGGCTCTTTGCCGGCAACGAAGAACTTTTCGCGGCCGGCGTCGCGTTCCTCGCCCTTGGCGATGCCGATGAAGGCGATGTCGACCGGCAGGTTCATCTCCGCGATCACCGCCTTGACGGCATTGAGCTGGCCAAGACCGCCGTCGATGAAGACGACATCGGGCCAGTCGGGCATGCCGGTGGTCTCGTCCTCGGCCTCCGGTTCGCTCTCGTTGGCAAGGCGGGTGAGCCGGCGGGTCAGGACCTCGCGCATCATGCCGAAATCGTCGCCGGGGGTGAGCGCTTCCGACTTGATGGTAAAGGTGCGGTAATGGCGTTTGGAAAAGCCGTCCTCGCCGGCGACGATCATGGCGCCGACGGCGTTGGTGCCCTGGATATGCGAGTTGTCGTAGACCTCGATGCGGCGCGGCACTTCCTCGAGGCCGAAGGTCTCGGCGACGCCTTCGAGCAGCTTCTTCTGGGTCGCGCCTTCGGCGAGCTGGCGGCCGAGTGCCTCGCGGGCATTGTCGAGCGCGTGCCGCACGAGGTCGCGCTTCTCGCCGCGCTTCGGAGTGAGGACGCCTATCTTGTGGCCGGCGCGGGTGGCGAGGGCCTCCTGCAGCAGTTCCGGTTCAGCGAGGTCGTGGCTCAACAGCACCTGCCGCGCCGGCAGGTGCGATTCGTAGAACTGGGCGATGAAGGCTTCGAGCACCTCGGCCTCGCTCAAGCTCGCGTCGGCGCGCGGGCGAAAGGCGTGGTTGCCCCAATTCTGGTGGGCGCGGAAGAAGAACACCTGCACGCAGAACTGGCCGGCCTCGGCATGGATGGCGAAGATGTCCGCCTCCTCGACGCCGCGGGCGCTCATGTCGCCCTGGCTCTGGATCAGGGCGAGGGCCGAGAGCCGGTCGCGCAGCAGCGCGGCGCGTTCGAAATCGAGGTTGTCGGCGGCCTTGTTCATGTCCTCGGACAGCTGGGACTGAACGGCGCGCGACCTGCCGGAGAGAAAGGCGCGCGCGTCCTCGGCCAGTTGGCCATAGTCGGCGAGCGAGATCTCGCCGGTGCAGGGCGCGGCGCAGCGCTTGATCTGGTGCTGCAGGCAGGGCCGGGTGCGGGCGGCGTAGAAACTGTCCGAGCAGTTGCGCAAAAGGAACGCCTTCTGCAGCACCGCGATGGTGCGGCCGACGGCGGTGGCCGAGGCGAAGGGGCCGAAATAGTGACCCTGCCGCCGCCGGACGCCGCGATGCTTCATCAGCTCGGGCGCCGCGTGATCGGTGGCGATGAGGATATAGGGAAAGCTCTTGTCGTCGCGCAATAGGACGTTGAAGCGGGGCCGCAGGCGCTTGATGAGATTGGCTTCGAGCAGCAGCGCCTCGGACTCGGTCTCGGTCCTGACGAATTCCATCGAGCGCGTCGCGGCGATCATGCGCTGGATGCGCAGCGGATTGGCCTCGGGGCGGGTGTAGTTGGTCACCCGCGCCTTGAGGTTGCGGGCCTTGCCGACATAGACGACGGCGCCCGCCTCGTCGATCATGCGATAGACGCCCGGCGCCGCCGGCAGCGTCCTGACGAATTTCCTGATGATGTCGGCGCCGGTCGCGAGGTCGGTTTTCATTTGTCGCGCGGGGTCGGGTCGGCCCAGTCGGGCCATTCGAGATGGATGCCGCCGTCGACTGCAAGCATCTGGCCGGTCACCGATTGGGCGGACAAAAGATAGAGCACGGCCTCGGCGATGTCGTCGGGCGGCGAACCGTGGCCGAGCAGCAATTGGCGATTGCGCGCCGCAAAGGCCTCGGCGCTCTGGCCGCGTTCAGGCAGGGTCGGGCCAGGTCCGACGGCGTTGACGCGGATGCGGGGGGCGAGCGACTGGGCGAGGGTCCGGGTGGCGCTGAACAAGGCGGCTTTCGACAGGGCGTAGGAGAAATAGGCCGGCACGGGCTGCAGCACGCGCGCATCGATCATGTTTATCACATTGCCCTCGACACCTTCCGGCAGTTGCGCGGCGAAATCGCGGGCGAGGAAGACCGGCGCCTCGAGATGCAGGGCGAAGTGATCGTCCCACAGCGCCTCGTCGAGCGTTCCTGCGCTGTCCGGCTCATAGACCGAGGCGTTGTTGATCAGAACGGTCAGCGGGCCGAAGGGTTCGGCGGCACGGGCGATCAGGCGGGCGCGCTGGCTTCGGTCGGTCAGGTCGGCGTGCAGGGTGGCGGCGCGGCCGCCGGCGGATTCGATTTCGGCGACCAGGGCCTCGGCGGATTTGGCCGAACGGTGATGGTGGATGACGACGGCATAGCCGGCCTTGGCGAGACGACGCGCCAGGACGGCGCCGACGCGATGCGCGGCGCCGGTGACGAGCGCGGCACCCTTCAGACCCGATTCCTTCATGAAGCTAGTGTGCCACTCCGTGGCGCAGGGCGACAATCACATAGACGAAATAGCCCAGGGTCAGGATGATTCCGGTCAGGCGGCTGATGCGGTCGGTCCAGAAGGTCATGACGAGAATCATCAGCGAGGTGACGAACATGATCCACATGTCGACGCTCGCCATCTCGACTTCGACCGGCAGCGGGAAGAACAGAGCCGTGATGCCGAGAATGCCGAGAATGTTGAAAATGTTCGAACCGATGATATTGCCGATGGCGACGCCGTTCTGCTTGCGGAGGACGGCGGCGATGCCGGCGGCGAGTTCGGGCAGCGAGGTGCCGAGCGCCACGATGGTGAGGCCGACGGCGCTTTCGGCGACGCCAAAGGTTGCGGCAATGCCGAGCGCCCCGTCGGTGGTCAGCTTGCCGCCGAGCGCGAGGCCGATGACTCCGAATATCGTGAGGGCGATGGCGGCGGGCAGGGAGAGCATGGCGGCCGCGACCTCTTCCTCGGCGGCCTTGGCGCTATCGCGGGCCGAGCGGGCGGAAAAGCCGAGATAGATCGCAAGCAGCAGCACAAGCCGCAAACCGGTCAGGCGGTCGATCATCAGCCCGTGCATGTTCATCATCAGGAAGGCCGAGATCGCCACCATGAAGAAGGCCGAAGTGCGCGTGCCCTTTTCGGTCAGCAGGGTCGGCGCGATCAGCGCCGGCAGGCCAAGAATGATGGTGACATTGGCGATATTCGAGCCGACGACATTGCCGAGCGCCAGACCCGGCGCGCCAGCGAAGGCGGCCTGTAGCGAGACGACGAGTTCAGGTGCCGACGTGCCGAAGGCAACGACCGTCAGGCCGACAATGATCGGGGGCACGCTGAGGCGCTGGGCGATACTGACGGCACCGCGCACCAGGGCGTCGCCGGACAGAACGAGAAGCGCCAGACCGGCGACGATCAAAACGACAGCCATGCAAAATCCCTGATCGACGTTTCGCGCCGCCCGCAAACGTCCTTGTAGGCGGATATGGGGATGGAGGGCGAAAAGTCCAGAGCGCGCAGCCAGTTTGATTCAAAAGGTTGGGCTTGAATCCCCCGCGGCCGGCATGCCCGCGCGCAAGGCGGCTGACCTGCCGGCTGGCGTGGAAGCGCGGCGCGCACGAGGTGTTGAATTCCGCCCGACAGCCGGCGCGGCTATTCATGAGTTTTTGGCTCGGAGATCGACGCGATGGTGACGACCACCCACATGCTGATGGCGGCCTTCGTCACCACGCGCCCGCGCATGCGCGCCTGGATGGTGTTTCTCGGCTGGTTCGGCGGGTTCTTTCCCGACCTGCCCATGTTCGTCATGGTCGGCATGGCGCGCCTCCTGGAAAGTCCGGTCAATCTCTGGCGCCAGCCGGACGGGCTCTACTGGCTCGATCCGTGGCGGACCCTGACCGGGCTCAGCCATTCCATCCCGATCTGGGCGGCGCTGGCGCTCGTCGGCTGGGCCGGATGGCAGCTCGGCAAGGGCCGGGTCACTGTCGCCGGCCTGGCGATGCTGGTGTTCAGCGCCGGGGCACTGATCCATTCGGTCGCCGACCTTTTGGTCCACACCCATGACGCGCACAGCCACTTCCTGCCGCTGAGCGATTTCGTGTTCCACTCGCCGGTCTCCTACTACCAGCGCGATCATTTCGGGCGGGAATTCTCGGTGTTCGAACTCGGCTTCTGCCTCGTGGCCGGCTGGTTCATGTTCCGCTGGTTCCGGTCGTGGACCTTGCGGGCGTTGACGGTGCTGATGGTGATGCCGGTCGCGCTGCATACCGGCGCCATCCTCATGCGCGGCGTCCCCGGCTAGGCCGCGCTATCGCCGGCACACAGCCGGTCTTTTGCCTATGCAGGACGGCGCGATTGGCGTTAAGAGACGAGCGCGCGCCCGGACCTGAGCGGTCCGGGCTTTTCTGTACGGGGTTCTCATGAAGCTGTTCCCGCGCGACCTGCAGGGCACGGGGCTTGCCATCGGCCTCACGATCCTGTCGGTCATGATCTTCGGGGTGCAGGATGCCTGCGCCAAGATCCTCGTGCAGACTTGGTCGCCCTTCCAGATCACCATGATGCGCTACTGGGCCTTCGGCCTGTTCGCCCTCCTGATGGTGACGCGCCGCGCCCCGCTGCGCGAGGCCTTCCGGTCGCGCATGCCGGTTACCCAGACCTTGCGCGGCCTGCTGCTGACGCTCGACATCTGGGTCTTCGCCCTGGCGATCCGCACCGTGCCGCTGGCCGAGTTGCAGTCGATCATCTCGCTTTATCCGCTGGTTGTGACGCTTATGGCGATCCCGCTGCTCGGCGAGCGCGTCGGCCCCTGGCGCCTCGGCGCCGTCGCCCTGGGCTTTGTCGGCGTCCTCGTCATCCTGCGGCCGGGCGGGCTGCCCCTCACCACCGACGTCATCTTCGCCCTTTGCGCCGTCGCCGCCTATTCGAGCTACATCGTTCTGACCCGAAGGGTGGCCCAGGTCGATTCCACCGCGACCAGCATGGTCTATGTCGGCGTGGTCGGCATGGTGCTGACCACCGCTGTCGGCGTCTGGTTCTGGCTGCCGATGGACTGGTCTGGGCTTGTGCTCGTCGCCATCGTCATGGCGACCACCGTTGCGGCGCATACGCTGATGATGGCGGCGCTGAAGCTCGCCCCGGCGAGCACGGTGCAGCCGTTCAACTACCTGGCGCTGCCCTGGGCCATGGTCTTGTCCATCGTCGTTTTCGGCCATTTCATCGACTGGGTCTCGCTGGCTGGCGCCGTGGTGATCGTCGGTTCGGGCCTGATCGTCTGGGCCCGCGAGCGGCACCGCAACGTCGCCATCAGCCGCGCCGAAGCCAATCCGCCGGGCAAGGAATAGACTGGATCAGAAACCTTCATGACTTTGTCAAAATTTGTCATGGATCGGCCCCGAAATCTGCACAATTGCCCGGTTCTGCTGGCGCCGCGCGCGGTTCGGTGAACGCAAGCTTGACCGGCGCGTTCAAATTGCAGCCACGCTCGAACCAAGTCGCAAGAACTTGTGGGTAGGCTGACTCATCAACGACAAAAACAGCGAACCCGCCTTCCGATGTCACAGCACAGCACCTCCCAGACCCACGATCCCCACCATCGCCAGCGCAGCGACGCGCTGATCGCCCTGCTCGCCCGTTGCCCCGAGCACCTGTTTTCGACCGACGACGACGAGATGGCGTCGATCCTCGGCGCGGCAGCGGCGCCCGTCCAGGCGGACGCCGCCGAGGACAAGGCCGCGCTCGACAAGGCCGCCTGATCCCCGGCGGATCGGCCCTAAAACCCCATCTCCCGCAGCCGTGCCCTGAGCACGGGCAGGAGCTCCGTGGTGAATCCCGCATCCCGGCGTTCCCAGGCGGTGGTGCGCCAGCTCGGATGCGGCAGCGGCAGAATTCCGTCCTCGAGAAACTCGGCGAAGCGCCGCACCGTCTCGGTCAGCGTTTTGCCGCGCCGCTGGCCGAGATAGCGCGCCTGGGCGTAGTGCCCGACGAGCAGGGTCAGGCGGATGTCGGGCATAAGCGCCAGGATGCGGTCGTGCCAGAGCGGGGCGCATTCGGGGCGCGGCGGCGCGTCGCCGCCATTGCGTCTTTTCGCTTTGTCGGGCCGCCGAAGCGAAAAACCGGCATCCACTTTTTCCGGCCTTCCTCCGACGATTCCGGGATAGCAGAAACCCATCGGCACGATGGCGATGCGCGCCGCGTCGTAAAACACCTCGCGGTCCATTTCGAGCCAGGTACGCAGCCGGTCGCCCGAGCGGTCGTTCCACGGAATGCCGGTCTCGTGGACCCGCGTGCCCGGCGCCTGGCCGATGATCAAAAGCCGCGCCGTCGGCGAAGCCCGCAGCACCGGACGCGGGCCGCGCGGCAGATGCGCGGCGCAATGGGCGCAGGCGCGGATTTCGGCGAGCAGGTCGGCCAGGTCCGTCACCTGGCGAGCCGGCTCCACACCCACAGCCCGCCGCCGCCGACGAGGCACAGCACCGCCAGCGGCATGAGGGCGTTGAGCGCCATGGCAGCGAGGAGCACGGCCGCGCCCCGGAGCACCAGGTAGTCGACAACGGCCGGCGCCACGGCGAGGAGGCCGAGCACGACGCCGAGGCGCAAAAGCACGCGGCTCCAGAAGGTCAGCGGATCGGAAAACGGGCTTTGCATGTTTGGGCGCCTGCTTGCCAATTGCGCTAGGTTTGCTTCGGCTTCGGCCCGCGTCTTTGCGGCGCGAGGCTGCGGCCGGTGCGCTTTTCGAGCTCGGCGATCCATTCGGGCCGGCCGAGCGGGCGGCCCGTCGTTTCCGACTGGCGCAGCGCCGCATAGGCCGGCTCGGCCTCGTCGTCCGCCGGCTCGGCGAGGAACGCGGCGAAATCGCCATAGCGCCTCAGCACCGGAGCGACCGTCACCAACCCGTCGTCGGCGCCGGCGAGATGCGCGGCGGCGCTCGACCAGGGCCAGTCGGCGGCGGCGGCGACCAGCCCGGCGCGCACCGGGTTGAGCGACACGTAGCGCACCGCGTGGGCAAGATAGTCCTCGTCCATCGCCACCGCGCCGAACCGCCCCTGCCAGAGATGGCCGGTCCAGTCCTTGCGGGCGTTGACGTGGCGCGTATAGCGGCGATGCGCCTCGCCGAAGGTCTGGCGCAGCCCGTCCGCGTGGGACGGCACGGTAACGATGTGAACGTGATTGGGCATCAGGCAATAGGCCCAGATTTCCGACCCCGCCTTCCTCGCCGCCGCCGCCAGCAGGTCGCGATAAAGCGCATAGTCACCGTCGCCGAAAAAAACCTCGGCCCGGCGATTGCCGCGCTGGGTGACAAGGTGCGGACTGCCGGGAACGACGAGGCGGGCGAGACGGGACATGGGGGGAGGGTAGGGGATTTGGGGGGATTGGTAAACTGTCGACGGATTACCACCGCAATCCCGCAATCTTGCCGCAATCGCAGAGTTGAAACCATACTTCAGCAAGTTTTCCGCTAGAGTTCTTTCAGTTCATCCAATAGGCTCTTAGCCTTTCGAATTCGCTCAGCAGAAGATTTTGAAGGCTTGCGCGAGCACGTTTCAGCCCAAGCGTCCTTATATTGCCCTGACTTCTCCAAAAAAGCCGCGGTGGCCGCCAATTCCAATGCAATGGCGTCATAGCTATCTAGAATTTTAAGAATCTTGCGCCGTTTCTCATCGGAATTGTCGCCAGCTTCGATATGGGCGCCTGCAGAATGGAACACTGCATACGATTGGAGATTCTTACTAGTCCGCCATTCTTGGTTGACGAGTCCTAAGGCGATTGCGTCATCAGTCGCCTCTGCCAGTTCTTCGCTGAACGGACCAAAATGATGGTACACATAGTCGAATCCGAAGCCGACGCCCAAATGCTCAAGAAAGAATCCAGTTTTCTGGAGCCGTGTCCGGCCAACCAAATCCTTCTCATTGAGATGCAAGATGTGAGCTACACCTTCAAGCTTGTTTGCCATGCTCATATCCCCTTTAAGATCTCTTCGACCTTCTCTCGGGCCATGTTGTCCCTAACGTATACCCGGAGGATTTTCTTCTCGCTCAACCCCCTAATAACCTCAGACTGATTTGCGAGATCGTCGTAGCTTCCGCTTGCGTGCGAATAGATGAGTACTTTCTTTAGCGCTTCTGGCGTGTCGTATCCCCGACGGGTGTAGGGATTACGAGAGGGTGTATCTACAAAAACCTCATCTGCTTCAAAGTCGCCACGCTCGCACGCGGCAGAAAGGGCCATCCTAAATCGAGTAGTCTTCGCGTCGTTCCCGTCGCAACGAGTAGTCACATCAACGGCCTTGTAGAGATCGCGTTGAAGAAGCCTTTGCGCCAACGTCGCCAAAACCTGATCCTTTCCAGCAGCGATAAACGGCAAGCTTCCCCAGATTATCGAATCATCAAGGCCAAGATATGATTCTAGCGAACGCTGGTTAACGAAATTAACCAGAGGGTGACCTTCAAAAAGACCTGTAATATCAATGTCTTTTCTGAGTATGAGCATGCCCAGTCTCTCCACCATGGCGCTCATCATGCACTCGGCCGAGCGTGTCGCCTTATGGAAGTATACAGTAAAATATAGATGGAACAAACCAAGAACATAGGATTCTGCAGCTTGAAAGGCCTTGTGACCGAGAACCAAGATGTCAACTTCCGCAAACTGCTCATCATCAATTGAGACAGCGACCTTTGCGACTTCAAGGTTTGCCAAAATCCAGGAATAATCAAATGCTCCATATTGAGCGCCGGTCATCAACCTGTCCCGCCGCACATAGTCGAGGCGGTCCGCATCGAATTGGCTTGAGACGATAGAAGAGTAGATGTCTGTTGGCGTGTCCTGGAGGAGTAGTTGCGCGACCGCATCGGTGGCGTCGCTCCCGAGCTTGTCGCGCATTGCCCGTCCGAGCGAGGTGTCGCCGCGAATGATATCGGCGGTCCATGCTTCATGTGACCGATATTCGTTCTTATCGAGCTTCTTCAGCGCGGCTTCGAAGGCGTGACTGAACGGACCGTGCCCCACGTCGTGGACAAGGGCTGCAGTGAACCGCCCCGGGATTGCCGGAGGCCGGTTGATATGAGTTACGCAGCCATGGTCTGCTCGTCCAGAGAGGCGTAGTAGCGTTGCTCGGCTTCGGCCGGTGGGATATTGCCGATCTGCTCGAGCAGGCGGCGATTGTTGA
>JAHJQZ010000105.1 GCA_018818925.1 Alphaproteobacteria bacterium
AAAGCAGGGCGGTCGCCCTGCCGATGCCGGCGCCGCAGGCCGTCAGGAGTGCGCGCTTGCCTTTCAGTCTATTCATGGTTCGCTTCCCCGAAACCTGCCGGCGCGCGATCAGCGCGCCGTCCATCCGCAATCGACCTTGAGATCGGCTCCGGTGATGAATCCGGCCTCGTCATTGGCGAGAAACCACACGGCCGAGGCGATCTCCTCGGGCTCGGCCCAGCGGCCGAGCGCCTGCTCGCCTTCGCGCATGCGCTTGACCTCCTCGAACGGCAGGCCGGTCGCCGCGCTTTCGATGGCGATGTCGCCGCGCAGCATCGGCGTATCGACCGAACCGGGACTGACCGAGTTGATCCTGATGTTGTAGGGCGCCAGTTCCCAGGCGAGCGCCCGGCACATAGCCATGACCGCGCCCTTGGTCGCGCCGTAGAGCGCATGGTCGATCTGGCCGACATGGCCGGAGACCGAGCCCATGTTGACGATGACGCCGCCATTCTGTGCCTTCATCGCCGGAATGACGTGCTTGAGCATAAGGAAGGTGCCGCCGATATTGATGTCGGCAATGGAACGGAATTCCGCCCAGTCGGTTTCGGTGATAGGCTTGACGAGGACCTTGCCGGCCACGTTGACGAGCACGTCGATCCGGCCGTGGCGGGCGAGGACATCCTTGACGATTGCGGCCACCCGACCCTCGTCGGCCACATCGCACAAGAAATGTTCAGCGCCCTCTGGCAGCGCCGCCTCGGCGTCAAGGACATCAAGACCGATCGCGACATAGCCTTCATCGGCGAACCGCCTGACGGTCGCCGCGCCGATACCGCGCGCGGCGCCAGTGATGATGGCGATTTTCGGGTTCCCCATGATATCGATCCCCTATCGGGCTTTGCTTGAAGTGCTGAGCTTGACCTCGAGACCGCCTTTCGAGACGGACTCGTATGCGGCCATAACGGCGCGGATGGCGTCGGTGCCGGCCTGGGGCGATACCGGGGCCGGCAGGCCACGACGGACGGCGGCCATGAACCCGCCCACGCCCGCCGCGATCGATCTAGCCTTCCAGTATTTCGGGTCCGGATCGGCGGCGCCCCTGGCTCCGCTGATGTCGCTCCCGCCGCGATAGTGCACGAAGGACGGATTCAAGAGGTGATCGATGACGATCGATCCGGCGCTGCCGTAGATTTCGAGGCGCTCGCCCCACGGGATTTCGGCAGTGAAGGTGAATTCGCTCGAGAACAGCGCGCCCGAGTTCAGCCGTCCGTTGACGAGTGCATTGTCCTCGACTTCCGCTTCCTCGACGAGCTTGGCGGTGACGGCGCGTATGGTGGCGATGCCGCCGAACATCCAATTGAGCAGGAAAAAACTGTGCGGACCCGCATCGAAGATGGCGCCGCCGATCGAACCGGCCGTCCGCCCCTTCCAGTTGCTGGTGTCGCGCAGGCGGTGGACTTCGCTGCCCGAGATCAGCGTCCTGACCGAGCGCAGCGTGCCGAGCGCGCCGCTGTCGAGAAGCGCCTTGGCCTCGACATAGGCCGGCACGAACGGCGTATTCTCGGCGACGCCGAGCGTAAGCCCCTTGCGCCGTGCCAGCGCGGCCAAGGCCTCGCATTCCTGGATCGATGGCGCCATCGGCTTTTCGAGAAGCACATGCTTGCCCGCTTCGAGCGCCGATGACGCAACCTCGAAGTGAAGATGGTGCGGCAAGGGCAGGTCGACCGCCTCGATCTCGGGGTCGGCAAGGATGTCGCGATAATCGGTATAGGCCTTGGCCCCGATACGCTGCGCCACGGCATTGGCACGTTCGGCCGAGATGTCGCACACCGCCACGAAGCGCACGTCTTCGCGCGCTTCAATGAGGCCATGGATGTGCGGCTCGCTGATCTCGCCGAGACCGATCAATGCGGCGCCGACCGGGGGCCGGTCGAGGCCGGCGTGTGCTGTTGCTTGAAGCTTCTTGTCCATCACGAAATCTGCCTGATGATGCGGGGAAGGTTCGACACGCGGGTCGAACCGTTTTTGCCGATGATGTAGGTCTCCTCGTCGCCGATATGCGATCCGGTCGTGACGTGGGTGTACATCTCGATGTTGATGACCATGCCTTCGCGCACGAAGGCGTTGCGGTCGTTGTCCAGCCAGCGTTCCTCGGTCTCGAGGCCGATATTGTGGCCGGTCTTGTTGATGATGCCGGCGGGTTCGAGACGGCGTTCCGCGAACAGATCAAGAGCCAGATCCCAGAGTTCGCCATAGCTGACGCCCGGCTTCATCGCTTCGCCGACGCCATCGATGATCTCGACCATCTTGCCGTAGGTCTCGATGAGCTCCCCGGGCGGCGTTCCGGCATAGGCGTAGCGCCGGTTGTCCGAGCAGTAGCCCTTGTAGATGGCGCCGAGATCGAGCGTGACCAGATGATCCGGATCGAGTCTTTCGTCGATGTCGAACTCGGGATTGGCCTGATCGAAGCAGAAGGTGAGATGGCTGATGCCCTCGGCGCCGTTTTTCATCAGCCGCCATTTGGCTTCGCGGGTCAGCTCGTTCCGCCCCATGCCGATGCGCAGCAGGCCGTAGAGCTCCTCGCAGGTCTGTTCGATGATCTCGACGCCGCGCTTGAGATAGGCGATCTCCGCCGGTGATTTGATGAGGCGGACCTCGTCCAGCACCGGATCGACATCGACCAGCGTTGCGCCGCCGGCATTCTTGTCGACGATCGACAAGGCAAAGCGCGGGCAGACCGATTCAAGGCCGAGCCTTGTGCCCGGGGGAACGTTGTTTTCGAGAAATGCCCCGAGCAGTTGCAGCGCTTCGGCGTAGGTGTTGAAACCGATGACCGCGTCGGCGCCGAATTCCATGCCGAGGGTCGAGAAATCCCAGCAGAACAACGTGACATGGCCATCTTTGGTGACGAACGAGAAGAACGGCAGCCGGGTGCGCAGCATGTGCAGGATCGGATTTCCGGCGCTCGGCAGCGTGGTGTAGCCGGTAGTGTAGTAGACGTTTTCCGGCGAGGTCAGCAGTGCTGCGTCCAGCCCGGCGGCCTGCATGGCGGCAGCCACACGGGCACGGTCGTAGCCGGGAGACAGGAACTGGTTGATCGAAGGCATGAAAAACTCCTTGGTCCGGTGTCTGCACCGGTCAGCTCTTGATCGCGCCGGCGAACATGCCCTGCCGGATCCAGCGATTGGCAAAGACGTACAAGAGGATGAGCGGCAGCTGCGCCAGGACGATCGCCGCCGACGGCAGGTTGAGAGAGGTGAAGAAGAAGTCGTTCGTCACGCCGAGAATGCCGACATTGATCGGCATGGCGTCCTGCGAGGACAAAAGGATCAGCGCGAAGAAATACTCCTTCCAGATGTTGATGAAATTGATGGTGAACCCGACGGCGATCGCCGGCATGGTCAGCGGGACGATGATGTAGCGGAAGATGCCGAAGTCGGAGCATCCGTCGATGCGCGCGGCGTCGGCCACTTCGCGCGGAATGCCGCTGACGAACCCCGTCATGACCAGCAGCAGGAACGGCATGCCGAAGGCGGCGTGCACAAGGATCAGCCCGAACCGCGTATCGAGCAGGCCAAGCGTTCGCAACAGGCTGAAAAGCGGCAAGATGACTGTTTGCTGCGGCAGCATGAGCGTGGTGAGCAGCATGACGAACAGCAGCACCCGGCCGGGGATGCGGAACCAGGAAAAGGCGTAGGCCGCCGGCAGCGCCAGAACGACCGCAAAGGCCGAACCCGCCGCCGAGTAAAGGAAGCTGTTGAAGAACAGCCCGGCATAGTCCATCGCCTGCCAAGCGTATCTGAAGGCGTCGAGTGTCGGCACCGCCGGCAGTCCGAACGGGTTGGCGAGCACTTCGGCGTCGGATTTGAACGCCGTGGCCAAGGTGAGGAGTGGCGGGAAAATCCACAGAAGCGAAAAGGCGGCGATGAGGGTGGTCGGAACGATGCGTCCGAGCGGCAGGCCGCGCATGCGATCAATCCAGGGCATTGCGGGCAACTCCCCTGAGATAGGTCAGCGCGAAACCGGCACTGAACAAAAGCATCACCACGCCGATCGTGGCGCCATAGCCGAAATCGTTGCGGCGGAAGCTGATGACATACATGTAGTGGCCGAGCACCGAGGTTCCTCCGGCAGGCCCGCCTCCGGTCATGACCGAGACCAGATCGAAGGTCTTGAGCGACTGGATCACCGAAAGCATCGTGACGATGAGGATCACCGGCTTGAGGCTGGGCAGGGTCACATGCCAGGCAAGCTGCCATTCGCTGGCGCCATCGACGCGAGCGGCATCGAACAGCTCGGTGTTGATGGCCGAAAGCCCGGCATGGAACATCATCAGCGGAATGCCGAGATAGGCCCAGGCATCGATGATGATCAGCACGTAGATCGTGATGTCGTAGTCGCCGAGCCAGGTGCGGATGAGGCCCTCAAGGCCGACGCCGCGCAGCAGGGCATCAAGGACGCCGAACCCGGGCGACAGGATCAGGGAGAACATGAGGCCGACCGTCACCAGCGACATGGTGAAGGGCAGAAAGATCAGGCTCCTGAAGAAGGCCGGAAAATCGACCCTGCCCGAATGCAGCAGGATCGAAAGCGTCAGCCCGATTCCGAGGTGTATCGACAGCGCCAGCAGGGCCCATTTCAGCGAATTGAAGAAGGCCTGGCGAAATCCCGGGTCATTGATCAGCCGGATGTAGTTGTCGATGCCGACGAAAACCACGTCGGGTGCAAGCCCGTTCCACTTGGTGAAGCTCAAATAGATGTTGAACAAGATCGGCCAGCCGACAAAAACGACGTAGACCGCCACTGGAAGGATGATGCCGAATACCAGCACGAAGCCACGATTGGCCATGAAGTCGGCCAGTTTCGACAAAAATGTCTCCCTGACTTGAGATCTCAGCCCTATCGCCTCGGTCATGGTGATTCGCACCCCTCGTTGCCCGGGAGCGGAGCGGGTTGCTCCGCTCCCGGATAAGTGTCGATGACTAGTTCACGTCGCCCAGCTCGGCCTGCGCCGCGTTCTCGACCTGAGCGGCAGCCTGTTCCGGCGACATGACGCCGACCAGAACCGACTGGAGCCCGTCAAGGAACGGATCGGCGAGAGCGTCGGGAACCGCGTGGTCGACATGCATGAAGGTCGCGTCCTGGGGCGCTGCGATGGTCTTGCCCAGGCGCTGCATGAGCGGGTCGAAGTTGTCGAGCGACACATTCACGTTTGCCGGGAACAATAGCTTGCCCTCGTTGGACTGCCGGGTCTGCGACTCGACCGACAGCACCCAGTCGAGGAACTCGGCCGCCTCGTCCTTATGCTCGCTTTGGGCGAGCATCATCAGCGTGTTCTCGGCAAAGACGCTGACGGTCGGCGCCTGATCGCCGACGGACGGGAAGGTCGTATAGTCGAGCGGGAACTTGGGCGCGCCGGCGTCGTCGAGGAACCGGCCGGTCATGAACGAGCCCTGGTACCACATTGCGGCCTCGCCCTTGGAGAAGGGCACCACGGCTGGCGTGATGTCGATGCCGTTGGCACCGTTCTCGAAATAGCCGCCGTCCATCAGATCCTTCATGATCTGGAAGGCATCGACGACCTTCGGGTCGGTCCAGGCCAGGCGCCGGGCGATCAGGTCGTCATAGGCTTCGACGCCATACGTGTTGACGAAAAGGGCGGACCACATGAACTGGGCCGGCCAGCGCATCTGGTTGGCCAGAATGAACGGCGTGATGCCCGCCTGCTTCAGCGTGTCGGCGGCGGCCATCGCGTCCGCCCATGTCGAAGGCGCCTCGAGACCGAGCTCCTTCAGGATGTCGGGCCGATACCACAGAACCGCAGCCGCCATCATCGTCGGAACGAAGTACTGATGGCCGTCGAAGGTGGCAAGCTGCACGCCCGACGGGTTCATGATGTCCTTCCAGCCGTACTTCTCGTAATAGGGGTCGAGTTCGGCGGCAAAGCCGGAATCGATCAGGAATTTGGCGCGGCCGCCTTCCCAGGAATAGAAGACATCCGGCGGGTTGGGCGCACGCAGGACCGTGAAGATCTTGGTCTTGTAGGCTTCGTCGGGAACGCCTTCCCACACGATTTCGATTTCGCCCTCATGCGCGGCGTTGAAGGTGTCGGCCAGCCACTTGCTGTACGCCGCCTGTTCCGTAGCCGTCGTGCGATCCATGAACCGGATCTTGACGGCTTCGGCCATGGCACCGCTGACCGGCACCATCATGGTCGTCGACAATGCGGCGACCAGCACCGCCTTTGAAAATGCACGTCTCATTTCGTTCCCTCCTTTTTGCATATTAGTTCCTCCAGTGATCGTCCCGGGCCGCTCGGCCCGGGACGAGAAGTCCGAATTCAGATGTGGATGATGGCGCGCGCTTCTTTCGGGCTCGCGATTTCGCGGCCGAGATCGCGGGCGATGCGAACGATCTTTTCGACGAGTTGGGCGTTGGTGCGCGCGTACTCGCCCGGCGTCACGAACGGATTGTCCTCCATGCCGACGCGAACATGGCCGCCGAGCATGATGGCCATGGACAGGATCTTCCACTGCTCCTGCGGGTTCATGACGCTGGTGTTCCAGATGAAATCGTCCGGGCAGTGATCGGCCATGTAGAGCATCGCGTGGGGGGTGGGCGGGGTCCAGGCGCCGCCCTTCCACCCAAGGAAGAACGTGGTCCAAACCGGTCCTTTCAGAAGGCCCATCTCCATCATCCGCAGCGCGTTCCACACCGAGCCGTAGTGGAAGGATTCGACCTCGACCTTGATGTTGTTCTGGTTGGCCAGCTCACAGTATTCGATGAGCTCGTCGCGACGATGCAGGCTGTACTGCTCCACCGGCACGTTGCCCGGCTCATTGTCGAAGCATTCGTCATGGGCGGAGAAGTTGGTGGAGAGCATGTCGGGATGCTGGGCCTTGATCAGGGTCTTGCGATCTTCGAAACGACCGTTGGCGACGCCGTACTGGATGATGGTGTCGCGCTGATCGAGAATCCCGTTGCGAAGGCGCCCCCAAGCCTCGATGTCGAGGTCCGCGAGCTTGGTGCCGTCGGCCTGGATCTTCTCATCGAGCATATAGGGTCCGTGAAGATGGCTGATCGCCGCGCCCGCATCGACGCACCGCACATATTCCTCCACCACCGCATCCACTCCCTTCGGCTGTGGGTTGTACGGATTGGACGGATACGACATGGTCGAATCGCAAGTGGCTGTAATGATGAGTTTTTCCATTTTTCATTGCCTTCTTTCTCAAGGTCGCCGGAGCCTGGTCACAGAACGTGCGAAATGCGCTCGGCGGTCTGTGTCAGGAGTTTTGTGTGCGCGAGCAGTGGCTCGAGGGCGCGGCCGCTAAGGCCGATGGCTCCAAGGACCTGCATGCGTGAATTGAAAATCGGCGCGGCGACGCAATAGGAGTTCGCCATGTGCTCCGCACGGTCGATGGCAAAGCCTCGACGACGCGTCTCCGCCAAATCCTCCCGCAGGGCGCCAAAGTCGGTGATCGTGTTGTCCGTCTGCGCGGTCAGCGGCTCCTTGGCGACCAACTGGCTCACGGAAAGCTCCGGGCTGTTGGCCAGAATTGCCTTGCCGAGCGAACAGCAATGCGCCGGAGCGGTCTTGCCGAAACGCGTGTAGATTTGGGGAAGATCGGGTTTCTCGATGCCCGCCAGATAGAGCAGCCGGTTCCGATAGAGCACGCCGAGATTGCTGCGCTCACCGGTCGTGCTCGACAGGATGGTCAGATGCGGCAAGGCTTCGAGGCGCAGCCGGTTGGTGTCGAGCTGGCTCGCCGAAAGCGGCAGCACTGCGTAGCCGATCGACAATCGGCCGCTATGCGGATCCTGGTCGATATAGCCGTGCGTCACCAATGTCTGGACGATGCGATGCACGGTCGGCCGGCTGATCCCGAGAAATATGCCAACCTCCGCGGTGCTCGGTTTGTCCATCTCGGCGACCGCTTCGAGAATGGACAGCGCCTTGACCAGGCTCTTGACCGAGCCATGGTCTTCATCTGCATCGAAAAGCGTCATCATATCAGAACGTTGGTTCATCATTCGGTTTGGACGTCCGCATTGTGGACAAGATGTCTGCATTCATTTTTCGGCAGCCGAAATGCCTGGCGGAGCGGCTGAACGACGCCGCCTTGCGGTCAGCCGACCAGGATTCTTCGTTCGGTTTCGTAGGAGAACAGGTGCACATCGGACGGATCGATGCGCAGGAACATGCGTTCGCCGCGCACACCCGTGACCCGGTGGTGGAACAGCGCGTTGATGGTCTGGCTGCCGAGGCGCAGCGCCACCAGGGTCTCGGCGCCGGTCGGTTCGACCAGTTGAATTTCGGTGTCGAGGCCGGTGTCGGCAATGGCCAGCTTCTCCGGCCGGATGCCGTAAAAGACCCGCTCGCCCTCGATCACGTTTGCGGGCGGTAGCGGCAGGCTCAGCCCGCCCTCGATTTCGCAAACGAGCGTCCCGTCCTTCTTGCGGGCGACGCCTTCCAGAATGTTCATGGCTGGCGAGCCGATGAATCTGGCAACGAAGAGGTTCACCGGACGGTCGTAGAGCTCGAGCGGCGGGCCGACCTGCTCGACGCGGCCGGCATGCAGGACAACGATCTGGTCGGCCATGGTCATGGCCTCGACCTGGTCGTGCGTGACATAGACCGTCGTCGTGCCGAGCCGTTGCTGCAGATCCTTGATTTCGGCGCGCATTTCCACGCGCAGTTTGGCATCGAGATTGCTCAGCGGCTCATCGAACAGGAAGACCTGCGGGTTGCGAACCAGGGCGCGGCCCATCGCCACGCGCTGACGCTGGCCGCCCGAAAGCTGCCGGGGATAGCGATCGAGCAGGTCCCCAAGACCGAGGGTCGAGGCTGCCTCCCTGACCTTTTGAGCGATTGTCGACTTGGAATTGCCGGCGAGCTTCAATGAAAAGCCCATGTTTTCGGCGACGGTCATGTGCGGGTAAAGCGCGTAGGACTGAAACACCATGGCGATGTCGCGGTCCTTGGGAGGCAGCTTGTTGACCACGCTGCCGCCGATCTCCACCTCGCCCGAGGAAATGTCCTCGAGGCCGGCGATCATGCGAATAAGGGTCGACTTGCCGCAGCCCGACGGGCCGACAAGCACAACAAACGCCCCATCGTCGATGTCGATGCTCAGTCCATGGATGACCTCGACTGATCCGAAGGCCTTCCTGACGCTGCGCAATTTCATGTCGGCCATGACCGGCGCTCCTCAGACGATACGCGCGCCGCCGTCGACGTTGACGACGGTGCCGTTGATGAATCCGTTGGACATGACGGCGAGCGCCGCATGCGCGATGTCGGCGACCGATCCGATTCTGCGCACGGGCAAATCCCCGGCCACGCGTGCGTAAAAGTCTGCACGCGTGGCCTCGTCCTGCCGCGACCACAGGGAGGTGTCGGTGATCCCGGGACTGATGACGTTCACGCGGCGCGGCGCCAGATCCAGCGCCAGGCCGGCCGCAAAGCTTTCGAGATAGAGATTTAGACCTCCGAGAACGGCCGTATCGGCGGTCTGGCGATAGGCCGCGACGCCGGAAAACAGCGTGATGCTGCCCTGCGCGCTGAGCACGCTTTTGGCGACGCGCGCCACATGGAGCGGCCCCCAGAACTTCGAATTCAGCATGGCTTCGATTTCCGCGCGCTCAAGCCGATCGCTTGGCCTGAAGGACAGGCTGGCGGCCGTGACGACGATGTGGTCGATGCTGCCATGGGAGCGAAGCGCGGCCCCGACAGCGGCCTCATCGCCCATGTCGAGGCAATGATATCCGGCGGACTGGGCACCGAGGTTCTCGCTGACGGCGGCAAGGCGGTCCCGCGAGCGGGCGGCAATTGCGACACGCGCACCATTATCCGCAGCCAGGCGCGCAATGGCTTCGCCCATTCCGGCGCTGCCGCCGAAGACGAACACAAGCTTTCCATGCAGCGCCTCGGCGATCGCCAAGGTCGGTGGCGATGCGACACTGGTAGGCATGCCCGCCATCAATTCCTCCCTGGCTTTTGCGTTTTTTTTCAACTTGGCAGGCAAACGGGAGCGAACAAATGATTGATTGCCGCCAAAACTTTTCGATAGGATCGAATAATGGATCAGATCGACAGCTTCCGGTTATTCGTGGCGATCGCCGAACAGCGGAGCCTCAGCGCGGTCGCCCGCCAGCGCGACGTCGCCCCGTCGACCGTCACGCTGGTGCTGCAAAGACTGGAAGATCAGGTCTCGACACGGCTGGTGAACAGAACGACGAGGAGGCTGTCGCTGACGGCGGATGGAGAATCGTTTCTCGCCGAATGTCGACGCATCCTCGAAAGCGTCGATGCCGCGCTCGAAGGCTATAGCGAGCATGGCCCCCTGCACGGCACGATCCGCCTGACGGCGTCCAACGATTTCGGACGAACCCATGTTGCCGGCATCGTGCACCGCTTCATGCAGGACCATCCGGCCATCCGCGCTGAGCTCGTGCTGTCCGACCAGGTTCTCGACCTTGTCGCCGAAGGGTTCGACATCGGCATCCGCTCGGGCAAATCGACCGATCCGCGGTTTCAGTCACGTCGACTCCTGCGGGGGCGGCGGGTCATCTGTGCCGCACCGAGCTATTGGGAGGCACACGGAAAGCCGGAGACGCCGCGCGATCTTGTCTCGCACAACTGCCTCGTGCTCGAGCGCCCCGGTGCGCCGCAATCGACCTGGCGGTTCAGGTCGGAAGACGGCGAAATCTCGGTCAAGATTTCCGGCTCACGCACCTGCAACGACGGAGAAGTCCTGCACAAATGGGCAATTTCCGGCGGCGGAATCATCCTCAAGGCGGACTGGGACGTCGCCGCCGACATTGTCCGCAACCGCCTGGAA
Source organism: Alphaproteobacteria bacterium (assembly GCA_018818925.1). Lineage (GTDB taxonomy): Bacteria > Pseudomonadota > Alphaproteobacteria > Rhizobiales > Devosiaceae > JAHJQZ01. Next base: position 10,827 of record JAHJQZ010000105.1, read on the forward strand.
ACGGCGCTCGATGCCTATTGCACGGAAGAGATCAGTCTTTATGCGGTGCATCCGGCCGGAGCGCGGACGCCGCGCAGAATACGCAGGATGATCGATTTCCTCGCCGAAGAGATCGGCCAGCTCGCAAGCTTTTAGCGAGCGCCCCGCGCAGAAGCGCCCGACGGCATGCTGATCGGGCCGGCAAGGCTCGCCGGCACCGCTATCTTGCCTGGCCTCCGCCGGTTCCAAGCTCGATGATCTCGGCCGTGATCGCCTCCTGGCGGACCCGCCGCAGCACCGCCTGAAACGCTTCGAGCTCACGGGCGATCTGGCTGCCGGCCGATGTCATGGCTTCGAGGCGGGCCTGGTTTTCCGCGGCGAAGGCGTGAAGGGCCGCCTTGCAGATCAGGGCATGCAGATAGTCGGCGCCAAGGCTTGCCATCAGGGCGGTGGCAGGAAGCTGCCTCAATGGCGTGTCGCCGGCGAAAGGCGGGAAATCCGAGCGGTCGATAGGGAGAAGGCTGCGCCGGACGATTTGCGGACGACCCGCAATCCAGCTGGCATGGATGACATCGAGACTGTCGATGCGGTTGTCGTCGAGGCGGGAATAGACGGCGCGGGTGATCGCGTCGGCCAGCTTCGGAATCCCCGGCGTGTGCGAAGGCATGGCGGCACTCCAGCCGGGCGAAAGACTGCGCTGAGCGGCGACCGTCAGCCCCCTCGTGCCGATCAGGAGCAGGCGCTTGGCGTCGACATCGCCGATTCTGTCGAGAATGCGTTCGCTGAAGGCGCCGGCAAATCCCTGCTCGGCGCAAAAAGCCAGAAGGCCGGTGCGACCGGCGCTCGGGGCCGAGCCCCTCGGAGCATCCGGCCCGAGGCTGCTCGAGATGGCGGTAGCGATGGTCTTGGCATAGCTGTCGACCGCCGCAAGCTCGGACCGCGCCGTGCGGGCACGAGCGGCGGCAATACCCTTGAGAGCGTTGACCACGGCGCCCAGCTGGCGGATGCCGTCGATCCGGGCGCTGATATCGGCCAGCCGCTCCGTCATGGGTTTGTCGGCTCGGTCAGAGACCTGGCCAGCTGGGTCAGCGCGGCGATGAGTGTCTTTCGGGTCGCTGCATCCATCTCGCCGGTCTCGGCAATGGCGCGCATGGCTTCGGATGCCTCGCGGTCAAGAGTCGCTGGCAGGGCGGTTCGAAAATCTGCCACCGCCTTTGGCGTCAACGGATCGAGCAGACCCGATTGCACGGCGAGCATGAGGCCAACTTCGTCGGCGAGGCGGAAAGGGGCGTGCTGGGGCTGGCGCAGGATGGCCCTGATGCGCGCGCCGCGCGTCAACTGCTGGCGGACCCGCCCTTCCGGCATGCCGCCGAAGCGGGTGAAGACTTCGAGTTCGAGAAACTGCGCGTAATCGAGCCGCAACGTGCCCGCCGCGTCGCGCAAGAGCTTGGCCTGGGTCTTGCCGCCGACCCGGCTGACGCTCAAGCCGACATCGACGGCAGGCTTCTGTCCCTGATGGAACAGAGCCGCATCGAGGACGATCTGTCCATCGGTGATGGAAATGAGGTTGGTCGGGATATAGGCCGAGAGATTGCCGGCATCGGTCTCGGCGATCGGCAGCGCCGTCAGCGACCCGCCGCCTCGCGCCTTGGAGAGCTTGGCCGCCCGTTCGAGAAGGCGGGCATGGATATAGAACACATCGCCCGGATAGGCTTCGCGCCCCGGCGATTGCCGGGTCAGAAGCGCGATTTCGCGATGGGTGGCGGCGTGCTTGCTGAGGTCGTCGAAAACGATCAGCGCATGCTGGCCCTTGTCGCGGAAATACTCGGCCATGGTCATGCCGGCATAGGGAGCGATCCATTGCAGGCCCGGCGCGGCGGCGGAGCCGGCGACCAGAACGATGCAGCGCTCGAAATTGCCGTGCTTTTGCAATGCGTCGATGGCGCGGCGAACACTCGAGGTCTTCTGGCCGACGGCAACATAAATGCAGATCATGTCGGAGTGCTTTTGGGCGATCAGGGCATCGATGGCGAGCGTCGTCTTGCCGGTCGAATGATCCCCGACGATCAGTTCGCGCTGACCTCGCCCGAGGGCAAAAAGCGTATCAAGCACGACAAGGCCGGTCTGCACCGGCTCGGTGACCAGATCGCGTTCGATGATCGAGGGGGCGGGCCGCTCGATCGGCAAATGTGCCTCGGCGTCAACCGGTCCCTTGCCATCGAGTGGCCGGCCCAAAGGATCGACGATCCGCCCGAGCAAGGCTTCGCCCACCGGAACCTGAACGACCTCTCCGGTGCCGAACACCGCGTCGCCCGCTTCGACATCGGTTGCCGCGTCGAGAAGCACACAGCCGACGAGATCGGCATCGAGCACCCGGGCAAAGCCGACCTGGCCGCCCGAGAAACGCAGGACTTCGTCGAGCCGGACGTCGGGCAGGCCGGAGACGTGGGCGACACCGTCGCCAATCTCCTCGACACGGCCTTTTTGTTCGACCCGCGTTCCAAGCGGGGTTGCGCGCACGGTCTGGCGCGCCGCGTCCAGCCAATCGCTCTTGTCAGCAGGCATCGCCGAGTTCCTTTCGGATCGACTTGAGGTCGGACTGCCAACTGTTGTGAACTTCGAAATGGGCCGTGCGCAGCTCCAGCCCGGCGATCAGGCCGAGGTCGGTAACGAAATTGAAGTCCGGCGTTTGACCGAGCGCCTTGCCGATGGCCTTGACCACGCTGGTCTTTTCGTCTGGCGCGAGGTCGGTGGTGCTGACGATATCAATACCCTTGTCCGTCGCGAGCACGGCGGCGCGGTCTTTTGCCGGCATTTCGGCGATCGCGGCCACCAATAAGTCGAGGAAAGCAGCATGAACGGCCGGCGCATCAAGTCGGCCCAGCAGTTTGGACGCGATGTCGACGGACAGATCGGCGGCCTGCGCATTGCGTTGCTTTTGCGCGGAGGCGGCTTCGCGGTCGTTGGCCAGTTTGGCTGCTTCAATGAGTTTGTCCGCGTTCTTGCGGGCCGCTGCCATCATCTCGGCGGCCGCGGCCTGCGCGGCCTTTGCTGCTACCGCCAGTACTTCCACCCGTTCCCTGGCAATGTCGGCCCGGGCCGCCTCCAGTTCGGCGCGCGCCGCCTCGGCCTTGGCATCGGTCGTCTTGGCCTTGTCCAGAAGCTCGGTCGCTTCGGTCTGGCGCCTGGCAATGGCCGCCGCGACCGGGCGCCAGAACAGGCGGGACAACAGCCAGACAAGGATCAGGACGTTGAGCGCTTGCAGCCCAAGTCCCCAGAGGTCGATGGTCATGGGGTCATCCGAGCAGCGGGTTGGCAAAAAGCAGCAGCAACGCGACCACCAGACAGTAGATCGCCGTGGTCTCGATCATGGCGAGGCCGACGAACAGGGTGCGCGAAATGGTGTTGGCGGCCTCGGGCTGGCGCGCGATGGCGTCCATGGCGGCAGCAACGGAACGACCCTCGGCAAGGGCCGGACCGATGGCGCCGAAGGACACGGCGAAAGCGGCCGAGAAGATGCTGATCAGGCTGAGGTAGTCCATCAGAGTTCCTTTGCGTTTGAGGCTGAGTTGGATGCCGCCTCGCGTGAGGTTGGCTTGCCGTCCTCGACCGTGGCGGTGATGAAGACCATGGCCAGAACGGCGAAAATGTAGGCCTGGACAAGCCCGGTCAGCAGGTCGAGTGCCATTAATGGAATGGGCACCAAAAGGCCGGCCAGCGAGGCGACGATGCCAATGACGAACACCCCGCTCATGACGTTGCCGAACAGACGCACGAACATCGAAAAGGTCCGGGTGACAGTTTCGAGCATGTTGAGCGGGACCATGATGACGTTGGGTGCGGCGAAGGACTTGAGATAGCCGCGCACCCCGCCGCTGCGGACGCCGAACCAGATGACGGAGACAAAGACGAGCACCGCCAGGGCGGCGTCGGTTTCAAGTGTTGCGGTCGGCGGCTCGACGCCGGGAATAAGGGAGGACCAGTTCGCAATGAGGATGAACAGGAACAAGGTGCCGATGAAGCCGCGATAAGGCGCCGGCTCGGCGCCGCTGGTGTCGCGGATTTGACCGTCCAGCACGCTGACCATGAGCTCCATCGCGGCCTGAAGCTTGCTGGGAACGAGCGTCAGGCGCCGGGTCAAAGAATACGCTCCGAGCGCCAGCGCAATCATGATCCCCCATGTCGTGACGATTGCCGAGGTGATCGGCACCGGTCCGACAAAAAAGAGCGGCAGGGATTCGAGGGGAGAGGTCATGTGCCGACCTTCCGGGTGAGGCGGACCATGACGAATTTTGCCAGAAGAACCCCGGCAAACGCCGCAAGCAGAGCCAGGGCGCCCATCAGCACGGCGACATAAAAGCCCACACCAAGCAGGGCGAGACGGCCAAGCGCCAGCGCCAGCCCGAGGAGAGGATTGCCGTGGCCAACGACCAGATCGGCGGTCAGGCGAAGGGCGCGGAAATAGATGAAACCCAAGAGGAGACCGCCGACAAAACAGGACGGCAGGGTGAGCGAGACTGGCAGGGCTGCAAGATCGATCATCGCGCGTTCATCCATTTCCAGGCGGTCCAGCCGCCGATGACGAGGCCGACGATCATCAGCGGGGCGCTCCAGAAGATGCCGGTGCCAAGGTTTGCGTCGAGCCATCGCCCGAGGAACAGGCCCGCCAGCGTCGGGATAACCAAGATCCAGCCGAGCACGCCGATCTGCGCCAGACGGCGTCCGACCGACATGTCGCCTTCGCGCTCCCAGCGTCTACGCCTCTCGCGTTCGCGCTCCACTTCTTTCACCAGCGGGTCGGTGTCGCTTTTCTTGTCGGTCACAGGAGCATCTCCCTGTTTCCGCCAGGCCGGAGACGGCTGATCATTCGGCGGATGGCGTTGAGCTGCAGCCGCGTGCTCTCGGTGTGTTCGACCCGCTCCGCCTCGGCGTCGGACTGGAAACGGGCCAGCACTTCGGTGTCGAGCGTTGCAAGGTCATCGCCCGCCACTGCCTCCCGGCTGGCAATGGCGACACTCGTGCCGTCATTGACCGTCAGCACGCCGCCGCGAACGGCGCAGAAGCGCTCGTGCTCGGATGTTTTCCAACTGACGATGGAGATCGCCAGCGCCGTCAAGAAGGGAGCATGTCCGGGCAGAATACCGAAACTGCCGGTGGCATCGGTGGCACGCACGCTGTCGACCTCTTCGTCGACGACAATGGACAACGGTGTCACCACGGTCAGTCTCATGTTTCGGCCTTGTCGGCGCTGTTGGCTTTTTCTTCCTTGGCCCTGGCGTCCGCCAGCGTGCCGACCATGTAGAGCGAGCTTTCGGCCCAGTCGTCGGTCTCGCCGTCGAGAATGGCGCGGCAGCCGGCAATGGTATCGGCCAGCGCGACACTGGCGCCCTTCATCCCGGTAAACGCCTCCGTTACCATGAAGGGCTGGGTCAGAAAGCGCTGCAGCCGCCGAGCGCGCTTGACGATCTGGCGATCTGCCGCGCCGAGTTCCTCGACTCCCAAAAGCGAGATGATGTCGGTCAGCTCCCGGAACCGGGCCAGGGCCTGACGCACCTCCTCGGCGGTTCTGTAGTGATCTTCGCCGACGACCAGCGGATCGAGCAGCATGGAAGAGGAGCCGAGCGGATCGATGGCCGGATAGAAGCCTTCGGCCGCCTGTGCCCGCGACAGGACGACGACGCAGTCCATATGACCCGAGATCGTCGTCACGGCAGGATCGGTGAAATCGTCGGCGGGCACATAGACGGCCTGGATGGCGGTCACGGCCGAGCCGGCCACGGAGGCAATGCGCTCCTCAAGGCCGGCCACTTCGCTCGCGAGCGTCGGCTGATAGCCGACACGCGACGGCAGGCGCCCGAGAAGGCTCGAAACTTCGGCGCCCGCCTGCACGAAGCGAAAGACGTTGTCCATCAGCAAGAGCACGTTGCGATGCTTCTGGTCGCGGAAATACTCCGACATCGTGAGCGCGGTCAGCGCCGCCCGCCAGCGCGCTCCCGGCGGTTCGTTCATCTGGCCGTAGACCAGGACCGTGCGCGCCAGAACACCCGACCTCTGCATTTCGGTCAGCAGTTCATGACCCTCGCGCGAGCGCTCGCCAATGCCGGCAAAAACCGAAATGCCCTCGTATTTTTCGACCATGGCGCGGATCAGCTCCATGACCAGAACCGTCTTGCCGACGCCGGCACCGCCGAACATCGCCGCCTTGCCACCCTGCGCCATGGGGGTGAGCAGGTCGATCACCTTGATGCCGGTCTCGAAAATGTCGGTGGCGGTGGATTGTGACCTGAGGAGAGGTGGTGCTGCATGAATGGAACGCCGCGGCGTGTCCGCTGGCAGAGGCGGTCCGTTGTCCTGCGGTTCGCCCATGACATCCAGAAGCCGCCCGAGCACTGATTCGCCGACCGGCACCATGATCGGCTCGCCCGTTGCCAGAACCGGGACTCCGCGCGCCAGGCCTGCCGTCGACTGAAAGGCCACGGCCTGCAGGGTGGTCTGGTCGAGATGACTGTGGACCTCGAGATCGAGCGGACCGGCGCGGTCCCATTCAACGGTCAGCGCCGAATTGATGGGCGGCAAACTCCCTTCGGCGAAGGAAACATCGATGACAGCGCCGCGCACCGCGGCGACGGCGCCGCGAACGCGGTTCCTTTTGGTCGAAAGCTCGTCGTGCCTTGGCATGGTTCGGCTCCGTTTTGTCCCGGATGAGATGGGCGCCGACAAGGCTCCCGCGTCACTGTCTGACAAACAGCACACTTGCCACGATTGTCCGGCACCGGCCGAAATCAGTTGGGCTTGTCCTTATCGAAGCCGGAGCGCGCGTTCGGATCGGATCAAAACGCGTGCCCCATGCCATTTGCCGGACCTGGCAACGCTTATCCCGCCGCCGGAGCGACAAGTGGCGTGATGCGCCTGATCGTGACCCGGCGGTTGAGCTCTTCCGGAGCTTCGGTGGTCACCTTGAGGTAGCGCTCGCCAAAGCCTTGCGTCGCGATATTTTCCGGCGGCACGCCGAACACTTCGGTCAGGGCGACGGCGACCGTTTCCGCGCGCTGGTCCGAAAGGATCAGGTTGGCGTAGTTGGTGCCGACGGCGTCGGTATGGCCTTCGATCAGGAAGGTCTCGGCCGGGTTCTTGTCGATGAGATCGAGCATGGCGTTGGCAACGATGCTCAAGGCGCCAATCTGGTCGGGTGGAATGCTGGCGGCGCCGAAGGCAAAGGTCAGATTGCCGATCTCGAGCCGGCGCACCATGTCGCGCAGGCGCGCCGAGCGCTTGACTTCGTCAATCGAATAGAGCCGCTGCACCTGCTCGACTGGCGGGGCTTCGAGGAACAGTGTGAGGTCGTCCAGATCGGTCCTTTGGGCATCGAGCACGTATTCCTCGACCGGGATGGTGAGCCGAAGCGGGGGCAAGTCCATGCCGGGATCGCGCCAGTTGAGCAAATCCTGATCGTAATTGTCCGGGACGTAGGAGAACACCGTCTCGTTGCCGTTTTGGTCGAAATGGGAACGGTGCAGAATATCACCATTGCGATTGTAGACCGTCACCAGACTGGAGCCGTCCTGCCTGAGGATCGTCTCGCGCGTCCGACCGAGCGGCAGCTGCTCGACATAGCGCTCGGTCGCGCCATAGTTCAGGCGGGTGTCAGACTGGTTGGAGATGATCAACTGGTTGTTGAACTGGATGACGATCCGAAGCCCGGTCTGTTCGACCACCTGGGCTTCGGGCGGCCGTTCATGCTGCGGTGGCCCAGAAATTCTCGTGCCAGCCATGGCCTCGATCGACGGGATCGTGTCCGGAACTGCGCCGACCTGAGCGGCGGCGTCGCTGACGGGCGGCGGCTCGGCCTCAACCTGTTCGGTGGTGGGTGGTGTGCCGGCCAGACCCGCATCCTTGTCGCTGTCCAGAACTGGCGCCACTTCTGCCGGTGCCGCCGTTTCAGGCACGGGAACTGCGGCCTCATTCAGGGCAACGGCCATTGGCGACAGGGCAACCCCGTATGCTGCCAGGCAGGCATTGAAATCAGGCTGTCCGCCCTGCTCGCACAGGGCCAGAATTCCGGCAAGACTGGCCTGGACTTCGGCTTGCGCTCCCAGCGCCTCGGGCGTGCCGACAACGGCCGCGCCCAATTGCCTATTGGCCTGTTCGTAGGCTGCGATGGCGCGACCAAGATCGCGCGGAATCGGCGTTCCCGCCGGATTGACCTCGACGGGCGGCGCCTCGGCTGCGGGCGCTTCGAGTGTTGCAGGCGCGGGCTCCTGATCGGCCGGTTGCGTATCAGGGGCAGAAGGCTGTGTCGGTGTGTCCGCCTGTGTCTGGTCGGCCGGTTGCATCTGGTCGGTGCCGGTGGCCACAACCACCAATGGCGAGAGTTCCAGACCGAATTGGGCGAGGCAAGCATTCGTGTCCGGCTGACCGAGTTGAGAACAGAGCGTCTCGATGGCGTCTCGCGCCGCTATCGCGTCGGCAAGGGGGCCGTCTGTGTCGCCGCCCTGGGCCATCGCGTCGGCAAGTGCGGCATTGGAAGTCTCGTAGCGCGAAACGGCTTCGAGCAGCAAAGCGGGGGGCGCAAGCGGCGCTGCCGGGTCGGCGGCGACTGGCTCGACGCCTTCAATTTGCGGCTCGGCCGACTGCTCAACGACTGCCGGCCCGGATTCGGTTGCCGCAGGTTCCGCCGGCTGCTCGCCAGCGGCGGGCGGCGGGGCAGGTTCGTCTGCTGGCTGCGCGACCGTTTCTACGGGCGATGGCTCCGTCTCAACGGCCGGTTGCTCCGCAGGGACTGGGGCTGTTGTTTCGGGAATCGGCTGCCCCGACGAGTCACCGGCAACGGCGGCGATGCAGGCTTCGATATCGTCCTGGCCAAGGATCTGGCACATGCTGTGAAGTTCAGTCGTCGCCGTTTCAAAGGCAATTTGCGCCTCAGTGGAATCGCCTCCCGCGGCGATTGCCGCGTCCAGATCGGCCTGCGCCTGGCGATAGCTGACGATCGCGGCGTTGATGTCGGTGGCCTCTGCCTGCGCAATCTGCGTGGTGTTCGCCTCGCCGGCTGCAAGCGCGCCAAAGCTCAATCCGGCTCCGATGGTAAGCACCAGGGCTGCGGTGGTTCTACGTTTGTGATTCTTCATAGTGCTGTCCTGCTCTTGATCGGGAGCGCACCCTCGGCGCATCCCGGTTGGCTGATGGATTGGGTTTGTGCGCGACGACGGGAAAACCGATCACCGGGACTAGACCTGCCCGAAGAGTTCGGAGCGCAGCATCGACAGCACTCCGAAGGGAGGGCCGCCAGAGCCCTGTCTCGTCTGAACGCGAAGACCGCTCTCGGCATAGTACCGGCCTAGCGCTTGAGTTGTCCAAGCATGTCGCTGGCGAGCCGATGCCGATAGCGTCGGAATCTACTCAGGCGGGGCTTTGCGCCGCTCTCAAAGCCTGATTTGCCACCGCGTCTGCGAAACGAGCAGGCCCAAGGGTCCGGTCCAGGCGCCCGCGGTTTTGGTGCCGAGTAGCGTGCAGTCGACAAGAGACACTGCCGGAAAGGTGAAAGCGCCGGCGATACGACGGCCGCCGGCTTCGATCGGCGCCTGATTGCGGCGGGGAACGGGGCGCAGCCTAGAGACGGCAGAGATGATAGAATCCGTCATAGCCGAGGAAGGAATCGGTGCGCACATTGTAGGAGCGATACCGGTCCTGGCAGGCGCGGACATGAGCACTCGTTGATGCGGGCATGCCGCTTATCGTGGCACCAAGGGCAAAGCCGAACACGCCGGCAATGAAGTTGCTGGCAAAGACGCTGTTGCTGCGATGTACCTGATAGAAGCTCTGATACTGGCTGTCGCCCCACTGGCTGCGGTTCATCCGCCAATCATTGCATTGGCTGGCGTTCGGGTTCCTGTCGCAGAAAGTCCCGATGTAGCGGTCCTGCTGCTGGTAGTTCGAATGCCAGGGAGCCGCTGAAGCCGGCGCGATCCCAGCCAGCGCGCTCGCGCCGACAAATGCTGCGGCGGATACGATTGCAATGAACTTTCTCATTTTGCTTGTCCCATACATAACAATTTCTTGATCAGAGCAACTCTCGTCGCCGATGATCGTTAGCTGGTGATTTATTATGTCGTCGTCCGTGGAAACAGGATCGGAATATACGCAGAAGAAATCGCTTGGGTCTTCTGGCGAGTGCCTCGCCCGCCCAGTCATGTCCTCTGGCCGACCTGACTGCTTCTTCTTGATTGCCCGTCTTCCCGATTGTCCAGGCCATAGCCTGGGGTGAGTCCAACTATGAATTGAGATGCCTCGCAAGGCGCACACTCCGCGCGGCGCGATGAATTTCGTTCGCACGGAGCCAGAAGTAACAGCCGACATCCACAATAATCAGTGCGGCCGAGACGGAAATAATGAGCGAAAGCACTGGCATTTCGCCCCTCCTCAAGAATGTTTCTCCTGCAAATCAGAAAATACCGCAGCACAGATCGCCAAGAACAGGATCGGAATATACTTCCCTCAAAAGAAAAGAGGAGGCCGGCCCGGAGTGTTGCAGGCCAACGCGCCTCGAACTGACAAAGCGGTTTTAGCGAACCTTCTAAAAACGTGCTAGGATCGCATGGCTGCCTTCGGAGCGATCGAAGCTCCTGCTGGTCGCCAGTGCTTTGAAAGGCATGCAAATGCCATCATCACCTTCCTCGCGGACAAGGGCGGCGAGATCCAGGTCGAGCCGGAGCACGCTGGCGGCTCGTGGGCCGCCGCGTGGCGTCGACGATTTCGTGGTTGTCGGGATAGGCGCTTCGGCCGGAGGCCTCGAGGCCTGCAGCAAGCTTGTGGACGGCCTGCGTGCCGACAGCGGCATGGCTTTCGTTTTGGTCCAGCATCTCGACCCGACCCACGAAAGCATGATGGTCGATCTGCTCGCCGGGCACACATCGATGACGGTGCTGCAGGCGTCCGACGGAATGCTGCTCGCGCCGGACCATCTCTATGTCATTCCACCCGGGACCTATTTGTCCATCGGCGAGGGCGCCCTTCATGTTTCAGAGCCTCAGGCCCCTCATGGCGCGCGCCTGCCCTTTGACTTCCTGCTCAAATCGCTGGCCGAGGATTGCGGCCCGCGAGCCGCCGCGGTCGTTCTTTCGGGGACCGGTGCAGATGGCGCTCTCGGGCTGAAGTCGATCAAGGAGAGCGGCGGCCTGGTCATCGCGCAGCAGCCTGATGAGGCCGGTTTTAACGGCATGCCACTCAGCGCAATCGCGACCGGCGCCGTGGATCTGGTCTTGCCGGTTGCGAAAATCCCGGAGGCACTGACCACCTACGACCGGCGCATGAACTTCGCGCGGGTTCAGAATAGCTCTCGCGCAAAAGAGACCGCACCCGATTGGCTGCCCGAGATCATAGAGCTCTTGCGCCTGCAAGTCGGACACGATTTCAGGTTGTACAAACCGGGCACTCTGCAACGCCGGATCGAGCGGCGCATGGCCATGGCCGCGATCGAGACCGACGGCATGGAGCGCTATCTCGAGGCTCTTCGGAGCGATCCTGACGAACTCGAGCTCCTGGCGAGCGACCTGCTCATCAATGTTACGAGCTTCTTTCGCGACCGACCGGCCTTCGATCTGCTGGCGGAGACGGTCGTTCCCGACCTCGTCCGCCGCCAGGCATCCGACCAGCCCCTGCGCATCTGGATCGCCGGGTGCAGCACCGGTGAGGAGACGTACTCCCTCGCCATGCTGTTCCGCGAGGCCATTATTGCGGCAAGGAGCACTATCAAGTTGCAGGTCTTCGCGTCCGATATCGATTCGGATGCGGTCGCCAGCGCGCGCGAAGGCTTTTACCCGGAAGCCATCGAGGCAGAGGTCTCGCCCGAGCGGCTCGCTCGTTTCTTTGCAAAGGAAGAGCGCGGATATCGCGTGTTGCCGGACCTGCGCGCGTCGGTGGTTTTCACGATCCACGATGTACTGGCCGATCCGCCGTTTTCCCGCATGAACCTGGTTTCGTGCCGCAATCTGCTGATCTATCTGCAGCCGGAAGCACAGGCGCGGGTGCTCTCGGCCTTCCATTTCGCGCTGCGTGACGACGGCGTTCTGCTGCTCGGAAGTGCCGAGACCGTTGACACCTCCGACGGCCGCTTCGAGGTCATCTCGAAGTCCGGACGAGTCTTCCGGCATGTCGGCCGCAGCCGGCCGGGCGAACTCGGCTTTTCAATGAATGGCGGCGGCCTGCACATCCCGGTGCGCCCTGGCCAGAACACGGCAGCTTCGCACCGGGTGGCGCTTGCCGAATTGTGCCGCCGGCTGGTGCTTGAGAGCTATGCACCGGCGGCGGTGTTGATCAACCGCAGGCACGAATGCCTGTTTTCCCTCGGGCCGATCGATCGGTACCTGCATGTGGCGCCGGGAAGCCCGACCTTCGACCTGTTGGCAATGGTGCGACACGATATTCGCAACAAGCTGAGGTCTGGCATCGAGCAGGCAATCCAGGAGGCTGCGCACGTTGTCGTGCCGGTCGGTCGACCGGACGACGCGACAGATGCTTCTCCCTTCAATATCGATGTGCGGCCCGTCACGAACGACGGCGAACAGCTGCTGCTGATCGGCTTCATCGATCAGCCCGGACCCAAGCGCAAGGCGGAAGGACCGGCCGCTCCGGCCGAAATTCCACGCGTTGAGGAACTTGAGCAGGAACTGGAGACGGCGCGGGCGCAATGGCGGGCTGCGATCCGCGAACTGGAGTCCTCGAGCGAAGAACAGAAGGTGGTCAACGAAGAGGCCTTGTCGGTCAACGAGGAGTTTCAATCGACCAATGAGGAACTCCTGACCTCCAAGGAGGAATTGCAATCGCTCAACGAGGAGCTTACCGCCCTCAACGGTCAACTCCAGGAAACGCTCGAGCGGCAAAGAACGACCTCGAACGATCTGCAGAACGTGCTTTACAGCACCGATTTCGCCACGCTTTTCCTCGATCCCGATCTCAACATCCGCTTGTTCACGCCGGCGACCCAGCTGCTTTTCAACATACTTCCGGGCGATATCGGCCGGCCGCTCGCCGATTTCAGTTCGCAGACCAGCGATTCGACCCTCACGGAGGACGCCGGCACCGTCCTGCGCGACGCGGCCCCGCTCGACCGCGAGATTCAGGCGAAGTCGGGAGCCTGGTACATCCGCCGCATCCTGCCCTATCGCAACCAGCGGGGCGGGGTCGAAGGCGTCGTCATCACCTTTATCGACATCACCGAGCGCCGACGCGACCGGGACGCGCTGGAAGCGGCCGAACACAAGGCGCAATTGGCTACGGTTGCCAAATCACGCTTCCTGGCGGCCGCCAGTCATGACCTGCGTCAGCCCCTGCAAACCCTCGTCCTGCTGCAAGGACAGCTGGCAAATATCGTCGAAGGCGAGAAGGCGCAGAATCTGGTCACTCAGCTTGATGTAACGATTGGCGCCATGTCGGCGATGCTGAATGCATTGCTCGATATCAACCAGATCGAGGCAGGGACCGTTCGCGCCGAAATCGTCACTTTCCCAATCAGCGACATTCTCGATCGGATGGAGCAGGAATTCACCTACCACGCCCAGGCGAAAGGTCTTTGCCTGCGCGTGATGCCTTGCAGCCTCTCGATAAGCAGCGACCCGCGACTGCTCGAACAGATGGTCCGCAACCTGATTTCGAATGCCTTGAAATATACCAGGCAGGGCAAGATCCTTTTGGGTTGCCGACGGCGCGAAAACAGCCTCGCGATCGAAGTCTGGGATACCGGCGAGGGCATACCGACCGGGGAGCTGAAGGCAATCTTCGAGGAGTATCATCAGCTTGACAACGTTGCGCGCGAGCGCAGCCGTGGCTTCGGCCTCGGCCTTTCCATCGTGCGCCGCCTGGCAGATCTGCTCGGCCACCAGGTTCATGTCCGCTCGCAGCTTGGCAAGGGCTCGGCCTTTGCCATCGGCGTGTCCCTTTCGCCAGGCGAGGTCGCCCCTTCGCCTGAGATCGACCAACCGGCGAGCGTCGGAGCGGCGCCCGGGGCCGGTGCGATCCTTATCATCGAGGATGATCCAGATCTGCGCGGCCTGCTTGATCAGCTTCTCAAAGACGAGGGTCACCGCGTGGTTACGGCGCCCGACGGCGTCACCGCACTGGACGGCGTCGGGCGCCGAAACGCTCCACCCGACCTTGTTCTTGCCGACTACAATCTGCCGGGCGGGATGAACGGGCTCCAGGTTGCGGCAAACCTGCGCGAACGGTATGGCAACCAGATTCCGGTCATCATTCTGACCGGCGACATCTCGATCGGCACGCTCCGGGAAATCAGTGGGCAGCATTGTGTACAGCTCAACAAGCCGGTGAAATTGCGCGAGCTGACCGACACCATTCGGGCACTCCTTCGGTCGTCGCAATCGGCAATGCCGGCGGCGACCCGAATAATGGCCCAAACACCCGGCGAAACGGGATCGTCGACCATTTTCGTTGTCGATGACGACGACCAGCTGCGCGCCGCGCTGCGGTCCTTGCTCGAAGATGATGGCCGAACGGTCGAGGACTACCCGACATGCGAGGCTTTCCTTGAGAACTATCGTCCCGGCTGCGACGCCTGTCTGCTAATTGACGCCTATCTGCCAGGGATGAGCGGTCTCGAACTGCTCCGGCGGTTGCCCGAACTGGACGAGCGACTGCCAGCCATCATGATTACCGGCAACAGCGACGTACCGATCGCGGTTCAGGCCATGAAGGCCGGCGCCTTCGATTTCATTGAAAAGCCGATCGGCGGCAAGGAGCTGATCGCCAGTATCGAGCGCGCCCTCGATCATGCGCGCGACGCGACCAAGCTGTCGGCATGGCGACAAGAAGCAGCGCAACATATGACCACACTGACCGCGCGGCAGTTGCAGGTCATGGAACTGGTCCTGGCTGGCCAGCCCAGCAAGAATATCGCCGCGGATCTCGGCATCAGCCAGCGAACCGTCGAGAACCACCGCGCCGAAATCATGCGGAGAACCGGTTCCAAGTCGCTGCCGGCGCTCGCCCGGCTGGCGGTTGCGGCCGCCCGCTGATCGACACATGCCCGATCGATCACGGGCTTTGTTCCTGCGCCGGCTCGTCGATCTTGAGTAGATTCCGATCCTGCCCGAGCGCCGGCGCTCGGGATAGCTTTCGCCAACAGACATAAGCGAAATGTCGATGAGTTGCATGGCGAGGTTCGAAGCACCCAGTCGGTCAGAGACCGCGACGCTTCGGAGGTTGCCGCAGCGCGCCTTGTCCTGTCGTGGCCGTTCCTGAATCCGGAGGCCTGCAACCCGGCGGACCAGCTTCGCATTCGCTGCCGGCCCAACTGTACCAGGCGCAACAAAGCACGTCCGGCATTTTCGCGGGCGCTTGCTTCATCAACCAAGAAAGAGAGACATCATGGACAAGGATCGGATTGCCGGATCGGCAAAAGTCGTCAAAGGCAAGTTCAAAGTGGCCGTTGGCAAAGTTGTCGGCGATGCCAAGCTCGTAGCTGACGGCAAAGCCGATGAAATCGAAGGCACGACCCAGAACGCCGTCGGCGGCATCAAGGACTCCCTTAAGAACAAGTGAGGAATTCTTTTCATGAGCCGAAACGTTCTATACGTTCTTATTGGCGCACTGGTCGTCGTGATCGGCGTCGTCGGCTACTTCTACTATCAGGAACAGCAAACCTCGAGCGTCGATATCGAGTTCGGCGAGAGCGGCATTTCAATCGAGACGAAGTAGATCAAGCATCGATCCACGCCGTCCCGACGTGTCGGCTCGCCGTCCGAACCTGATGTTCGGCAGGCGACAGCAACAGGAAATAACCAATGTCCATCGGTCTCATTCTCATCATCATCCTGGTCATCTTCCTGGCCGGCGGTTTCAGTGGCCGCTTCGGTGGCTATGGCTACGGCTTCGGCCACGGCGGTGTTGGCGTGCTGGGCGCCATCCTGATCGTCCTGATCGTATTGGTCCTCATGGGCCGCCTCTGATCAACCCAAGCGACCAAAAAAGGATTGCGTGCCGCAATCGTCGTTCGCTGCTCGGTACGGCCTGCGTATATTCCGACCCTCGTCTTCGCAACGTCGTTCTGGCTACAGTCTCGAGGAAGGCAGGCCACTCGGATCGCGATACTGCCCTCGCGCCCTCCAAGGCCGCCATGCGCGACCCGTGACCAGTTCTTCGACCCCCAGAAACCGGTCACGGGTTGTTGCGCTTTGGTGCAAGGCTCGCGTCCGGATCACCGAGGTGGGACGTCAGAACGAATTGGCATCGATGCGCCATTTTCTGCCGGTTCTTGCGATCAGGAAATCGAAGCGATTGATGCGAGTTCGACCATTTCAGGCACAAATCCGCAGGACGGCGCATCACGCTCATAGGTCATGTCACGTTGTGATGGAATCAAAACACATGACCTCAGCTACACAGTGGTCGCATGTTCGAACCGGAAAGGCGGTATCCACTTTTCGAGGAACATGCTCCAGGCTTCGGGGTGCACAGCGCACGACCTGAGCGACGTTGACCGCAAGGTCGGTTCGCCAAACCGCGCGCAGCGCCAGGTGCATGCGAAACGGGTTCGCCTGCGGAGGGGTATTCTGGGTTCGCAAAGGATCGGGCCAGGGCGGCACAATCGGCCATGACGACGCGACGGAGAAGGTATGACGGACCCGGACAAGGCCGCCAAGGCAGGCACGCGCGCCGCAGCGAAGACCAGGAACGGGTCTGCGTTGCCTGCCGGGCCGATGTCTGCCGGTGCCGGCGTCGATAGCCAGCCACCGGAGCGCGCGCCCATCGACCAGCTCTGCATCAACACCATTCGCACCCTTTCGATGGACACGGTGCAACAGGCCGGATCGGCTCATCCGGGCTTGCCGACCGCCCTCGCGCCGGTGGCGTATGCGTTGTGGCAAGGGTTCCTGCGCTTCGATCCGGCTCACCCGCTCTGGCCAAATCGCGACCGCTTCGTGCTCTCCGACGGCCATGCCTCGATGGTTCTTTGTGCATTGCTGCATCTCACCGGCACCAGAGCGGTCGACACCAATGGCCAGTGCCTTGATCGGCTGTTGGTCAGCCTCGATGACATCGGCCACATCCGCGCGTCAAACAGCCATCGCCCAGGGCACCCGGACCATAGTCTGACAACAAGCACCGAGTCGCTCAGCGGCCCGCTTGGCCAGGGGTGCGCGGCCAGCGTCGGCATGGCCATCACCGAACGCTTGTGGGCAGCGCATTTCAATCGGCCCGGGTTCGCACTGTTCGACTACGACGTCTACGCCGTGTGTGGCGATGACGACATATTGGGGGGCATCACCAGCGAAGTCGCCTCGCGCGCCGGCCACCTGATGCTCGGCAATCTGTGCTGGATCTACCACAACAACCGCATCACCAGCGAAGGCCATGCCGATCTGGCGCTCAGCGATGATGTTGCGGCGCGTTTTCTTGCCTATGGCTGGAATGTGCAAAAGGTCAGCGACGCCAACGATACTAGCCGGATCGCTCGGGCCATCGAGGCCTTTGGACGGGTCCACGACGTTCCCACCCTCATCATACTCGAGAGCCATACCGGATTTGCCGCGCCCTACAAGCACGACACCGCCGCCGAGCTTGGCCAACCGGCTGGCGAGGAGCAGACTCGCCTCGCCAAGCGCAGCTATAATTGGCCGGAGGACGCCAAGTTCCTTGTGCCGGAAGGTGTACGCGCGCATTTCGACGCGAGCATCGGCCGGCGTGGTCGAAGGCTAGAGGCGGCATGGACTGCCCGTCTGGCGGCGTACCGCGCGCAATACCCAGCTCTCGCCGAAGAGATCGATCGGATGCGGGCGCGCGATCTTCCCGGCGACTGGGAGCGCGCTCTGGCCGACTTGGCCGCAGATCCAAAGGCTTTGAGACACGTTTTGCGGCTGCCTAGGTGTTGAACGCCTTCGCGGCGAACCCGACATCCACGCGAGGCCCATGACGCAAGCTTCTTCCCGTGTCATTTCTCGCGCGCGATCCGATCGGCTCGGGCGAGGACGCTCCGGCGCATCAGCCGACCGGGTCACTCGTCGAACGGCGTTTCATCCCCGGAATGCAGCACTTCAGCGGCCACGATGGCGCCTCGCATGCACTAAAAAATGGAGAAATGCTCGGATCACGGGGCCTGGTCCGTCCGGTGGATGTGGCGGCGTGGACCGCAATGCAGGTCGATACGAAACAGAACGACTGGCAGGCGCTGCATTCCCCCCAAAAACAATGCGTAGCTCACCGCATCAAGGCTTGGCGGCGCGACCTTTGAGTAATTTCCGAGCCTGTCGGCAGGTGGCAGCTACTGGATACGATGGTTGCCGACACAGGAGATTCCCATGCCGCTCGTAACACTTGTTATTACTCTGATCGTCGTTGGCGTGCTGCTTTGGCTTGTCAACAATTATATCCCGATGGATCGGAAGATTAAGAACATCCTCAACGCCGTCGTCGTGATCGCCGTTGTTCTCTGGCTGCTGAGCGTGTTCGGGCTTATAGACGGCCTGATGGATTATCGCGTGGGCAGTTAAGCGAGCCAATCTACGGCCCTGCCGCTCGAAGACGCAATTGCCGGGATGGCCGGCGCTCGCAGCTTTGTTCCGGGTGGTGTCGTTCTTGGCGCGCCACCCGAAAAAACTGCGAACACCTATGTCGTTGAAATACGAAGGTAATCAGGCCTCTTTCGCGGTGCCAAGCTTCTAGGTATCAGCTATGTCGCGGCGCATGTTTGGATGGCCCGATCGGGGCCTATCGGGCCGGCTGGTCTTGGAATCGATCAGGCCGTTCGTTGCCGTTTGTGCCGTCGAAGCTGATTGTCTGAACAAGGCCGATCACGGGAGCCGAGAAAGCGGGCTGTCGGTCACACGGCGCTTGTCCCGATGAGGCTCCTCGCCGTCTCGACCGCCGAAACGGGGACCGGGATCAGGTCGCGTTTGAGCAAGGCTGCAACCGGGGCGCTGTCATAGCGCCGGGGATTTCCGGCCTCTTCGGCCAAATTGCGCATATCCGCGTTGAAAATGCCGATCCCCCGGAGAAGCCAGTCCGGAATCTGCCGGCGCGGGATGGACCGGGCACGCTCGGGGAAGGCTTGGCGCAACACCTCGGCCAGGTCCGCGAGCGTCGTCAGCCGCTCGACCATGAGATACCGCCTGCCGCCCGCCTCCGGCGCGGCCAGCGCCGCCACATGAGCGGCCGCGACGTCGCGGACATCGATCAGCGCCATCGGCGCGCGGGGCATCGCCGGCATGCGGCCGTTCAGAAGCAGCAAGACGATCATCGCCGAGGTGCCGGGGTCGTCGTCCAGCAACGGCCCGAGAATGCCGCCGGGGTTGATGACCGCCAGATCCTGCCTGCGGCCCGCCGCATCCATGAGTTCCCAGGCGCGGCGTTCGGCCCGCGTCTTGGATTCGAAATAGGCCGTGACGCCTTTGCCCGAAAGGTCGGTCCAGTCCTTGTCAGTGTACACCGCCGCGCGGCCGGGAGGATGGCCGTAGGCGACCGCCACCGTCGACGAGGTCAGGACGACGCGTTCGACCTCTGTGGCGAGCGCGGCGCGAACCGCCCGATCCGTGCCGTCCACGGCCGGCCTGATCAGGTCCATCCTGTCGCGCGGCTGGCCGAGCACGAAAGGAGACGCCGTGTGGACGACATAGCGCGTATCGGCCATGGCCGCCGGCCAGCCGTCGTCGCTCTTAAGGTCGAGCGTGACGAGTTCGATCCGGGAGAGATCGGCGCCCGCCGCCGCCAGGGCGGCACGCACCTTGTCGGCCTTGGCGGCGCTGCGGACGCTGCCGCGAACGCGAAAGCCAGCCCTGAGCAGTTCAACAGCCACATGTCCGCCGAGGAAACCGGAAATCCCGGTGAGAAGTACGCGATCCGTCATGAAAGCTCCGTCTGCCAATTGCCGTTCATCAGGTCGGTCGGTTGCAGGCAGAGGACTAGCCGCTTGACGCTGCAAGGGCTTTTGAGCTTAATTCAGCAATGGAAAGAGCTGACCTCAACGATCTTCTGGTTTTCGCTGCCATTGCGCAGGAAAAAAGCTTCACCCGTGCCGCGGCGCGCCTCGACCTCACCCCGTCGGCCCTGAGCCATGCGATGCGGGCCATGGAACAGCGCCTCGGCGTCAAGCTCCTGTCGCGCACGACGCGGAGCGTGGCGCCCACCGAGGCGGGCCGGCGCCTGCTGCAGTCGGTCGGACCCGCCTTCAGCCACCTTGAGGCCGGGTTCGAGGCGCTTTCGGAATGGCGCGACGCCACCGTGGGCAATCTGCGGATCACCACCTTTTCGGTGGCCGCCCATTCCGTTCTGGCGCGGAAGCTGCCGCGCTTCCTGTCGCAGAACCCCGGCGTGCGGGTGGAAGTCGATGTCGACGACGCCCTCAGCGACATCGTCGCCGGAGGCTATGATGCGGGCATCCGGTTCGGCGGCGATGTGGAAAAGGACATGATCGCTGTTCGGGTCGGACCGGACACGCGCTGCATGGTGGTGGCCACGCCCGACTATTTCGCGCGGCATCCCGCGCCCCATACGCCGGCCGAGTTGCATGCGCACAACTGCGTCGGCTACCGCCTGACGGGGGGCGGATTGCTGCCGTGGGATTTTCCAGGGACGGCAGGCAATTGAGGATCAGGGCGGGCGGCCAGATGGTTGTCAACGACGGTCCGCTTGCCCTGATGGCCGTGCGAGCGGGGGTGGGCATCGGCTATTTGATGGAAGACGACGTCACCGACGACATCGCCGCGGGCCGGCTGGTTCGGGTGCTCTCGGACTGGTGCCAGCCGTTTTCCGGCTGTCACCTTTACTATCCGAGCCGCCGGCAGCAGCCCCACGCCATGCGGGCGCTGATCGCGGCCCTGCGCCAGGACTGAAGCGCCGCAGCCCCGTTGCGGCAGGAGCAGGGCCGATGGGCGCCAGGGGCTGCGTCGATGAAGCGGGGCTTGCGGCCCGGAATGCCCCACAGCGGGAGCGCAGCAAGGTCAGTGCGTTGTGGCGCGGGGTGCTCCTTACGTCGCCCACTCCATTTCAGCAAGACGCACCACAAGGCTTTCGCCATCGAGGTTTGTTCCGTTCGCGAGAAGCACAAATCCCAACCCTTCCTCCGGGTAGAGTCGCATGATGGCGGCAAAGCCCGGACCACCCCCGCGATGCTGCAACCACGGCCTGTCTCCGTCGGCGAAATCTGCCCATGCGAGAGGCATGCGCCCCTTTTCATTGCGCATCAGCGCGATGGATTGGGACGACAGGAAACCGCCTTTCTCGCTCAGCGCCCAGAGCAATCGGGCTGCGTCCTCGGCCGTGCCGATCAAGCCGGTGGGCGGGGTCGCATCGATATAGAGCGGATTGAACCAAAGACGGGTGCCGATGCGCTCTTTGACCAGATCTCCCACATCCAGAAGAAATGGCAGGAAAGGCGTGAAGAAGTGTACGAGTGGATGTGACCCCGCAGCCGCAAGGCTGCCGATGCCGGCAGGATAAATGAAGGCGCTGTCCTTCATCGCCAACGGGGCCAAGACGGAGCGCGCGATGTGGTTTTCGTAGCTCTCGCCGGTGACCGCTTCGATCACCGCACCGAGCGCCATATAGCCAAAATTGGTGTAGGTGTGGCCGGTGCCGGGCGCGAACTGCAGCTTTGCGAACCTGGGCAGATGCGCGCGCAACAGGTCGGTCTGATTTTTCGGCGCATCGTCGTAGTGAATCCAGCCCATCATGTCGGGCATGGCATCGCCAAGTCCCGAGCTGTGGTCGAGCAGGTGTCGAATCGTGACGGATTGGGAACCGTCCGGCCCCTCAACGCTGAAGAACGGCAGATGGCTGACGACCGGATCATCAAGCCCGAGCCGGCCCTCATCAGTCAGACGCAGGACGGCCGCCGCGGTGGCCAGCTTCGTCATCGACCACCAATGGAAAACCGTTTCGTTGGTGACAGGAGTACCGGTCGTCGCATCGGCGGTTCCGTATGACCTTGCAAGCACGATCTGCCCGTCCCGGACGACGGCAAGTGACAGGCCCGGAGGATCGCCCGCCGACGTCAGCGCCTCGAAATAGGCATCCATTGCGGCGAGGTTGCCAAAGGCCTCGGGAGGCTCCGGCGGGTGGGGCGCGGCCAGCGCCAATAGGCCGCCAATACCGACGAGAACTGCGAAGGCGGCGAGTGCGAATTTCTTCATTGGCTTCTCCTGATACGGTCGTTCCCCGCAGGCACATGCCTCGCGAAAAGCCGCTTCTGACTGTCGATCACGGCTGGTTATCGACAGCGGAGAAGCGTTTCATTATCATCTGATAACAGGAGGCGCTTGGCGTGGAGCTATCAGCATTCTTCGCAGCCCAAGCGGTCGGGATGTCGCTCCTTGCCCCAGATGACCTCGCGCAACTTCACGCGGCCTTTCATGTCGGGTTCGCCCGGCGAGGCGAAGCCCTGGTCCGTCAGGGCGAGGCCAACGACAAAGAGTATATTCTGCTTTCGGGGCGCGCCGTAAGCCTTGTCCGCGACGCCGGTGGCCGTGAAACCTGCCTTGGCCTCTACAATTCCCCATGCGCGATCGCCCCCAACTTCGTGCGCAGTGCCGATGGTCTCTCGCTCGTCACATTGGACGTTCTTGACGATGCAAATCTTGCCGATATCGCCGCCACTCGGTTGATGGCGCTCATGGTGCAGTCACCCGGCATTCGCGAATGGGGGAACGCCGTCGCGCAGAGCGAACTGAACCGCAAGGCAGGCCGCGAGTGGTGCCTTGCGGTGCTTCCGGCACGGGAACGTTTGGACTGGTTTCGCAGGAACTACGAAGGTCTGGAAGACATTTTCGCCCACCGCCACATCGCGTCTTTTCTCGGTGTCACGCCGGTAACCCTGAGCCGAGCGCGAAATGGCTGACCAATCCGTCATAGCGGAATTGCGACGTCGGCCAGAGAACATGGCAAATTGGCGCACCCGACACGATTCGAACGTGCGACCTCTGCCTTCGGAGGGCAGCGCTCTATCCAGCTGAGCTACGGGTGCCTGAAGCGGTCGGGACGGTACACAGGCCCGAACTGCGGCGCAAACTAATGCATGGCGCGAGAAGGCGCAACTGAAACGGTACGATCGGCAGGCGGGAACTGGAGAGCGATCGAGCCTTGCCGCCTATGCCCCATCCAGAAGGGTGGTCGCGAGAACGCGGGCCGGTGTTGCGCCTCGGCGCTAGGCATCTCCGCCGTCGCCGCGTTCGCCCGGTGCCTTGTCGATGTCAATCGGCATGGCACGGTGTCCCGGCGCCCTCGCGCTTCGTGCCTCGACACGCGTGCCGAGCTTCCGAGCCGTCTTGCCAAGAGCCGGCGCGGGCAAATAGTCTTCGCGCGGCGCAGGTGGTGCGGCTGTGTCGGGAGACATGCGATGAGTCACGAGCAAATGCAGAAGGTTGTGGCGGCCATGCCCGGCCATTTGCGATCCTGGCTCGGGGGACGCGACCCCGAGGAAGTCGAGAGCGTCGTGCCCGATATGGTCGGCATCGGGCGCGGCAAGGCCATGCCGGGGCGCAAGTTCGTCAGCCAGCAGCACATGTACCTGCCGACCTCCATCTTTTTCCAGACCATCACCGGCGCCTATGCCGAGGTCGACATCCCCAATGCCTGGGCCGAGAGCGATCTCATCTTCACGCCCGACCTCAACACCGCCCGCGCCGTGCCCTGGACCTCGGACGTCACCATCCAGGTGATCTGCGACGTCTTCAACCAGGACGGCACGCCGAGCCCCTTGGCGCCGCGCAACGTCCTCAAGCGCATTGTCGCGCTCTATCGCGCCGAGGGCTGGCAGCCCATGGTGGCGCCGGAAATGGAATTCTACCTCACAAAGCCCAATATCGATCCGGACCTGCCGGTGGTCCCGCCGATCGGGCGTACCGGCCGCCAGGGCGTCGGCCGCCAGACCTATTCGATCTCGGGCGTCGATGAGTATCCGGACGTGGTCGACGACATCTACGATTTCGCCGAAGCCCAGGGGCTTGAGATCGACACGGTGACCCAGGAGGGCGGCGCCGGCCAGCTCGAGATCAACCTCAACCACGGCGATCCGGTCGACCTGGCCGATCAGGTCTTCATATTCAAGCGCACCATCCGCGAGGCGGCGCTCAGGCACGATTGCTACGCCACCTTCATGGCCAAGCCGATGGAAAACGAGCCGGGCAGCGCCATGCATGTCCATCAAAGCATCGTGTCGGCCGAAACCGGCACCAATATCTTCAACGACAGCAACGGCGAACCGACCGAGCTGTTCTACGGCTTTCTCGCCGGCCAGCAGAATTACCTCAATTCCGTGGTGTGCATGCTGGCGCCCTATGTGAACTCCTACCGGCGCCTGGTGCCCGGCGCCTCGGCCCCGATAAATCTCGAATGGGGCATGGACAACCGCTCGACGGGCCTCAGGATCCCGATCTCCAGGCCGGAATCGCGGCGTGTCGAATGCCGCGTCGTCGGCATGGACGCCAATCCCTATCTCGCCATGGCGGCGTGCCTCGCCTGCGGCTATCTCGGCATGAAGGAGGGGCTTAGGCCGCGTCCGCCCGTCCTGTCCGATGCCGGCAACCTGCCGCACGAACTGCCCTACGACGTGCTCGAGGCCCTCAATCTGTTCGAGGCCGAACCGAAGGTGCGGGCGCTGCTCGGCGAGGAGTTCTCGCGGCTCTACATCGCCATCAAGCGGGCCGAGCACAACGAGTTCTTGAGCGTCATCAGTCCCTGGGAGCGCGAACACCTGATGCTCAACGTCTAGGCGGGTTCCCAGCATGCCCATGCCGTCCAGCCCCGTTCCCGCTAAGGCCCTGCCGCGATGAACATCCTCGATATCAACGGCAAGGAGGGCGAGCATCCGCGATCCTATTTCGCCGCCAGCGCCGGCATGGCGCCGGAGCTCGTGCCGATCGAGGGCGACGCGCGCACCGAAATCTGCATCATCGGCGGCGGCTATACCGGGCTCAGCGCCGCCCTGCATCTCTCCGAGGCCGGCAGGCAGGTCACGCTGATCGAGGCGCAGCGCGTCGGCTGGGGCGCCTCGGGCCGCAATGGCGGCCAGGTCGGCAGCGGCCAGCGCATCGACCAGGTGACGCTCGAAAGGATGCTCGGGCCGGAGCGGGCGCGGGCGCTCTGGGACATCGCCGAGGGTGCCAAGCAGCTGGTGCGCGACCTCATCGACAGGCACGCAATCGCCTGCGACCTTGCGCCCGGCATTGTCACGGCGGCGCACAGGCAGCGCCACGTCGCCGAGCTCCACGCTTATGCCGAGCACCTCGTGAAGGCCTACGACTATAGCTCCATCAGTGCTCTCGACCGCGACGAACTCGCCGAGACCATCGGCACGAACGCGTTTTTCGGCGGCACGCTCGATCGTGGCGCGGCCCATCTCCATCCGCTCAAATTCGCCTTCGGCCTTGCCCGCGCCGCCCTCGCGGCCGGCGCGACCATGCACGAGCGCACGCGAGCGCTTTCGATCGAGCGCGGCCGGATCGTGCGCGTCGCCACGGATCGGGGCATGGTCAGCGCCGACCATGTGCTGATCGCCGCCAATGGCTATCTCGGTCTACTGGTGCCGGACGTGGCCGCCCGCGTCTTGCCGATCAATTCCTACATTGCGGCCACCGAGCCGATGGATGCCGAGCGGGCGAAAAAGCTGATCCCGGACAATGTCGCGGTCTACGACACGCGATTTGTCGTTTCCTACTTCAATCTGTCGGCCGATCACCGCTTGTTGTTCGGCGGGCGCGAAGCCTATGGCTACAAGGATCCGACCGACATCTCGTCGTCCATCGGCAAGCGCATGCTGTCCATCTATCCCGGCCTTGCCGATCTGAAGTTCGACTATAGCTGGGGTGGGACGCTCGGCATTACACTCAACCGCATGCCGCATTTCGCCCAGCTCGGACCCAATATCCTCAATGCCTCGGGCTTTTCCGGACACGGCGTCGCCCTGTCGGTCATGGCCGGGCGGCTGATGGCCGAAGCGCTGGCCGGCAAATCCGAGGGCTTCGATGCCATGGCGCGGGTGCCGGGCCGGCGCTTTCCGGGTGGCACACTTCTGCGCCGGCCGCTGCTCGTCCTGGCCATGCTTTATTATGCCATGCGCGACCGGTTCTAGACATGCGGGCACCGATACGCGCCGACCCGATTTGCCAAGCCGTGAATCGACTCCCCGAAATCCTGCTTAGCGATGTGGTGTCCGCATGATCGACAAGCCCCTCATCGCGGTCATCGGCTGCAATAAGATGCATGAAGGCGAGCCGGCCCAGACGGTCAAGACCCGTTATCTGACGGTTCTGGCCGAACAGGCCGGCGCCGTGCCGTTGATCGTGCCCAGTCTCGGGCGCCCCGAGGACGCCGCGGCCATCGTCGCGCGCGTCGACGCGGTGCTGCTCACCGGCTCGGTGTCCAATGTCAGCCCAGCCGCCTATGGCGGCGGGGTGGCGCACGAACCCTTCGATCCGGCGCGCGACCGCACGGCATTGGCGCTGATTCGCGCCGCCCGCCATTTCGGCGTGCCGGTGACCGGCATTTGCCGCGGCTTCCAGGAAATCAACGTGGCGCTCGGCGGCTCGCTCAGGGACGAACGCGACGCCGGCACCTCGGTTCACCACGTCGAGGACGAAGGCGATCTCGAGGCGGAATTCGCCCATGGTCACGAGGTGACCCCAGCGCCGGCATCGCTGCTCGCCCGTCTCGTCGGCACCGGACCGGTCATTGTCAATTCGGTGCATCACCAACTCGTCGATCGGCTGGGCGAGGGTCTGCGCGTCGAAGCGACGGCCGCAGACGGCGTCGTCGAGGCCATCGCCAGCCGCGAGGCCGATCCGCTGATCTTCGCGGTGCAATGGCACCCCGAATGGCGGCCACAGGACGTCGCCCACCACATAGCCTTCTGGCGCTTCGTCGGCGAGCGCGCCCGCCGTGCCGCGACGAGCCGTGCCGAGGGGCTGGCGCCGGGCAGCCTCGAGGGCGTGTAGGTTTTTCCGAAGTGAGTGGGATCGGCGCTTCCCGCCTTCTTCGGCGAGGAGCCAAACTCGGCTTTGTCGGCATGGCGGGCGCCCTGACAGCAAAACGGGCATTTTAGGCAAATGCCGCATGCGGCATTGGCGGGTGCTTCACTTCGGCGCCCTAGACCGGTACGTGACCAATCGAAAAGGTGCCGGCAATGTCCACGCAATCGAGAAAGCCGAGCAGGCGACGTTTCGTTGCCGGCTTGGTGCTGGCGCCCATGCTGGCACTCATCGGCACCGCGCCGTCATCGGCCGCGCCGGTCTGCATGCCGCGCTTCATCGCCGCCAATATCGAACAGGCGGTGATGGCCTATAAGGCGGCGCGCTATTGCCAGGGCCTGCCCTATACCGTCGCCGAAGCGTCCGAGCGCGTCGATCTCATGCGCGCCTGCAACAACGATGCCTCCAAACTGATCGACGAGATGCTCGACGGCAACGAGGAGCACTACCGCTTCCTATATGTCGAGGATCCGACCCGCGTTGCCTGTCAAGCGGCCGCGCGCATCGCCTTCAACTGACCGGGGCAAGGGCATCGTTCGCAAAGTCAGGAACCGATTTTGCGCATCAAACGATGCGACCACAAGCCGATAGAGCGGCGAAGCGGTCAACTTGGACGCGCGCCTTTCTAGTGAACGCTGGCCAGGGCGACGGGCTGTTCTTCGAGCCATGCATCGAGCGAATCCCTGGTGTCGGTGACGAGCACCGGGCGGCCGTCGGCGGACAGCACCAGGATGAATGGGCCTTCGGAGACATCGAGATTGGCTTGCGGCAGCATTTCGGCAAGCGATGCGCCGTCGATTTTCCGCATGAACACGACCGATTCCACACCAAGCGCGGCGAACTGCTCGCGACTGATGAACTTGAGCGGATTGACGCCGACGGGCGCGCGGGCGCCGGTGGCGGGCTTGTGGGTGGGTCTGTCCTGCATATGACACAACTCCTTTGTCGGCCCCTGCCTTGGCAAAGACGAATGGGCGCCGGCTGATATCAGTGTGACCTAAAAATCAGACTTTGGCGTTAATTTCGATTCTGCGCGCGATGCGTGCGGCAACCGGACGGTCGATGCGGATGGTCAAAAGGCCGTCGCGAAGCTCGGCACCGGCGACCTGCATGCCGTCGGCAAGCAGGAAACAGCGCTGGAACTGCCGCGTGGCGATACCGCGATGCAGGAAGTCGCGTTCGGGCCGGTCCTCGGCCCTGCCCCTGACCTGCAGCTGGTTGTCCTCGACCATGACCTCGATCTCCTTGTCGGAGAACCCGGCCACCGCGATGGCAATGTCGAAACGCTCGCCGCCGTCCTTGAGGCGGATGCGTTCGATATTGTAGGGCGGATAGCCTTCGGCGGTCTTGTTGAGCCGGTCGAGCCGTTCCTCGAAAGCCTCGAAACCGAGGAGGAAGGGCGATGAAAACATCGATACGCGCGTCATCTCATCGGTCCTGACAGAGCAACACGATTGACTGCCGGCCCAGATTGCGGCACCGGCTTGCAGCATAGGATATGGGGCACAAGGCGCCATGTTCAAGTCGCGAGAGGTCAAGCCATGCCGGAAGCATTCCGCAAGGACGGCGTATCCGTCCTCATGCCGGCCTATCGGGCCGAGGCGACGATCGTGCGCGCCGTGCGAAGCGTTCTCGGCCAGACCTTCACGGACTGGGAACTAGTGATCGTCGCCGATGACGGCATAGACTACGAGGCCGCTCTCGGGCGTGCCGGCATCGCCGATCCCCGTATCCGCCACTTCTCGACCGGCGGCACCGGCGCGGGCTCGTCGGCGGCACGCAATCGCGGGCTCGACCATGCCCGTTTCGCCCTGTGCGCTACGCTCGACGCCGACGACGCCTTGTTGCCGCAAAAGCTCGAACTGGCGCTGCCGCATCTTTTGAGTCACGGCATCGTCTCCTCGGCCCTCCGCGTCGAGACGGCGGATGGCAGGGTGCTGCGAACGGTGGGCGAGGGGCCGGACCGCGTGCTTGGTCCGGGAGGCTACAAATTCGTCAACCTCTCGATGGATTCGATGCTGGTCTTCGATCGGAGGCGCGCCGATCCGCGCTACGATCCGGGCTTTCCCTGCCTGACCGACATCGAGTTCCTTTTGAAGCTCTGGGCCGGCAGCGAGACGGTCTTTCACCTCGGCACGCCGCTGCACGTCTATACCAAGCAGCCGCGATCGGTATCGAACGGGCCGGGAGCCGGCGCCGCCATGATTGCCACCAAGCAGCGCCTGATGAAACTCCTCGAAAACGGCGCCTATCCGTTTGCAGACCCGGCGGGACGCGATGGGCTGCTGGACTTCTACGCGTGCTCGCTCGCGGCCGAAAGGAGCTATGAAGCCCGGCTTGCCGTCACGCCGGGCCTTTTGTTCGAAGACCATCTCGAACCGTTCCTTGCGGCGGATGGCGGTTGAGTGGTTCAGCCGCCGGCCAGCTCGATGAGCCTGAGGATGGTGTTCCAGTTGCGGTTGGTGACAAAGGGCTCGAACGGCTTGCCGGCCTTGTCGAGCCCGTCGCCGAACCTTCCGCCTGGCTGGCGATAGACCAAGGCGAAGAATTCGCGCGGCGTGGTCGCAACGATACGGTAATTGCCAATGACCTCCAGTGGCACGGCCAGCTTGCCGATATCGGGCCCGCCGAGAAACCAGACATAGAGTTTCTGGTCGTCGGTTTCGGTCTCGTCGCCGAACGGGGCGGCGTCGCATAGGGCGACGAGATCGTCGCGCGATCGGAGGATGGTCGGCACAGCAAAGCCGAAGCGCCTTTCGAGCCCTTTTTCCAGCTTGGCGGCGAGATCTTCATCGTCACCGGCGGAGAAAACCACATTGCCGCTGGCGATCAGGGTGCGGGCGTCGGCAAAGCCCATGTCGACGAAAGCCGCCTTGAGATCGTCCATCCTGAGGCGGCGCTTGCCGAGATTGATGCCGCGCAATAGCGCGATCCACACCGTCATTTCGGCCGGCGGGCGCTGGCCAGCGCCACGATTCCGGCCGCATTCGCCACAGCACCCCTGTGCTCGGCGATCAGGTCGAACAGCAGGCGCTGCGCGGCAGCGATCGCCGCTCCGGTCTGGCCGGCGCCGTACAGGATGAGATTGCGCTTGCCCGGGTCGACGGAGGCGCTGGCGTGCAGGATGTACTTGAAGGCGAAGCGGCTGCCGCCGACCAGGGCGATGGCCAGAATGCCGTAGATCAGCGTGATCGAGCGCGGAATGAGCGCCAGCCGGGTGACCTCGAAAATGAAGATCACGCCGATCCAGGCAAGAGTGGCCAGCAGCACTGCCCTGCCGATGGTCCAGAAGGCGCGCTCGGGCAGATAGCGGATGACGGCCCGATACAATCCCATGCGCACGAAGACTGGCACCGCCACGATGGGGGCAAGCACGATTGCGCCCCATTGATGAAGGCTCGGCACGACCCAGGTGCCGAGCCTGAGCGACAGGGACAGCCATACCGCGAAGGATAGCATGACGATGTCGAGCGCGATGAAGAAGGCCCGCTTCTGTCCCCAGGTCATGGCCGACGCGAACTGGCGCAAATCGCGGCGCAGCCGCTCGATCCTGCTTTTCGAACCCGTCATGACATGGTCGCTGCTTGACGCCGTTTAGCCCGCTTTGCCGCGGCGCTGCGAAACTGGCTCTTGGGTGGCCGTTTGTCCACCGCAAACCGCATCCGTCCTCGGGCGGTCGGAAAACGGCAATGGAGGCGCCTGCCGATGCGATAGGTTTCCAAACACGGGCGCACCTGCGTCAGATGACTGCAATCGTCCAGCTGCTCGGCGCCGGCCGCATTGTCTGGCATGACGGCCGCCATGCGTTTTGCGCAAGCCAGAGCCGGCGCCGGCACTGCGCCGGATAATCGGCCGGCGCCTATGAAGGCACCACTAACCCTTTCATATCCATAGGAAATTCAACGCTTTTCACGCGCGCCAGGTGGACCGGCTCCGTCCGCGCCGCCATCGGTGGCAGCCCCGGATGCACTCCCACATCGGGTGGACGGCCGAAACCGAACCACAGATATCCTGTTTTTGCATGGCTGCTTCCTGTTTCGATGTGATCACGCGCCGGGCATCGGGGCGTACATAGAGAGCAGACGAAATCACCTCCCTGTCGCACCGAGCCAACAAGAAGAAAAGCAAGAAAGGCAAAGAAATGCTGCATTTCGCGCAAATTGACGCCAAACTAACGGAAAACTTTTCCTTCGACGAATACGATGCCCTTAGTCCCGAGTGGCGCGGTTTTTCGCGTGGCTCCTGGTGCGAAAGCATCGACGTGCGCGATTTCATCTTGCGCAACTACACGCCGTTCGATGGCGACGGCCGTTTTCTCGCCGGCCCGAACGACGGAACCGTCCGTCTCTGGGACAAGGTGAAACAGCTCCTGCAGCAGGAACGCGACGCCGGCGGCGTGCTCGACGCCGACATTTCGGTGCCCTCCGATCTCTTGTCGCACGCGGCCGGCTATATCGACCGCGAACTCGAGACCATTGTCGGTCTACAGACCGAGGCGCCGCTCAAGCGCGCCATCATGCCGACCGGTGGCGTTAACATGGTGATCGCCGGGCTCAACGCCTATGGCAAGGACATCGACCCCGAGACCGCCAAGACCTTCACGCGCTACCGCAAATCGCACAACCAGGGCGTGTTCGACGCCTATACCCCGGACATTCGCGCCGCGCGCAAATCGGGCATCGTCACCGGCCTGCCCGACGCCTACGGCCGTGGCCGCATCATCGGCGATTATCGCCGCGTCGCCCTTTATGGCGTCGACGCGCTGATCAGGGCCAAGAAGGCCGAGAAGGCGGAACTCGACAACCGCCCGCTCGACGAGGTCAATATCCGCCTGCGCGAGGAACTGAGCGAGCAGCTCCGCGCCCTCGCCGACCTCAAGGAGATGGCCGGGCTTTACGGTGCCGATATTTCCGGTCCGGCGACCACGGCGCAGCAAGCCGTGCAGGCCGTCTATTTCGGCTATCTCGGCGCGGTCAAGGAACAGAATGGCGCCGCCATGTCGCTCGGCCGCGTCTCGAGCTTCCTCGACATCTATTTCGAGCGCGACATGCAGGCTGGCAGACTCGCCGAAGCCGAGGCCCAGGCGCTGATCGACCAGTTCGTCATCAAGCTAAGGCTGGTACGTTTCCTGCGCACGCCGGAATACGACCAGCTGTTTTCCGGCGATCCGACCTGGGTCACCGAGACGATCGGCGGCATGACGCTGGACGGTCGCCCGCTCGTCACCAAGACGAGCTTCAGGTTCCTGCAGACGCTGAGGAATCTCGGGCCCTCGCCCGAACCGAACCTCACCGTCATGTGGTCGGACCGGCTGCCTGCCGCCTTCAAGGCCTTCTGCGCCGAGATTTCCATCGAGACCTCGGCCATCCAGTTCGAGAACGACGAGGTCATGCGGCCCTATTGGGGCGACGATTACGGCATCGCCTGCTGCGTCTCGCCCATGCGCATCGGCAAGCAGATGCAGTTCTTCGGCGCCCGCGCCAATCTCGCCAAGGCGCTGCTCTATGCGCTCAACGGCGGCAAGGACGAAATCTCCGGCGCCCAGGTCGGCCCGGCTACGGCGCCGATCACCGGCGATTATCTCGACTATGACGAGGTCATGTCGCGCTTCTCGGTGATGACCGACTGGCTGGCGAGGACCTATGTCAATGCCTTGAACATCATCCACTTCATGCACGACAAGTATTGCTACGAGCGGCTGGAAATGGCGCTGCACGACCGCGATGTCGTCCGCACCCTGGCCTGCGGCGTCGCCGGCCTGTCGGTGACGGCCGACTCGCTCGCCGCCATCAAGTACGGCAAGGTCAGAATCGTCCGCGACGCGCGCGGCCTCATCACCGACTTCGTCAACGAAGTGCCCGAGGACGAGCTGCCGCGCTACGGCAACAATGACGACCGTGTCGACGGCATCGCCGTTGAACTCGTCGACATCTTCATGGAAAAGCTCCGCCGCATCCCGGCCTATCGCGACGCGATCCACACCCAGTCGGTGCTGACCATCACCTCCAACGTCGTCTACGGCAAAAAGACCGGTTCGACGCCGGACGGCCGCAAGGCCGGCGAACCCTTCGCGCCGGGCGCCAACCCGATGCACGGCCGCGACAGGAAGGGCGCGCTCGCCTCGATGGCCTCGGTCGGCAAGATCGACTACAACAGCGCCCAGGACGGCATTTCCTACACCTTCTCGATCGTGCCGGGCGCCCTCGGCCGCACCGGAGGCGAACGGATCGCCAACCTCTCCGGCCTGCTCGACGCCTATTTTGCCGCCAACGACACTGGCGGCGGCGCTCAGCACATCAATGTCAACGTCCTCGACAGAGAAACCCTGATCGACGCCATGGAGCACCCGGAAACCTATCCGCAATTGACCATTCGCGTCTCGGGCTACGCGGTCAACTTCATCAAGCTGACCCGCGAACAGCAGCTCGACGTCATCAACCGGACCTTCCATGACCGCGCTTGACGCCTTTCGGTCCGACTATCGGATCGGTGGCGCCCTCGAAAGCGCCGCCGGTCCCGGAACCGATGCTATCGCGCTCCATATGCCGGAGCGCGACGGCGCCGAACCAGGCCGGACCGGCTATGTCCATTCCGTCGAAACCGCCGGGGCCGTCGACGGCCCCGGCATCCGCTATGTCGTTTTCCTATCCGGCTGCCCGCTGACCTGCGCCTATTGTCACAATCCCGACTGCCTGACAATGAAGCGCGGCGGCAGGCCGACCGATGCCGAGGCGCTGATGGACGACATCCGCGCGTACAAGAGGTTCATGCAGGCGACAGGGGGCGGCGTCACCATTTCCGGCGGCGAACCGCTGGTCCAGCCCGAATTCACCCTCGCGCTGCTCAAGGCCTGCAAACAGGCGGGTCTTCACACCGCCCTCGACACCTCGGGCTATCTCGGCGCCAGGGCCTCAGACGCGCTATTGGCCAATACCGATCTCGTCCTGCTCGACATCAAGTCCGGCCTGCCGGATGTCTATCGCAAAACGACTGGGGTCGACCTTAAGCCGACCCTCGATTTCGCCCGCAGGCTCGACACCATGGGCAAGCCGGTCTGGGTGCGCTTCGTGCTGGTGCCGGGCCTCACCGACGGCGAGGACAATCTCGTCGCGGTCAACGAAATCGTCGCCGGTCTCGGCACTGTCGAGCGGCTGGAAATCCTGCCCTTCCACAAGATGGGCGAGCACAAGTGGCAGGCTCTCGGCCTCAACTATACGCTGGGCGATACCCAGCCGCCGACCGAAGCGGAAATCGCGCGGGCGCGAAACATCCTCGGCCGCAACGGCGTCAACGTGCTGGTCTAGGCACTGCGCCTCAAATACGGGCACCGCGAAACCTGAACCCACCTAAAGTTCCCGCATAGCACCCACCGTTATTGCGAGCGCCCGAAGGGCGCGCGGCAATCCAGAGGGCCGCGAGCGCCGGCATTTGCAGCCTTCTGGATTGCCGCGTCGCTGCGCTCCTCGCAATGACGCCAGCTCCAAATTTCAGAGAATGTCCTAAAAGCTCGCGCTCAAAGCGCGTTTGGTGCCCTGGAGAAGACTCGAACTTCCACTTCCGTTAGGAAACTAGCACCTGAAGCTAGCGCGTCTAC
>JAHJQZ010000106.1 GCA_018818925.1 Alphaproteobacteria bacterium
CAATCTCGGCGAGCAGGGCCCAAGGGTCGACGACCACGCCATTCCCGATAACCCCGAGCTTGCCCGGCCGTACGACGCCGGATGGCAGTAGCGACAACTTGTAGGTCTGGTTGCCGATGACGAGCGTATGGCCGGCATTATGGCCGCCCTGAAAGCGCACCACCGTATCGGCGCGTTCAGACAGCCAGTCCACGATCTTGCCTTTGCCTTCGTCGCCCCATTGGGCGCCGACCACGACCACATTCGCCATCAGATCACCTTTCAAAAAGAAGCCCCAGTCCACAAGCAGTGCGTGGCCGGGGCTTCTTTGATTTATAAAACCGAATTCCGCCGCGCGCAAAGCGGCAAAATCGGCGAGCGACATGGGCCCGTGTTCCGCCGGCGATCCGGTGTGAGCGCCCGGGCGGACGTCCGATCCGACTGAAACCTATCGCCGATAGTCGAAATCGATGTCCTGGTCGACCGGCCATGCGACCGTATAGCCGAACGTCACGGTGCGTTTCTCCGCTGCCTTCAGCGGAAATTCCCAGGCGAGCAGCCCGCGCTTTTCCTTGTAGTTGCGCTCTGTCGGCGATGTCGGCCCGAGCAGATCGACAGTGATTTTCTCGTTGAGCGAGACCGGCATCTGGTCGATTAGCACGACGTCGATCGGCCGGCCATGCTGGTTGGCTATCTCGATCCTGAAGTTGCGCTGGTCCGTCGAGGACGACGAGATGATGCCGGTCTCGCCGCGTTTCTCGGCCAGGATATGATACTTGACGACGACGGACGGGTCGGATCCGAAACCGAGTTCATGGTCGGCGCCCGGCGCGAGATCCGGCAACTGCCCCATCCCGACGAAGCTCCCATCCCGGAACAGTGACACGGGTCCGGCCAGGTAGGGGGCTGAATTCGGCATTTCGATATTGGCATAGAGGTAGGCGTTGGTGTCGCGCCGCGGCACCGTGCGCACGTTCAACTTCGGCGAAACCTTCTGGTCGTCGAGCTTCACCCGCTTGGCCTCGCCGGTATTCTCGACGGTCACGCGGCCTGGCACGCCAAAGCTCGCCTGAAACGCCATCCGCTCGAGGTGCCCCGACGTTTCGACGACGGCTTGCGCCGGCGCGCTGCTCATCAGGCCGCCGCCGATTTTTTGCGTGGCCTCATCCCGCAGCGCCTCGGGCGCGGCCTGGCGCAATTCCTGGCTCGACCGGCTGCGTGCCGCCGATGCGTATGGAACCGGGGCAGGACGTTTGAAATCGACGGTCAGCGGCATCAGTTCCGGCGCCGAACTCTGCCCGCTCGGCTGTGAGGTTGAAAGACTGAGCGCGACATCGTGCCAGGCTTCGCCGGTGACCTGCTGGATCGTCGCCCGCCGCGTCAGCAGAAGTGCCGCCGGCTTCTCGGCCGATCCGGTATCGAGGCGTGCATCGTATTGGGCCCGCCAGGAGGCATTGCCGACCTGGTATTTGATGATGAGATCGGCGTTCACGTCCCCGCCTGCTTCGACGCTGACGCGCACTTCGGTGCGCTGTTCCTGCTTTGGCGCCAGCGCCGACAGCCGTTTCTTGACGTCCTCGATCTTTTCGCCGAGCTCACGCATGGCGATGCGGGACTGCATGATGCCGCCATGAATATCGGCCATGCTTCTCCCGATCAGGTCGAGGATCCTCGCCCAGTCGTGGTTGGCGGTGCCGCCGCCCGCAGGGGCTGGCTGCTGCGGCAGGCTGGTCAGGTTCGTGATCAACGATTTCTGCGCTTCCCTGGTCTCGATCTCGGCGCGCAGTTGATCCATCGCATCGCTGAGCCTTTCGAGTTCCTCTTCGAGTTCTTTGCGCTCGTCATCGCGCGCCTGCGCTTCCTCGCTCAGAACCGACACGCGCTTGGTGTCGACCGCACCGATCCTGAGATCGCCGTCGGCCTTACCCTCGACCCTGATCGAGCCGAGAATGGCCTGCGCCGGCAAATCCTTGATCACCAGCGTATGGGAGCCCGCATCGATCTCCTGGCGGACGAGCCGGGAAACCTGCGCGCCGGACCGGTAGACCGTGACGGCGTCGATTTTGGAGGTCGCCGGGATTTCGGCCGCAGCGGCCGCCTGGCATAGCAGTGAAAGGGAAAACACCGGGATCGCGGCGGAAGCGGGCAATCTCATGAAGATCATATCCTTTTGTCGAAATGGACAGGGCAAGCTTGAGGAGCGCCCCCGCAACGGTGGGGGCGGTTCGTTTTTGCTCAGGTGCAATCTCAAGCCCTGAATTCCGGCACCATGATGACTGAAGCAAGCCCGTTGCGGGACATATGTCCAGCCTGCAACCGCGTTTGGCATCAGTTGCTTAGCGACAATCAGTCAAATCTCAGTTCATTGACGCGAACGACATTCGGCAGTCGCCGCACCTCATCGATGACGTCCGGCGTGATGCCGCCATCGATCGACACCAGGCAGATCGCGTCACCGCCCGGTGCGTCGCGGCCAAGGTTGAGCGTTGCGATGTTGACGCCGGCATTGCCGAGCACCCGGCCGAGCGACCCGATGAAGCCCGGTTTGTCGTTATTGGTGATGTAGAGCATGTGCGGC
>JAHJQZ010000107.1 GCA_018818925.1 Alphaproteobacteria bacterium
GACCGAGATCAGGCGGCTCTTGCCGAAAGTCGTCGTGCTCGACGTCATGCTGCCGCGCCAGTCGGGCTTCGAAGTGCTCAAACAGATTCGCGCCGACAGCGCCCTGGGCAGCCTGCAGGTGCTGATGCTGACGGCCAAGGGCCAGCAGCAGGACAAGCGCATCGCTGAGGAACTGGGCGCCGACGCCTTCGTGACCAAGCCCTATGCCAATGCCGACGTGGTCCAAGCGGTGCAATCGCTGATGGCGCGGACGCTCGGCGGTACGGAGTGATGGAGGGCCGGCGGCGCATCGAAACCGGGGCGCTGTTCCTGCCCATTTTCGGCGCATTGCTGATCGTGCCGCCGCTTGTCGGCGTGTTCAACGTGCCGATCGCCATTTTCGGCCTTCCGGTCGTGGCCATCTATCTGTTCGCCGTGTGGCTGGGGTTGATCGTGGCGACCGCGGTGATGTCGCGGCGCCTGGACCGCGCCGAACGCACGGTCGGCTCGCCTCCCGGCGAGGATCGATCCGAATGATCTCGACCGATCTGGTGCTCGTCATCTCGGCGGCCTATGTCGGCCTGCTGTTTGTTCTCGCCTATGTCAGCGACAAGCGGGCGCGACAGGGCGTCGGCGGCTTTCTCAGGTCGCCGCTCGTTTATACGCTGTCGATCTCGGTCTATTGCACGAGCTGGACCTTCTACGGCGCTGTCGGCTCGGCGGCGAGCAACAATTTCGAATTCCTCGCAATCTATATCGGACCGACGATCGTCTTTGTCGGCTGGTGGTTCATCCTGAGAAAGCTGGTGCGCATCTCGCGCCACCAGCGCATCACTTCGGTTGCCGACCTCTTGTCGTCGCGCTTCGGCAAGTCGGGCAATCTCGCCGTTCTGGTCACGCTGATCGCCGTGGTCGGGACGACGCCCTACATCGCCCTGCAGCTCAAGGCCATCACCCAGTCGATCCAGGTGATCACAACGGCAAGCGAACGCAGCGCTCTGGGCGATCTCGACACGATCAGTCTTGGCTTCGGCGTTGCCGCCTGCATGGCGGCGTTCACCATCCTGTTCGGCACGCGCAATGTCGACGCCAACGAACAGCATCATGGCGTCGTCGCCGCCATCGCCTTCGAAGCCGTGGTCAAGCTGGTGGCCCTGCTCGCCGTCGGCGTCTTCGTGGTGTTCGGGGTCGGCGGTGGGCCGGTCGCCATCTACGAACAGGCGATCGCCGCCGGCATCGAAATCCATTCCAACGACGTGTTCGGTCCGCGCTGGATCGCCATACTTATCCTGTCGGGTGCGGCGATCCTGTGCCTGCCGCGCCAGTTCCAGATCACCGTGGTCGAGAACGCCGACGAGCGCCACCTCCGGACCGCCGGGTGGGCCTTCCCGACCTATCTTCTGCTGATGAGCCTTTTCACCATGCCCATCGCCCTTTACGGGCTGACGGTGCTGCCGGAGGGCTCCAATCCGGACATGTTCGTGCTGACGCTGCCGCTGACCTCGGGCAATACCGGGCTTGCGCTTTTCGCCTTTATCGGCGGATTCTCGAGCGCCACCTCGATGATCATCGTGGCGACCATCGCATTGTCGATCATGGTCTCGAACCACATCGTCATGCCGATCGCCTTGAGGGCCTCGACCACCTTTGGCAATTCCGGCACGGGCGGGGTGACGCGGCTGCTGCTGACCAGCCGGCGCGCCTCCATCGCCTTCATCCTGTTTCTCGGGTTCCTCTATTTCTGGCTTTCCGGCAATTCCGACGCCCTTGCCGCGATCGGCCTTATCTCCTTCGCCGGCGTGGCGCAGTTCCTGCCCGCGATGATCGCCGCGCTCTACTGGCGGGACGCAACGGTCCACGGCGCCATTACCGGCACCTTTATCGGCTTTCTGGTCTGGGCCTGGACGATGTTCCTGCCCAGTTTCGCCTCGTCCAGTCCCACCATCGCCGAACTCATCGCCAACGGTCCGTGGGGCATCGAATTGCTGCGACCCCAGGACCTGTTCGGCCTTTCCGGTTTCGATCCGTTGGTACATTCGGTATTCTGGAGCCTGTTCCTCAATACCTCGGCCCTTGTCGTCATTTCGCTGTTCACGCGACAAAACGCGCTCGAGCGGATCCAGGCGGCGATCTTTGCCGACGTGTTCAAGCGCCGCAATCGCGAACAGCCGCATTTCGCGCCCGGCTCGGCCAGCGCCTCCGACCTTTATTTCGTGGCCCAGCGCGTGCTCGGTGGCCAGCGCGCCTATGAGCTGTTCGAAGAATTCGCGCGCGAAAAGGGCGTCAGCCGCACCCAGGTGGAGCCGACGGCGGATTTGGTGGTCCGGCTCGAACGCGAACTGGCCGGATCGATCGGCGCGGCCTCCGCCCATGTCATGCTGTCCACGGTGATGACCGGTCAGGACATCTCGCTTGAAGAGGTGATGCAGATCGCCAACGAAACGCAGCAAGTGATCGAGTATTCCCAGGAGCTCGAACAGACCTCAGCGGAACTGCGTTCGACCGCCGAGGCCCTCAAGCAGGCCAATGAACGCCTGCGTGCCCTCGACAGCCAGAAAGACGAGTTCCTCAGCCAGGTCAGCCACGAAGTCCGCACGCCGATGACCTCGATCCGCTCGTTCTCGGAAATCCTTCTGACGCACGATGATCTCGGCAATGACGAGCGTGAGCGCTTCACCCGCACCATCCATCAGGAATCGTTGCGGCTCACCAAGCTTTTGGACGAAATCCTCGATCTCAACGCCCTCGAGCGCGGCGAGCGGCGCTGGCAGAATGGGCCGACCGATGTCGAAATGATGCTCGACCGTGCCATCGAAATCTGCCGGCCCATGGCCGAACAGAAGGGCATGCGCATCGAGATCGGGCCACGCGCCGCCAAGGTGATGGTCAACGGCGAGCCGGATCGGCTGGCGCAGGTGTTCATCAACCTGATCGCCAATGCGGTGAAATACAATTCCAGCCCCGAGCCCTTCGTGCGGATCACCTCGAGTGTCGCCGACAAGCGCTACCGCGTCGAAGTAACAGACAACGGGCCGGGGATCGGCCGGGCCGACCGGCAGCGCATTTTCGAAAAGTTCTCGCGCGGCAGCACGGCATCTGCCGGCAGCGACAACGGCTCCGGGCTCGGCCTCGCCATCTCGCGGCAGATCGTGATGAGGATGGACGGTTCGCTCGACCTCATATCCTCCGACAGCGGCGCGCGCTTCGCCGTGACCCTGCCGCTTTTGCCGTGAAGGTGGTTTGACTTCGGCGGCGGTCAATCCGATCATCGCCGCCCGTTTGAATCCTCGATCGCGACGCCTTCTCGTTCAGGAGTGTGATGACCAAGACCCTTGCCTGCGTTTCGCCCATCGACGGATCGGTCTTCGCGACCCGGCCGACCCAGGACCGGGCGGAAGTCGAAGCCATTCTCGACAGGGTCCGGCTGGGCCAGAAGGCCTGGGCGCGCCGACCCCTGAGAGAGCGAATCGATCTCGTCCGCGCCGGCATCGCCGTCCTCGGCGCCATGAACGACGAGGTGACGGTCGAGCTGGCGCATATGATGGGACGCCCGGTGCGCTACAAGGGCGAGTTCGGCGGCGTCGACGAGCGCACGCAATACATGGCGTCGATCGCCGCAAAGTCGCTGGAACCGGCCGTCGTCGAACGGTCCGACGCCTTCCACCGCCATCTGACGCGCGAGCCGCATGGCGTGGTTTTCGTCGTGGCGCCGTGGAACTATCCCTATCTCACCGCGATCAACACCATCGTGCCGGCGCTGATCGCCGGCAATGCCGTGGTCATCAAGCACGCCACCCAGACGCTGCTGGTCGGCGAGCGCATCGTGCGCGCCTTTCGCGAAGCCGGCATGCCGCGGGACGTTTTCGTCAACCTGTTCCTCGATCACCAGACCACCGAAGCGCTGATCGCCGCCGGCCGGTTCGATTTCATCAACTTCACCGGCTCGGTCAATGGCGGCAAGGCCATCGAGAGGGCGGCGGCCGGCACGTTCACGCCGCTCGGATTGGAGCTCGGCGGCAAGGACCCGGGCTATGTCGCCGAGGATGCCGACCTCGACTGGGCGGTATCGGTGCTGATGGACGCGGCCATGTACAATTCCGGCCAGTGCTGTTGCGGCATCGAACGCATCTATGTGCATGAAAACCTTTTCGACGAATTCGTCGAAAGGGCCGTGGCATGGACGCACCGGCTCAAGCTCGGCAATCCGCTCGATCCGCAAACGACGCTCGGGCCAATGGCCAGTGCCCGTTTCGCCAGCGAGGTTCGCGCCCAGACCGGCGAGGCGATCGCCGCCGGCGCGACACCGCTTGTCGACAGGCAGCGGTTCCCCGAAGACGATGGCGGCACCTATGTGATGCCGCAGGTGCTGGTGAACGTCGACCACTCCATGCGCGTGATGATGGAGGAAAGCTTCGGTCCCGTTGTCGGCATCATGAAGGTTTCGGGCGACGACGAGGCAATCGCGCTGATGAACGACAGCCGCTACGGGCTGACCGTGAGCCTTTGGACCTCGGACCCGGACGGGGCCGGCCGCATCGGCGCGGCGGTCGCGACCGGCACCGTGTTTCAGAACCGCGCCGATTATCTCGACCCGGCCCTGTGCTGGACCGGCTGCAAGGACACCGGGCGCGGCGGCACGCTCGGCGCCATCGGCTTTTTAAACCTGACGCGGCCAAAATCCTATCATTTGAGACAGAAAGCCTGACGCGATGAGCTTTTCCGCCGACTGGAGCTACCCCACCGCCATCCGTTTCGGCGCCGGCCGCATACGGGAACTTGCCGATGCCTGCAAGCAGGCACGGATCGCGCGGCCGCTTTTCGTCACCAATCGCGGCTTGACCGATCTCGAGATCGGTAAAAGAACGCTCGCCGTGCTGGATGCGGCCGGCCTTGACTATGCCATCTGCGCCGAAGTCGAGACCAACCCGTCCGACGCAAATCTCGACGCCGGTCTCAGGGCCTATTGGGACGGCGACCATGACGGCGTCATCGCCTTCGGCGGCGGCTCGGGGCTCGACCTCGGCAAACTCATCGCCTTCATGTCCGGCCAGATCCTGTCGGTGTGGGATTTCGTCGAGGGTGGCGAACGCTGGAAGCGCGCCGACGACGACACCATCGCCCCGATCGTCGCCGTGCCGACGGCGGCCGGCACCGGCGCCGAGGTGACACGCGTCGGGGCGCTGACCGATTCCTATTCGCAGGTGAAGCGCAACATCTCGCACCCCAAGCTGATGCCGACCGTCGTCATTTCCGACCCGGAGCTGACCACCGGATTGCCGCTGGCGATCACGGTCGGCACGGGCATGGATGCCTTCTCGCATTGCCTCGAGGCCTTCTGCGCGCCCTATTATCACCCGATGAGCCACGGCATCGCGCTTGAGGGCATGAAGCTGATCAAGCAGAACCTGCCGCGCGTGCTCGCCGACCCCGAAGACATCGATGCGCGCGGCCAGATGATGAGCGCGGCAGCGATGGGCGCGGTCAGCCTGCAGAAGGGGCTCGGAGCGATCCACGCCCTGTCGCACCCGATCAATGCCGTCTACAACACCCATCACGGCATGACCA
>JAHJQZ010000108.1 GCA_018818925.1 Alphaproteobacteria bacterium
AATAGAGCAGCAGGCCCGCCATCTGCCGCTCGTCGATCGGCGAGAAGTCGATCTCGGTCTCGGCCGTGAAGTTGAAATGCTGCTGGCGGCGGGCGACCAGCGCTTGTTCGAACCAGGAGGCGATCGATTCGCGTCCGTAAAGCCTCAGGGCGCCGGGCGTCGCGGTCATCGAGAAGATGCGCTCGGTCTCGGGCGTTCTCAGCCACTGGAAATCGAGCGGCAATTGCACCCCGTCGAAGCTGTAGTGCTTTTTTTGCCAGTACCTGGTTTCGTCGCGGGCCGCCGGCAGGGTGACCTCGTAGCTCGGCACCGGGCCGTTCTTGACCCAGAGCCAGCCGTCGTCGCGCCATTCGGCCTCTTGTATGCCGGTCTCGCGGCCGAGCACGCTGCGACGCTTCTGCGTCGTCGGCCGGCCCATCAGGTGCACCAGATAGGTCTTGCCGTCGGGCGTGTCGACGATGTCGCCATGGCCGGACCGCTGCACGCGGTTGATGTTGTGGTCCTTGGCGGTGAGGATGTGCTTTGCCGGGTGAAGCTCGTAGGGTCCATCGATCCGGCGCGAGCGGGCAAAGGTACAGGCATGGCTGTATCCCGTGCCGCCTTCCGCGGTCAGAAGGTAGTACCAGGGATTTCCATCCCTATCCTTGCGCCTGTAAAGATGCGGGCCTTCAACCAATTCGAGATCGGTGCCGGTGAAGATGTTCTTGCGCGGCCCGACGAGCTTTTGGGCAATTGGATCGTATTCCTGAAGCGCGATGCCTTCGAACAGGAGCGGCCGGGACCGGTGGTCCCACAGCATGTTGACGAAATATTTGCGGCCGTCCTCGTCGTGGAACAGCGAAGGATCGAACCCCGAGGAGTTGACATAGACCGGATCGGACCACGGCCCCATGATGTCCTTGGCGGTGACGATGTAGTTGTGCGCGTCCTTGAACGAGCCGTCCTTGCGCTTGACGTCGGTATAGACGAGCCAGAACTTGTCGCCATCATGGGAAAGGCACGGGGCCCAGACGCCGCAACTGTCCGGGTCGCCGCGCATGTCGAGCTGGGCCTTGCGGCTGAGCGGCCTTGTGATCAGCTCCCAGTTGGCCAGGTCCCGCGAATGATGGATCTGCACCCCCGGATACCATTCGAAGGTCGAGGTCGCGATGTAATAATCCGCGCCGACCCTCAATATCGATGGGTCCGGATTGAAGCCCGGCAGGATGGGATTGGTGACGATTGGCATGGGGTCCTCCTCGACGCGGAAGCGAAGACGGCCTTCATCCCGCGCGTGTCAAGGAATGGGGCCGCCTCTGGAAGCGAGCGGCGCCTGCCCGCCGGATTGGCAGGAAGGCGCCGCGATGTGCTTGCGCCCTAGACGAAGCGGTTGATCAGGTTCTCGAGATATTCCTGACGGCCCGAACGGGGCTTCGGATCGATCTCTTCCTCCTCGACCCGCTTGGCGATGTCTTCGAGCGTCCTTTCGCCCTTGAGCATGGCCTGGGCTTCCTTGCCGTTCCAGCCGGCATAGCGCTCGTCGAGGAACTTGTCGTAGGAACCGTCCTCGATGATCGCCGCGGCGGCCTTGAAGGCGCGGGCGCAGGTGTCCATGCCGCCGATATGGGCATAGACGAGATCGGCGGCGTCGATCGACTGGCGGCGGACCTTGGAGTCGAAATTGGTGCCGCCGGTCACGAACCCACCGGCCTTGAGGATGTAGTAATAGGCCATCGCCACTTCCGGCACGTTGTTGGGGAACTGGTCGGTGTCCCAGCCGGACTGGATGTCGTTGCGGTTCATGTCGATCGAGCCGAAAATGCCGTGGGCGGCGGCGAGCGCCACTTCGTGCTCGAAGGTGTGCTTGGCGAGGAAGGCATGGCCGACCTCGATATTGACCTTCACGTCCTTTTCGAGCCCGTA
Organism: Alphaproteobacteria bacterium; assembly: GCA_018818925.1. Taxonomy (GTDB): domain Bacteria; phylum Pseudomonadota; class Alphaproteobacteria; order Rhizobiales; family Devosiaceae; genus JAHJQZ01. Next base: position 1,903 of record JAHJQZ010000108.1, read on the forward strand.
CTTCTTCAGGAACCCATAAACATTGCCGACATCGTAGTCGTATTGGTGCTTGGTCGGTTCCTGCGGCTTGGGTTCGATCAGGATGGTGCCGTCAAAGCCGATCTTGTGCTTGTAGTCGACGACCATCGAGAGCATGCGGCCCATCTGGTCGAGTTCGCGGGCCAGGTCGGTGTTGAGCAGGGTCTCATAGCCCTCGCGGCCGCCCCAGAGCACGTAATTGGCGCCATTGAGGCGCTTGGTCACGTCCATGTTGGCCTTGATGGTCGCGGCCGAATAGGCGAACACGTCCGGGTCCGGATTGGTCGAGGCGCCCGACATGAAACGCGGATTTGAGAAAAGGTTGGCCGTACCCCACAACAGCTTGACTCCGGTCGCGGCCATCTTCTCTTCGAAAATGTCGGCGATCTTGTTCAGGCGCTTGACCGATTTGGCATAGGTTTCGCCCTCGGGCCGCACGTCGGCGTCGTGGAAGCAGAAGAACGGCGCGCCAACGATTTCGAAGAAGTTGAACGCCTCGTCGGCCTTGAGCTTGGCGTCGTCCATCGTGTCGCCGAACCAGGGGCGCTTGAAGGTGTCGGGGCCGAAGGCATCGTGGGAATCGGAAGCGAAGGAGTGCCAGTAGGCGACCGCGAAACGCAGGTTGTCCTCCATGCGCTTGCCGAGGACGATCTCGTCCTTGTCGTAATGGCGGAAGGCCAGCGGATTGGCGCTGTCGGGCCCTTCGTATTTGACCTTGTCGATACCCTTGAAAAACTCACTCATTTCCGAGCCTCCTCGATAGCGGGATAAAGAGCGCGATAGCGCGCATAATGTTCGGCATAGGCCGCCGAAAGCGATGTGTCGGGTTGAACGACGGTTTTGATCCTCGGCATGGTCATCACGTCGCGCGGATCGGCGCCTTCGGCGGCGCAAAGCCCGAGCCGCGCGGCGCCGAACGCCCCGCCGAAATCGCCGTCATGCGGCACCTGGATTTCCATGTCGAGATTGGTGGCGATCATCCTGAGCCAGAGGGCGGAATTGGAGCCGCCGCCAACAGCGATCAGCCGGTCGATCCTCGTGCCGGCATCGGCAAGCACGCGCCCGCAATCGCGGAACGCCAGGGCGACGCCCTCCATCACCGCCTGGGCCAGCCGTGCCGGATCGGTCAGATGGCTCAGCCCGACAAAGCTGCCGCGTGCCGTGGCCGAATTGTGCGGGGTGCGCTCGCCGCCAAGATAGGGCAGGAAGATTTCCTCGGCCGGCCCCTTGAACTGGGCTTCGGCGGTCCTGGACAGCTCCACGGCATTGCGGCCGACGGTCCGGGCCAGCCAGTTGAGTGCATCCGCCGCCGCCAGGACCACGCCCATCTGGTGCCAGGTGTCGGGAATGGCATGGCAGAAAGCATGGACGGCGCCTTCGGTATTGGGCCGGAATTTCTCGTTACTAACGAACAGCACGCCGGAGGTGCCGAGCGAGACAAAGCCCTCGCCGGGACGGATGGCGCCGATGCCGCAGGCCGAGGCGGCGTTGTCGCCGCCGCCGCCGGCGATGACGACCGCGCCGGCAATGCCCCAGCGCTGGCGCAGCTCCTTTTTGAGCAGGCCCGCCGGCGCCGAGCCCTCGGCGAGAGCGGGCATGTTGGCGCGGGAAAGGCCCGTCGCGGCCAGAAGCTCGTCGGACCAGTCGCGCTTCTGGACATTGAGCCAAAGCGTGCCGGAGGCGTCCGACATGTCCTCGATCATCTCGCCCGATAGCATGTAGCGGACATAGGCCTTGGGCAGTAGAACCTTGTCGAGCTTGGCGAAGACCTCTGGTTCGTGGTTTTTGACCCACAGCACCTTGGGCGCCGTGAAGCCCGGCATGGCGATGTTGCCGCAAAGTTCGCGGCTGGTCGGGCAGGTCGCCTCGAATTCGGCGCACTCGGCCATCGAGCGTCCGTCATTCCACAGCATGCAGGGTCTTAGGACCCCGCCGTCCTTGCCGAGAAGAGTGGCGCCATGCATCTGGCCGCTGAGGCCGAGACTGCGGGCGCGCGACAGCGCTTCGGGATTGGATTTGGCGATGCCGTCCACCACTTCGAGCGTGGCGCGCCACCATTGCGCCGGATCCTGTTCGGACCAGCCGGGCGCGGGGCGGGACACATCAAGGCTCGCCGTCGCTTCTGCCAGAAGCGCTCCGGTTTCGTCGATCAGTACGGCTTTGACGCCGGAGGTGCCGACGTCGATTCCCAGATAGGTTCCAGTCATGAGGTACGTACCTCACATTTTCTCATCATTTGTCAAGGCCTCCCTGCCGCACGGGTCTTTGTTTGTTTCGCGGCATGCGGGTTTTTAGCGCAGATTCTCCGCAAAGAATATGCCCAATTCGATCGTGAAGGGCTCGGGCAGCGGATAGGAACCGAGGCCGATCTGCCGGGCGATCTCGAGGGCGGCCCTGACTTCCCCTTGCGGATTCTGGTCGAGAATCACGTCGATCGCCCCGTCCTTGAGGCCCTGGCGTGTGGTCTTGGTCAGTTCGTGGGCGACGACGCGCAGCTTTCCGGCGCGCCCGGTGCGATGCAGCGCCGCCACGAGCCCGGAATTGCCGGCGCCGAGCGAATAGAGCCCTTCGAGATCGTCGTTTTCGGCGATGAGGCGTTCCGCCGCCACCGCGGTTTCAGCGGCATTGTCGTGGCCCTCGAGCGGTCCGACCAGACGCAGTCCCGGGAATTTGCCGCGCACCGTTTCCCTGAAGCCCTGCAGGCGCTGCTGGTGATCGCGCAGGGCCAGCGAACCGGCGATCAGCCCGATCCTGGCGCCTTCGCCGCAGAAACGACCGAGCAGCGCGGCGGCGGTGCGGCCGGCGGCGAGATTGTCGATGCCGACGAAATGGCGCCGCCGCGACTCGGGGATGTCGGAGACGAGCGTCACAACCTCGATGCCCCTCAGGGCGGCCCGCTCGACCGCGGCGCGCACTTCCTCGGCATCGGTGGCCACGACGATGGCGCAGTCGCAGTTTTCCCGCGTGAGCGCGTCGATGGTGCGGGCCAGCGCTCCGCCATCGAAGGCGCGGACGCGCTGCGCCGTGATCTGCAGGCGCTCGGCGGCACGGCGGCGCCCCTCCTCCTCGATGGCGGCCGAGAGATTGGCCATGAAGCTGTTCTCGCCATCGGGCAGCAGCACGGTGACATTGATGGCGCGGGCGCGGGCCAGCAGCGAGGCCGGCACGTCGCGGCGGAAGTCGAGGGCCTCGATGGCCGCCTCGACGCGCGAAATCGTCGCGGGCCGGACGCCCGGGCGCCGGTTGAGCACGCGGTCGACCGTGGCCAGCGATACCCCGGCGGCCCTGGCCAGATCATGCACTGTCGCGCGTTTTTCCTTGATCCGCGCCATCGCCTCGTGCCCTCGTCGCCATGCCTTGCCCGGATAGTGCTTGGCCAAACTCGGCTGATCCGTCAATGCCGGAGCTTTGCCGAAGCCATTAAAAGGACTAATAGCCGCGTCGCTGGAAGGAGACCCGCAATGGCGATCGCAGTCAATCGTATCGGAGAATTCGACGGAAAGCCCGTCGAGGAGGCGGTGCTCGAAAGCGCGAGCGGCGTCAGCGTCGCAATCCTGAACTGGGGCGTGGTCGTGCGCGACTGGCAGGTGCCCGTCGCCGGCGGAGCGCGGCATGTGGTGCTCGGTTTTAAGACCTTCGACCCCTACCCCGGCCATTCGCCCTATTTCGGCGCCGTGGTCGGCCGCGTCGCCAACCGCATTCGCGGCGCGCGCTTCACGCTCGACGGTACGACCTATGAACTGGCGCCCAACGAAGGGGCGAACCAGTTGCATGGCGGGCCGGGCGGCCTTGCGCGCCAGGTCTGGCAAATGGATGTCGACAGCGCCGCCAATGCCGTCAGCTTCCGCTATGACAGCCCCGACGGGGACATGGGCTTTCC
>JAHJQZ010000109.1 GCA_018818925.1 Alphaproteobacteria bacterium
AAGCGATCAAATGACGAGCAGTATCGTCACTTGTTGCACGGCGCTGGCGTGATAGGGTCCGCGACCCGAACCCAGCCGAACTCCCATTACCCCCGGAGAGAACAAAATGAAGTTTTTCGTCGACACCGCAGAAATCGATGACATCAAGGAACTCAATGCCACCGGCCTTCTCGACGGCGTCACCACCAATCCGAGCCTGATCGCCAAATCGGGCCGCGACTTCAAGGAAGTCGTCAAGGAGATCTGCGGGATCGTCAACGGCCCGGTCTCCGCCGAGGTGGCCTCTACCGAATACAACGTCATGCTCGAAGAGGCGGACGTGCTCAGCAGGATCGCCGAGAACGTCGTGATCAAGCTGCCGCTGACCTGGGACGGGCTCAAGGCCTGCAAGACGCTGACCGGCAAGGGTCTCAAGACCAATGTGACGCTGTGCTTCTCGCCCAACCAGGCACTTCTGGCCGCCAAGGTCGGCGCGACCTACATCTCCCCGTTCATCGGCCGGCTCGACGACATCAACACCGACGGCATGCAGCTGGTCGAGGACATCCGCCAGATCTACGACAATTATGCCTTCGCGACGGAAATCCTCGCCGCGTCGCTGCGCACGGTCAACCAGGTCTCCGATGCCGCTCTCGCCGGCGCCGACGTCGCCACGATTCCACCCGCGATCATCAAGAAGCTCGCCGACCATCCGCTGACCGACAAGGGCCTTGCTGCCTTTGTCGCCGACTGGAAGAAGACCGGCCAGTCGATCCTCTAGGAAAAAGAGCCGACAAACGCATCCGCCCCGGCGTCGCCCGCCGGGGCGCCGTCGCAAGGGCGCGGGCCCGGCGCCATTCTCCGAAAAGGCCAAATCCCATGGCAGATAACCAGACTGCGGCACTCGTCCGTGCCGCCATCGCCAATGTCGATATTCCTGGCGGCGACAAGCTCGGTGCCTACAAGGGGCTGTCCGAAATCATCGTCACGCCCAGTGCAGTTGCCTTTGCCATCTCGGTCGAACCGGGGATGGAAGGCGCCTTCGGGCCGGCCCGGGCCGATGCCCAGCGCGCTGCCGAAGCCGCTTCCGGGGGCCGCAAGGTTCTGGTCTCTCTGACCTCCGACAAGGCGCCGGGGAAAACCGGCCAGCAGGCGCCGCAGGCGCACGGGTCCGGCATCCCGCCCAAGACGTTGGTCAACGGCGTCAAGCACGTCGTCGCCATCGCCTCGGGCAAGGGCGGCGTCGGCAAGTCGACTGTCGCGGTCAACCTTGCGCTCGGCCTCAAGGCGCTCGGCCGCAAGGTCGGCGTGCTCGATGCCGACCTCTATGGCCCCTCGGTGCCGCGCCTGCTCGGGCTCGAAGGCCAGCCGGTGGTCCGCGAGGACGAGTTGTTCACGCCGATGTCCGCCTACGGGCTCGAAGCCATGTCGATCGGTTCCATGCTGCAGGGCGACCAGGCCGTGATCTGGCGCGGCCCCATGGCTGCCTCGGCCCTGAGGCAATTGCTGCGCGAAACCGCCTGGGGCGATCTCGATATCCTCATCGTCGACCTGCCTCCGGGCACCGGCGACATCCAGCTGTCGCTGTGCCAGCAGGTCGAACTCGCCGGGGCCGTCATCGTCTCGACGCCACAGGACCTGGCGCTGATCGATGCGCGCAAGGCGATGGACATGTTCAAAAAGCTCAGTGTGCCGCTTATCGGCCTTGTCGAGAACATGAGCTATTTCGTGGCTCCCGATACCGGCAACCGCTACGACATTTTCGGCCATGGCGGCGCCAGATCGGCGGCCGACGAACTCGGCGTGCCCTTCCTCGGCGAAATCCCGCTGCACATGGCGGTCAGGGAACAGTCCGATCTCGGCGCGCCGGTGACCGCCGTCATGTCGGACGGCCCGGAAGCGGCCGCCTTCAACGCCATCGCGGCACGTCTGCTGTCGGGCGGCGCGCTCGGCTGAGCGGTCGCGGGTCTTGGCGGCGATCCGAAGGGCCAAACTGGATTTCTTCCAGATCGCCGATGAAGACAAGCCGTCGTTCGGCTTGGCGCTGCGGCCTGTTCCAGCGCTTCCATTGCCGGCGGCCGACCTGCCGGCCTTGCTGCCCGACCTCGAACCGGCAGTGCCTGAGACAAGGCGCGCATTGGCAGTTCCAACTCAGGCCAGGAGTGCCTACAATCAGCTAGACCTGTTGCCAACTGCCGGGACGAAATGCCGCTTGGCACCGCCGGCTTCCTGAGATGTAATCGATTTCATGCCCGGATAAACTCATCCGGTTGGGAGGACTTCCATGTTTGACATGTCACGCGCCGAGTTTGGCGACGGATTCGTTTTTGGCGTTGCCACGGCGTCCTTTCAGATCGAGGGCGGCCAAACCGATGGTCGCGGCTCCTCGATCTGGGACACGTTTTCGGCGACGCCCGGCAATGTGAAGGGCGGCGATACCGGCTTGATCGCCTGCGATCACTACCATCGCTGGCCCGAGGATCTCGATCTCATCCGCGACGGCGGTTTCGACGCCTATCGCTTCTCGCTCGCCTGGCCGCGCCTCATTCCCGAAGGCACCGGCGCCATCAATCAGGCCGGCGTCGATTTCTACGACCGGCTGATCGACGGCATGCTCGAGCGCGGTCTCAAGCCCTTCGCCACGCTCTACCACTGGGATCTGCCGTCGCCGCTGCAGGATCGCGGCGGCTGGACCAACAAGGACATCGCCAAGTGGTTCACCGATTACGCGGTGCTGGTCCAGCAGAGGTTCGGTGACCGGCTCGCTTCGATCGCCACCATCAACGAGCCGTGGTGCGTGTCCTTCCTCAGCCACATTCTCGGCATTCACGCCCCGGGTCTGCGCGACCTGCGCGCCGGGGCGCGGTCGATGCACAACGTCCTTTACGCTCACGGCGCCGCGACCGAAGCCATGCGCGCCGAAGGCGGAAGCGAGATCGGCATCGTGTTCAACTACAACCATGCCGTGCCCGCATCGGAAAGCGAGCAGGACAAGCAGGCGGCCCATCTGTGGGATGGGGTGTTCAACCGCTGGTTCCTCGGCGGCGTGCTCACCGGCGCCTATCCCGAGGACCTTGTCGCCATTCTGGCTCCCTATATGCCGGAGGACTATCAGGCCGACATGAAACTGGTCGGCACGCCGATCGACTGGCTCGGCATCAACTACTATTCGCGCAACATCATGGCCTATGATCCGGGCCGCCCGGTCTTCCCGGTCAAGCCGCTGGACGGGCCGCTCGACAAGACGGAGATGGGCTGGGAAATCTTCCCCGAAGGGCTCGAAAAGCTGCTGCTGAGGATCACCAACGATTACCCGAAGGTGCCGCTCTACGTGACCGAGAACGGCATGGCCGAGATCGAGGGCCTCGACGATAAGCGCCGCGTCAAATACTACAACGATCACCTGCAGGCGCTGCTGCGCGCCAAACGACAGGGCGCCGACATGCGCGGTTATTTTGCCTGGTCGCTCATGGACAATTTCGAGTGGGCCGAAGGCTATACCAAGCGGTTCGGCCTGGTTCATGTCGACTACAAGACGCAAAAGCGCACCCCCAAGGCGTCCTATCGCGCCTTCCAGGGCATGCTGCACAACACCAGATAGGGGCAGTCGGTAGCGACGGCCGCCGGAGCTTTGCGACCGGAACCGCCCGCGGATCGATCCCGGCTTGCGGTATCGCACTGCTCGGACTAGGTGAAGGGGCCGGTATTCGCCGGCCCTTTTCCTTTCATCATGGAGCATGACCATGTCCAGGATCGAAAGCGTCTGCGTCTATTGCGGCTCGGGCCCTGGCCGCGATCCTGCCTATATGCGATCCGCCGAGACGCTCGGCCTTGCCCTGGCCGAAGCCGGAATCCGCCTCGTCTGTGGCGGCGGGTCGACCGGGCTGATGGGCGCCATAGCCAGTGCCGCCCTGGCCGGCGGCGGCGCTGTCACCGGCATCATTCCGCAATTCCTCGTCGACCGCGAACGCGCCCACAAGCAGGTCACCGACCTCGTCGTCACTCCGGACATGCACGAGCGCAAGTGGGCGATGTTCGAGAGGTCCGACGCCTTCGTGGCGCTGCCCGGCGGCATCGGCACGCTCGAGGAGCTGATCGAGATGCTGACCTGGG
>JAHJQZ010000110.1 GCA_018818925.1 Alphaproteobacteria bacterium
AGCCGGTCGCCAAGCTGGCCGACGAAGACTCGAAGAAGGCCATCGCCGAGGCCAAGGCCGCACCCGGTGGACCCACCTTCAAGCCGGCCGCCGACCCCGATATCCCGGCCGGCACCGAGATGGTCGAAATGACCGTCCGCCAGGCGCTCAACGAAGCCATGGCCGAGGAGATGCGCAGGGACGAGCTGGTCTTCGTCATGGGCGAGGAAGTGGCGCAATACCAGGGCGCCTACAAGGTCACCCAAGGCCTGTTGCAGGAATTCGGCGACAGGCGCGTCATCGACACCCCGATCACCGAGCACGGCTTTGCCGGCATCGGCGTCGGCGCCGCCTTTGCCGGCCTCAAGCCGATCGTCGAGTTCATGACCTTCAACTTCGCCATGCAGGCGATCGACCAGATCATCAATTCGGCCGCCAAGCAGCTCTACATGTCGGGCGGCCAGGTCACCGTGCCGATCGTCTTCCGCGGCCCGAACGGCGCCGCCTCGCGCGTTGCCGCGCAGCACAGCCAAGACTATTCGGCCTGGTACTCCCATATTCCCGGCCTGACCGTCATTGCGCCCTATAGCGCCGCCGATGCCAAAGGCTTGCTGAAGGCGGCAATCCGTTCGCCCAATCCGGTGGTCTTCCTCGAAAACGAATTGCTTTACGGCCATTCCTTCGCGGTGCCGAAACTCGACGATTACGTGCTGCCGATCGGCAAGGCGCGGATCGTCCGCGAGGGCAGGGACGTGACCGTCGTCTCGTTCTCGGCCGGCATGAAATACGCGACCGAAGCAACCGAAAAGCTCGTCGCGGCCGGCGTCGATGTCGAACTGATCGACCTGCGCACGCTCCGTCCGATGGACACCGCCACGGTGATCGAAAGCGTCAAGAAGACCGGGCGTTGCGTCACCGTCGAGGAAGGCTGGCCGCAGGGCGGCATCGGCGCCGAGATCGCCTCGCTGCTGATGACCGAGGCCTTCGACTGGCTCGATGCCCCGGTGATGCGCGTCACCGGCAAGGACGTGCCTATGCCCTATGCCGCCGCTCTCGAAAAACTGGCGCTGCCCTCGGTCGACGAAGTCATCGCTGCGGTCAACGCCGTCACCTACAGGAGCTGAGCCGATGTCGATCAACATCACCATGCCGGCCCTCAGCCCCACCATGGAAGAGGGCACGCTCGCCAAATGGCACGTCAAGGAAGGCGACACTGTCTCATCCGGTGATGTCATCGCCGAGATCGAGACCGACAAGGCGACCATGGAGGTCGAGGCGGTCGACGAGGGCAGGATCGGCAGGATCGTGATTGCCGAGGGCACCGAGGCGGTCAAGGTCAACTCGGTCATCGCCGTGCTGCTCCAAGAGGGCGAGAGCGCCGAGGATATCGGCGATGTTGCTGCTGCACCGGCGCCTGCAAAAGCCCAGGAGAAGGCCCCCTCATCCGGTTCCGCCAGGGCGGAACCGACTTCTCCCCCCGGGGGAGAAGTGGAACAAGCCGCGAAGCCGAGTGCATCTTCCACCTCTCCCACAGGGGGAGAGGTCGGCGCGAAAGCGCCGGGTGAGGGGGCCTTTGCCGGCGACGGCAAGCGCAGCTTCGCCTCGCCGCTCGCCCGCCGCCTCGCGCGAGATGCCGGCATCGACGTGTCCGCCCTTGTCGGCTCTGGTCCGCGCGGCCGCGTCGTCATGGCCGACGTCGAGAAGGCCAGGAAAGAAGGAGTGCCCCAGAAAGCGGTGCCAGGCGCCGCCGCCGCGCCGGTCATGGCCGCCGGCATGGGATCGGCCGAGGTCAAGGCCATGTACGAAGAGGGCAGCTACGAGATCGTGCCCAATGACGGCATGCGCAAGGTCGTTGCCGCCCGCCTGACCCAGGCCAAGCAGACCGTCCCGCATTTCTACCTGACCCTCGACTGCCGCATCGACGCGCTGATGACGGCGCGCGAGCAGATCAACGCCGCCGCGCCCAAGGACGCGGACGGCAAGCCGGTCTACAAGCTCTCGCTCAACGATTTCATCGTCAAGGCCTGGGCTGTAGCCCTGCAGCACGTCCCGGCTGCCAACGCCACCTGGGCCGGAGATTCCATTCTTTATCACAAGGCCTCGGACGTCGCCGTCGCCGTCGCGGTGCCGGGCGGGCTGTTCACCCCGGTGGTGCGCGGCGCCGACACCAAGAGCTTGCGGAAGATTTCCGAAGAGGTCCGGGACTTCGCCAAAAGGGCCCGTTCCAAGAAGCTCGCCCCGCATGAATATGTCGGCGGCACGACCTCGGTCTCCAATCTCGGCATGTACGGCATTCGCGAATTCGCCGCCGTCATCAACCCGCCGCATGGCACCATTCTCGCCGTCGGCGTCGGCGAGGAACGCGTTTTTGCCGAGCGCGGCGAGATGAAAATCGGCCAGTTCATGACGGTGACGCTTTCCTGCGACCACCGCTCGGTTGACGGGGCGCTCGGCGCGGAAGTGCTGGCGCGGTTCAGGACGCTGATCGAAACGCCGACCATGATGCTGGTTTGAGGGGAGGCCAACTAGAAATGATTCCGATATCCACTAGTACCTCATACATTCCATATATTGTACTCGATACCGCTGTTGCTGTTGGAGACAGTTCAAACGGCTTTTTCTCTGGACCAAAAATCGATAGAGCATTTGAAGACGCTAAGAATATACTCAGGATTGCATGCGAAAACATCGGCGGAGATGCGGTGATTAGTTGCGATTTCGAGTTGCGCGATTATTCCGGAGGACTAAATGTCATCGCCTTCGGGACAATTGTTAAGTACATCGAATCGGAAGCAACAGCATGAAAACCATCCTGTGCTACGGCGACAGCCTGACCTATGGCGCCGATCCGTCCATTGCCACCGGCGGCCGGCACGCCTACGAGAACCGCTGGCCGACCGCGCTGGGCGAAGGGCTCGGGCACGACAAGGTGCGCATCATCGCTGAGGGTCTGGGTGGCCGCACCACGGCCTTCGACGACCACTCGGCCCTGGCCGACCGCAACGGTACCCGCATCCTTCCAACGCTCCTTGACAGCCACAAGCCGCTCGATGCCGTCGTCATCATGCTCGGCACCAACGACATGAAGTCCTATATCAATGGCAGCGCCTTGGCCGCCGCCATGGGCATGAAGCGCCTCGTGCAGATCATCCGCACCTTTGCCTACGATGTCGGCATGCCGGTCCCGAAAGTCGTACTGGTGTCGCCGCCGCTCTGCGTCGCCACCGACCATCCCGATCTCTCGACCATGTTCCGCCACGGCATGACCGAAAGCCACCTGCTTGCCGGCCATTACGAGCGCGTCGCCAGCGAACTCGGCTGCGCCTTTTTCGATGCCGCGACCGTCGCAATGGCCTCGCCGATCGACGGGGTGCATCTTGATGCGGCAAACAGCCGCGCCATCGGCACGGCACTGGTGCCGATGGTCGCCGGAATACTCGAGATCTAGCCGATTTCTCACGCCGCCGCTTGTTCGGCGCCCGTCACAGACGAGGAACACATGGCAGACACATACGACCTGATCGTGATCGGTTCCGGCCCCGGCGGCTATATCGCCGCCATCCGCGCCGCCCAGCTCGGCCTGAAGACCGCCATTGTCGAACGCGAGCACATGGGCGGCATCTGCCTCAACTGGGGCTGCATCCCGACCAAGGCGTTGCTGCGCTCGGCCGAGGTCTATTCGCACATCGTCCATGCCGCCGATTACGGCATCAAGGCCGACAGCTACGAGGCCGATGTCACCGCCATCGTCAAGCGCTCGCGCGGCGTCACCCAGCAGATGTCGAATGGCGTCGGCTTTTTGATGAAAAAGAACAAGGTCGACGTCATCTGGGGCGAGGGGACGCTTTCCGGCTCCGGCGAGGTCACCGTGACCGAGACGAAAAAACCCATCGTCCAGCCGCAGAATCCCAAGCCCAAGGGCGTGTTGCCGACCGGCACCTACAAGGCCAGGAACGTCATCGTCGCCACCGGCGCCCGCCCGCGCGTCCTGCCCGGCATCGAGCCGGACGGCGATCGCATCTGGACCTATTTCGAGGCGATGAAGCCGGAAACCCTGCCGAAATCGCTGCTCGTCATGGGGTCGGGCGCCATCGGCATCGAGTTCGCCTCCTTCTACCGGAGCCTCGGCGTCGAGGTGACGGTGGTCGAGCTCCTGCCGCAGATCCTGCCGGTCGAGGATGCCGAAATCGCCGCATTGGCGCGCAAGCGCTTCGAAAAGCGTGGCATGAGGTTCCTGACCGACACCAGGGTGACCAAGGTCGAAAAGACCAAGACCGGCATCAAGGCGACGGTCGAGCCCAAGACCGGAAAGCCCGAGACCATCGAGGCCGAGCGCCTCATCTCGGCTGTCGGAGTCCAGGGCAATATCGAAAATCTCGGTCTTGAGAAGCTCGGCGTCAAGACCGATCGCGGCTGCATCGTCATCGATCCGCAATGCCGCACCAATCTGAAGGGCGTCTGGGCCATCGGCGACGTTGCCGGCCCGCCCATGCTGGCCCACAAGGCCGAGCACGAGGCCGTCATCGCCGTCGAGGCCATTGCCGGCCATGCCGAGCACTCTCTCGACAAGATGAAGGTGCCCGGCTGCACCTATTGCGAGCCGCAGATCGCCAGCGTCGGCCTGACCGAGGCCAAGGCGAAGGAACAAGGTCGCGACATCCGCGTCGGCCGCTTCCCCTTCATCGGCAACGGCAAGGCCGTGGCGCTCGGCGATGTCGATGGCATGGTCAAGACCATTTTCGACAAAAAGACCTGCGAACTCATCGGGGCCCACATGGTCGGGCCGGAAGTCACCGAGCTGATCGAGGGGTTCGTGGTCGCCATGAACCTCGAAACGACCGAACAAGAGCTGATCCACACCATCTTCCCGCACCCGACGCTTTCGGAGGCGATGAAAGAGAGCGTCCTTGACGCATACGGCATGGCTCTCAATATCTAGGAGGATTTTGCGGGCCGTTTTGCCTGTCCATCCAAACCTGGAGTTTACCGCATGCTTGGTTTCATCATTGCCATCGTCATCGGCGGCGTCGCCGGCTATATCGCCGAACGCATCATGAAGGTCGATCACCCGATCTGGCTCAACATCGTGCTCGGCATGGCCGGGGCGTTCCTGTTCAACATCGTCTCCTGGCTGCTTCTGGGTATTGCCGGCGGCAACATCGTCTGGCAGCTCGTCGCCGGCGTGATCGGTGCCTGCGCCCTGATCTGGGGCTACCGCGAATACGAGAAGCGCCGGAGCTGATCCGGCAGGAAGCGAGACACGATATGGGCAGTCTTCTGGTCTGGATCGTCATCGGCCTTGCCGCGGGCTGGCTGGCAAGCCTGTTCCTCGGCGGCAAGGGCCTTGTCCGCTCCATCGTTGTCGGCATGCTCGGCTCCGTCGTCGGCGGCTATCTTGTCGCGCTCACCGGCGTCCACCTGCCCATCGACATCTGGTGGCTGCGCGAAGTGCTTGTCGCCGCCATCGGCGCTGCTATCGTCATCATCGTCGCGCGCATGATCGCGCGCTGAGGGGAACGAGAATGACGCCTGCACGCAAAACCTTCGTCTGGATACTCGGCCTGGCCACCGGCCTCGGCCTCCTGCTCGGAATCGCCAATGTCTTCGCGCCCGATGCCGTCTCGGTGACCTGGAACGAGGAAAACGTCGAGGGTCTCAACTCGATCTGGGTCGGCTTGTTTTCCGGGCTGATCCCGGGCCTGATGCTCAGCCTGTTCGCCGCGGGCATCGTCGCGATTTTCACGCGCGGCCGGAACAAACCCGCAAAGGACTAGTCTGAGCCCCATGGTCGTTCTCATCGACACGGCGAAACCCGGCCCGCGCCATCCCGAAAAGGCGCACCGGCCCGACAACGACATCCAGCGCAAGCCGGACTGGATCCGCGTCAAGGCGCCCGGGTCGCCGGCCTATTCTGAAACGCACCGGATCATCCGCGAGCATGGCCTGGTCACCGTCTGCGAGGAGGCCGGCTGCCCCAATGTCGGCGAGTGTTGGGAAAAGCGCCACGCCACCATGATGATCATGGGCGAGATCTGCACCCGCGCCTGCGCCTTCTGCAATGTCAGGACCGGCCTGCCGCGGCCGCTCGATCCGTCCGAACCGGAAAAGGTTGCCGATGCCGTGGCCAAGCTCGGTCTCGCACACGTCGTCATCACCTCGGTCGACCGCGACGACCTCGCCGATGGCGGTGCGCAGCATTTCGCCGCGGTGATTGCCGCCATCCGCGCCGTCACGCCGAACACGACCATCGAAATCCTGACGCCGGACTTTTTGCGAAAGCCCGGCGCCCTCGAAGTGGTCGTCGCGGCACGGCCCGACGTGTTCAACCACAATCTCGAGACCGTGCCGTCCAACTACCTGACGATCCGGCCCGGCGCCCGCTATTTCCATTCGATCCGCCTCTTGCAGCGCGTGAAGGAAATCGATCCGACAATGTTCACCAAGTCCGGCATCATGCTGGGCCTCGGCGAGGAGCGTAACGAGGTGCTGCAGTTGATGGACGATCTGAGATCGGCCGATGTCGATTTCCTCACCATCGGCCAGTACCTGCAGCCGACTAAAAAGCATGCAAGGGTCGAGCGTTTCGTGCCCCCGGCCGAGTTCGACAGCTATGCGACCATCGCCAGGACCAAGGGCTTCCTTCTGGTGTCGTCCTCGCCGCTTACGCGCTCCTCGCACCATGCCGGCGAGGATTTCGCCAAGCTGAGGGCGGCACGTCTGGCACGGCACGGCAACTAGGACCGACGCCTATGCCGCAATTGTCGTTCAAACGGCACGTTTCCCATTCTCCCGGAGAGATGATGGCGCTTGTCTCCGACATGACGGCCTATCCCGGCTTCGTGCCCAATTGCACTCGCATGGCGATCAGTGACAGGCCACCCGACGGGCCGGTCACCCGCAAATACGCCACCATGACCGCAAGGCTCGGGCCGGTCACGCAGACCTATACCAGCGCGGTCGCCATCGATTCCGCTGACGGTACCATCCGTGCCGACGCCATCGACGGCCCGTTCTCGCATTTGAAGAGCCAATGGCGGTTCACCCCGGAAGGCGAGGGGACCTGCATTCGCTTCGACATCGATTTCGGCTTTTCCAACCCGCTGGTCGCCGTCGTGGCCGAAAAGGCCTTCGCCATGAAGCAGACCGAGATCGTCGACGCCTTCGTGGCCGAAGCCGACCGGCGCTTTGGCTGAGCGCGGATCTGGGCATCTGCCAGGCTCAGCCGTCGACACGACGGAAGCCGGGCACCAGTTTCCAGGCGAGCCATATGCATGCCGGCAAGAGCGGCACGGCGGTCATCACCCCGGGCTGGACGGAGCCGGTCACAAAACTGCCGGCCATGTGCCAGACGAAATTGAGCGCCATGAGCGCCAGAAATCCGGCCAGATAGAGCCGCGTCAGCTTGTCGTTGCACCGCAATATAAAAGCGAGGGCGAAAAGCATGGCGCTGAGAACCGTGATCAGCACGGCGAAACCGGCTTGATCGAGCCGGGTCGTCGCGATGTCGAAACCATGATCGCGGCCCCATCGCGGCAGATCGAAGACGATTTCCTCGAGATTGTGCAGCGTGAACAAGGCAAAGACCGGCAACCACCAGCGGGCCAGCGGCACGGCACCGTCCGCAGGCATGGCGTTCATGACACTTCCGCCGCCGATTTCAGCATGGCGAGCGCATGCAAGACCGTGGCCTCACGCACCGCCGCCCGACCGATGGCACCGAAAAGCCGTTTTTCGACCGCCGTGCCGCCGGGACCGGCGAGGCCGAACCAGACCAGCCCGACTGGCTTTTCCTCCGTGCCGCCATCCGGCCCGGCAATGCCGGTGACGGCGACGGCAAAATCCGCCCCGCTCAGGCGTTGCGCCCCCTCGGCCATCTCGCGCGCCGTCTCCGCCGACACCGCGCCATGCGCCGCCAGCGTCTGCGGGCGGACGCCGAGCATTTGCTCTTTGGCCGCGTTGGCATAGGTGACGAAGCCACCATGCACCGCCGCCGAGGACCCCGAAACCGAGGTCAGCGCCCCGGCGATCAGCCCGCCGGTGCAGCTTTCCGCCGTGACGACCGTGGCCTTTCGGGCGATCAACGCCGCGATGGCTTCGCCCGCGAGCCTTTCGATGCGGTCGGGCAGGGCGATCATTCGGGCAATTCCACGCTGGCGACGCCCATTGTGGCGATGCCTTCCTCGCGGCCGACAAAGCCCATTTTTTCCGAAGTCGTCGCCTTGACCGAAACGCGTTCGACCGCAATGCCGCAGATGCGGGCGATCGCAT
Source organism: Alphaproteobacteria bacterium (assembly GCA_018818925.1). Lineage (GTDB taxonomy): Bacteria > Pseudomonadota > Alphaproteobacteria > Rhizobiales > Devosiaceae > JAHJQZ01. The sequence continues at coordinate 8,248 of JAHJQZ010000110.1, forward strand.
CGCGCATCGCCGATACATGCGGGCCGATCCTGGGGCGCTCGGCAATGATGGTCAGGTCGAGATTGACGATGCGCCCGCCGCGTGCCCGGACCCGTTCGGCGGCGAAGCGCAGAAAGGTTTCGGACGGTTCGCCGCGCCATTTTTCCTCGCCCGGCGGGAAATGCGTGCCGATATCGCCCTCGGCCAGCGCTCCGAGCAGGGCGTCGGTCAGGACATGCAACCCGGCATCGGCGTCAGAATGACCCATAAGCCTTTTGTCGTGGGCGATGCGCACCCCGCCGAGAACGACTGCGTCGCCGGGCACGAAGGGATGCACGTCATAGCCCTGGCCGATGCGCGTCTGCATCCGTCTTGCCCCTCGCAATATCTGCGCCGCGCGGTCGAGATCGCCGGGCAGGGTGATCTTGATATTGTCCGGGCTGCCCGGCGCCAGCGCCACCGGCATGCCGGCCCATTCGGCAATCGCCGTGTCGTCGGTGAACCCGTCGGTGAAGGCCTCGGCCTTGCGATGCAGCGCGAGAATGCGGGCGAAGGCAAAACCCTGTGGCGTCTGGGCCGCGAACAATTGCGTGCGGTCCTCGGTGCCACCCACCGTCCTTCCGTCGGACGAGCGCTTGATGGTGTCGATGACCGGGGTCGCCGGCAGCACCGCGTCGGCATTGGCGAGCGCGTCGATGACACCGTCGATCACGCTTGCCGGCACGATGGGCCGGGCACCGTCATGGATCAGCACCAGGTCGGGTGAAAGCCTCACCAGTGCCTCTAGTCCCCTGAGCACCGAGACCTGCCGCGTCGCGCCGCCGACGACCGGCGCCAGTACCTTGCCGCCAGAGGCGATCGGCAACGCGGCATAGTGCGCCGCATCCTCTTGTGCGATGACGGCAAGCAGGTGATCCACCGCCTCATGGTCTGCAAAGGCCATGATCGTCCGGGCCAGAACCGGCAGGCCGGCGAGATCGAGATATTGCTTGGGCAGGTCGCCGCGATCGCGCGCCAGGCGGGAGCCGCGTCCGGCCGCCACGATCAGCGCCGCAATCGTCTTGCCGTCCTTCACGCCCTACTCCCGCTGACCGCGCGATCCGTTCGCCATCGCCTGTCTAGCCGCCGCCGCACCCTCCGGCAAGGGGAGGCAGGGCGAGCGACGAAATAGAAGGCAATGGCCGATCTTTGCCCATTGCAACGGCGGCAATATCGATTATTGTGCGGCCTTCGTGTGCAGATTGACTTAATTGAGGGCACTTCTGTTGGGTCTATCGGAACTACCCGGGGTCGGCGCCCATCAAATGGGCAATCGCGCCGCCCTCGCTCCCATGGCTGGTATCACGGATCGCCCGATGCGCGCCCTTGCCGCCCGCTTCGGGGCCGGCTGGGTCGTTTCCGAAATGATCGCCAGCGACGCCCTTGCCACCGGCCAGTGCGACATGGTGCGCCGTCTCGCGTCCTGGGAATCCGGCCTGCCGCATGTGGTCCAGCTCGCCGGCAACGAACCTCACTGGATGGCGCTCGGCGCCAAACTGGCGCAGGAAGCCGGTGCCGAGATCATCGACATCAATTTCGGCTGCCCCGCCAAGCGCGTCACCAATGGCTATGCCGGTTCGGCCCTGATGCGCACGCCCGAACGGGCGCGCCGGCTCATTGATGCGGTCACCGGCGCCACCGACCTGCCGGTGACCGTCAAGATGCGCCTCGGCTGGGACGATATGAGCCTCGCGGCGCCCGCCTTCGCCGAAATGACCGTCGCTGCCGGCGCGCAACTGGTCACCGTCCACGCCCGCACCCGCTGCCAGTTCTACAAGGGCCACGCCCGCTGGGCTCTTGTCCGCGACGTGGTCGAAGCGGTCGAGGTGCCGGTCGTCATCAATGGCGACATTACCGAACTTTCTACCGCCCGCCGGGCAATGGAACTGTCTGGCGCCGCCGCCGTCATGATCGGGCGCGGCGCCCAGGGTCAGCCCTGGATCGTCGGCCAGATCGGCGCGGCACTCGACGGCAAGCCCGCCCCGGAAGCGCCGCGCGGCACCCTGCTCATCGATCTCGTTGCCGAGCACTACGAGGCCATGCTCAGCGAGTATGGGACCCGAATCGGCGCCCGTGCTGCTCGCAAACATTTGGACTGGTACCTCGCCGCCAACGCGCCTGGCGTGCCTGCCGCCTTGCGCCGGGCGCTTCTGACCGAAACCCGGCCGGAGCGCGTGCTGGCCATGGTAGGCGATGTCTTTTCCGGTCCCGACGAGGTGGCGGCATGAGCGTGTCCAAGACCCACTCGCTCGAATGGTGCATTCTGCAGGCGCTGCCGCAACCGGTCCTGCTGTGCGGCCCCTTGAGCGAAATCCTCATGGCCAATTATGCCGCCGAGGCGTTTTTCGGCTCCTCGTCCTCGGTCCTGACCCGCCAGAGCCTTGGCGATCTCATCGCCTTCGGCTCGCCGATCCTCAACCTGGTCGAGACGGTCAACGCCCGTCGGGCACCGCGCACCGAATACCGCATGCGGGTCGGCTCGTCGCGTTTCGGCGACGACCGCACCGTCGATGTCTTCGCCGCCCCGGTCTCCGAGCACGAGGGCAGGGTGACGCTCTTGTTCCAGGAGCGCACCATGGCCGACACCATCGACCGGCAGCTGGTGTCGCGCGGCGCGGCGCGTTCGGTCACCGGCCTTGCCGCCATGCTCGCCCACGAGATCAAGAACCCGCTGTCCGGCATCCGCGGGGCGGCGCAATTGCTCGAACAGACCGTCGCCGAGGACGAGATTCCGCTCGCCCGCCTGATCCGCCAGGAAACCGACCGCATCGTCGCGCTTCTGGATCGGGTCGACGTGTTCGGCGACGATCGGCCCCTCGAACGCACTCCGATCAACATTCACGACGTGCTCGAACACGTCAAACTGCTCGCCAAGTCGGGCATGGCCAGCCATGTCACCTTTCACGAGGTCTACGATCCCTCGCTGCCGCCGGTGCTGGGCAATCGCGACCAACTCATTCAGGTCTTTCTGAACCTGGTCAAGAACGCGGCCGAGGCGCTGACGCGCACCTCGAACGCCGAAATCCGCGTCACCACGGCCTTCCGCCCCGGCATTCGCATTTCGGTGGCCGGCATGCCGGGCCGCATCTCGCTGCCGCTCGAAATCGTCATCGAAGACAACGGACCGGGCGTACCGACGGAAATGACGCCGTTCCTGTTCGACCCGTTCGTTTCCTCCAAGGTCAACGGCTCCGGGCTCGGCCTTGCGCTGGTCGCCAAGATCATCGGCGATCATGGCGGCGTCATCGATGCCGACAGCCGGCCCGGCAGGACGCGGTTCCGCATTCTTCTGCCGGTCGTCGACAGGGCGCCGGGCAAGCACACCGACGAGAAGGAATACACCACGTGAGCACGCATCTCGTCCTTCTGGCCGACGACGACGCGGCCATTCGCATGGTCCTCAACCAGGCCCTGACCCGCGCCGGCTACGACGTGAGGCCCACCGGAAATCTCTCGACCATGTGGAACTGGGTGTCGCGCGGCGAGGGCGACGTTCTGATCACCGATGTCGCCATGCCCGACGGCAACGCCTTCGACATCATGCCCAAGATTCACAAGATGCGGCCCGACCTGCCGGTCATCGTCATGTCAGCCCAGAACACGTTCATGACGGCCATTCGCGCCTCCGAGGCCGGCGCCTACGAATATTTGCCCAAGCCGTTCGACATCGGCGAGGTTCTGTCGGTGGTGGCGCGCGCCCTTGCCGAGGCCAAGGCGCCGCACCCGGCCGCGCCGCCGCCGGAGGACGGGCAGGACAGCATGCCGCTGATCGGTCGCTCGGCCGCGATGCAGGATATCTATCGCGTTTTGGCGCGGCTGATGCAGACCGACCTCACGGTGATGATCACCGGCGAGAGCGGCACCGGCAAGGAACTGGTGGCGCGGGCGCTGCATGATTTCGGCAAGCGCCGCAACGGCCCCTTCGTCGCCATCAACATGGCCGCCATCCCGCGCGACCTGATCGAGGCGGAGCTGTTCGGCCACGAAAAAGGCGCCTTTACCGGCGCCACGTCGCGATCCTCGGGCCGTTTCGAGCAGGCCGAGGGCGGCACGCTCTTCCTCGACGAGATCGGCGACATGCCCATGGACGCCCAGACCCGGCTCCTGCGTGTGCTGCAGGAAGGCGAGTACACCATGGTCGGCGGGCGCACCTCCATCAAGACCAATGTCCGTATCGTCGCCGCCACCCATCGTGACCTCAACCAGATGATCCGCCAGGGCCTGTTCCGCGAGGATCTGTTCTACCGGCTCAACGTCGTGCCCATCCGCCTGCCGCCCCTGCGCGAACGCTCCGACGACATCGCGCATCTGGTCTCCCATTTCCTGCGCGCGGCGCAGCAGGAGGGCGACGCCCCCAAGTCCATCTCGGCCGAGGCGCTCAAGCTGATGCAGAACTATTCCTGGCCGGGCAATGTCCGCGAGCTGGAAAACCTCGTCAGGCGCCTGTCGGCGCTTTATGCCGACGAGACGATCTCGCCCGAAACGGTACAGCACGAACTGCACCTGACCGACCGAACGCCGGCCGGCGTTGCCTCCGGCCCGGTCGATATCGGCACCGCCGTCGAATTGCATGTCAGCCAGTTGCTGCGCGAAGCCGATCCCAGCCTGCCGGCACCAGGGCTCTACCAGCAAATCCTCGACCGCGTGGAATCTCCGCTCATCGCCATGGTTCTGAATGCCTGTTCAGGCAATCAGATCAAGGCGGCGGAGCTGCTCGGCCTCAATCGCAACACATTGCGCAAGAAGATACGGGCTCACGGCATCGAGATCGTCAAGCAATCGCGGCGCGGCTAGCGCGGAGCACCTCGGCAGACGCGAAAACCAGCCCGACGACGCCGACGCGCGGCCACGGAAGCGCGCCCCGAAAGCCGGATTGACTGCGCCGAGATCGGCCAAACGAACCGGGCGTTAACCGCCTGTGTTTCAATTTTGCAACAATCGGCTTGATCCGCGCGCTGTTTCTTGGCAGTTTCGCGCCTTATCGCAGCCGACTTGCTGAGGCGCCACGCGGCGTGTGACATGAACGACACAGCCGCCCATCGCGAAGACCGCCAGAAACCGGATCGAAGACCGGATCGCATCATGCGGGTCGGCAGCACCGCCTTGGTGCGTTCGCTCGGCATCGTCATCGTCCTCGCCGCTACGGTTTTCGCTTCCGGCTCGTTCCTGGTCATGACCGGCGCCACCGACATCGAGCCGGAGCCCGAAGTCTGGACGATCATCTGGATCGTCAATGCCGTGCTGATCCTGATGGTGGTGGCGCTGGTCCTGACCGAGGTGATCCTCCTCATCAGGGCGCTACGCCGCCAGATGGCCGGCGCGCGCCTTCAGGTGCGCATGGTCGCCATGTTCGCCACCATGGCCGGCGTTCCCGCCTTCATCGTCGCGGTCGTCGCCATCATCGCCCTCAACCAGGGCCTCGATCAATGGTTCTCGGATCGCACCTCCTCCATGGTCGAGAGCTCGCGCCTTGTCGCCGCCTCCTATCTCAACGAACACGCGCAGGTCTTGCGAGACGACATCATCTGGGTCGCACAGGAGCTTGAATCGGCGCACGATCTTTATATCGTCGACAAGGACCGCTTCCAGAAGGTGCTGACCTCTCTGGCCATCACGAGGTCGCTGCCCTTCACCTCGCTCATTCGCGCCGACACCAGCCTGATCATGCGGGCCCAGATCAACGTGCCGGCCACGGCGCCGTCCATGCCGATCTCGATCATGCCCGATGTCGAGGAAGCCGTGCCGACCCTGATCGCGCCCGGTTCGACCAGTTTCGTCGGATCGGTGGTCAAGCTCAGGGGCTATGTCGACACTTATGTGTTCGTCGCCCGCCCCGTCGACCCGGAAGTGCTCGAATACATGCGCCTGGCCGACCAGTCGATCACCGAATACCGGCAATATGCCTCGAACAGATGGGTGTTTCAGATCACCTTCGCCCTGATGTATGTCGGTGTCGCCTTCGTGCTTCTGCTGGCCGCCCTGTGGCTCGGCATCGCCCTTGCCAACCGCTTCGTCGCTCCGATCCGCAACCTGATCATCGCTTCCAACCGCATGTCGCAGGGCGATCTGCAGGTCGACGTGCCGGTGACCGAGCGCAGCGGCGACCTGCACGACCTTTCCATGCAGTTCAACCGCATGACACGGCAATTGCGGCAACAGCGCCGGGCCCTGGTCCAGGCCAACGAGATCAACGAGAAGCGCCGCCAGTTCACCGAGGCAGTGGTGGAGGGCGTTTCCGCTGGCATTGTCGGCCTCGATCCGTTCGGGCAGGTGACACTGGCCAACTCGACGGCCTGCGCCATGTTCAACAAGTCCGAGGTCGATCTGTTGCGCGAGGACATCGCCGTTGTCGTGCCCGAACTGGCCCCCATGGTCGAGCGCGCCCGCCAGGGCCGGCGCGGCCAGGTGCAGGACCAGATCCAGCTCGGCCCGGCCGGCGACCCGCGCATCTACCAGGTCCGTCTCACCCGGGAAGGCTCGATGACCGAGTCCAAGGGCTATGTGGTGACGCTTGACGACATGTCCGAACTCATCACCGCGCAGCGCAACAGCGCCTGGGCCGACGTCGCCCGCCGCATTGCCCACGAGATCAAGAACCCGCTGACCCCGATCCAGCTCAGCGCCGAGCGCCTCAGGCGCCGCTACGCCGATCGGGTCGCCGACGATTCCGAAGTGTTCGACAAATGCATCAACACCATCGTCCGCCAGGTCGGCGATATCGGCAAGATGGTCGACGAATTCTCCTCCTTCGCCCGCATGCCGGCGGCCACTTCCGACTATGCCGATCTTTCCGACACCATACGCCACGTCGTTTTTCTCGAAAGTGTGCGCCAGCCGGAAATCGATTTGCGGGTTGACCTGCCCGAGGTGCCGATCCATGCCTGGTTCGACCACAGACTGGTGTCGCAAGCGCTCACGAATATTATCAAGAATGCCGTAGAAGCATTGGAAAACGTGGGGCTTTCCAACATCGAGAACCCACGCATCATCGCCTCGGCCCATATCGAGGGCGATGTGGCGCGTATCGAGATCAGCGACAATGGCCTAGGCTGGCCACAAGAGAACCGACACAAGCTTCTCGAGCCCTATGTGACGACGCGCGAGAAAGGCACAGGTCTCGGTCTTGCGATTGTCGCAAAGATCGTGGAGCAACATGGCGGCACCATCGATCTCAGGGACAGCCTCGCCGACGAAAACGGCAGGATCGGTGCCTGCCTGAGTTTCACACTGCCACTGCGCGCGCCGGTCGATACCGGGACAAGAACAAACGGGCGGAACCCGGCAAAAGAGGAGGCGGCGTCGATCGGCACCGCGGCAGATTAGCATATGGCACTAGATATTCTCATCGTCGACGACGAGGAAGACATTCGCGACCTCATAGCCGGAATTCTCGAGGACGAAGGCAACGAGGCCCGGCAGGCCTATGACGCTGATTCCGCCCTGGAGGAGATCGCCCGCCGCCGCCCCAGCCTGGTCTTTCTCGATATCTGGCTGCAGGGCTCGCGCCTCGACGGATTGCAGTTGCTCGACGAATTGCGGAGCCAGCATCCCGACCTGCCGGTCGTGATGATTTCTGGCCATGGCAATGTCGAGACGGCCGTTTCGGCCATTCGCCGCGGCGCCTACGACTACATCGAAAAGCCGTTCAAGATCGACCGGCTGCTGCTCGTGACGCAGCGGGCGATGGAGGCCACGCGCCTCAGAAGCGAAAATGCCGAGCTCAAGGAGCGCGCCGTCACGCCGTCCACCGAAATCGTCGGCCACTCACCGGCGATCGCGACGGCGCGCGCCGTCATCGAAAAATCGGGTCCGACCAATTCACGCATCTTCATCGCCGGCCCGTCGGGGACCGGCAAGGGCCTGTGCGCCCGCCTCATCCATACTCACAGCCACCGCGAGAACGGACCGTTCGTCGAGTTCAACGCCATGCTCTATGATCCCGAGGAGGTGCCGGTGCTCTTGTTCGGGCGCGAGATTCGCGACCGGGCGGGCAGTGTCCGCACCGAGGTCGGTGCCCTCGAACGCGCCCATGGCGGCACACTCCACCTCAGCGAAGTCACCGGCCTGCCGCAACAGGCCCAGACGGCGCTGCTGCGCACCCTGGTCGAGGGCCGGTTCCAGCGCGTCGGCGGCCAGGTCGGCGTGCCGGTCGACGTGCGCATCATCTCTTCGAGTTCGCAAAATGTCGCGGCGCTGATCGAAGAGGGCGAATTCCGCTCGGCGCTGTTTCACCGCCTCTCCGTCGTGCCCCTCAAGCTCACCCCTCTCCGGGAGCGACGCGAGGACGTGCCGCAACTGGTCGAGATCTTTGTCGACCAGATTTGCCGTGTCCACAACCTGCCGCGTCTCAAGGTCGGCGAGGACGCCCTTGCCGTGCTGCAGGCGCAGGACTGGCCGGGCAACGCCAGGCAATTGCGCAATTCCATCGAACGCCTGCTGATCCTTCTCAAGGACCAGCAGCCCGAAAATGCCACGATCACCGCCGCGCATTTGCCCTCCGATATCGGCGAGGTGCTACCCACGGTCGGTGACACCGATGCCTCGGCCCATCTGATGAGCCTGCCCCTCAAGGAAGCGCGCGAAATCTTCGAACGCCAGTATCTGACGGCCCAGCTCGAACGCTTCGGCGGCAATGTCTCCAAGACCGCCGAATTCGTCGGCATGGAACGCAGCGCGCTCCACCGGAAGATAAAGTCGCTCGGGCTTGCCGAACGCCACGCCGCCGATCCGGTCGGCCGCATCGAACAGGAAGAAATATGCGAGTAATCGTTTCCGGTGCCGGCCAGGTCGGCTACGGCATTGCCGAAAAGCTCTCCACCGAGGGCATCGAAGTCACCGTGATCGACTCCAACGCCGATCTGGTCCAGCGCGTCCGCGACAATCTCGACGCCCGCGGCGTGCACGGCCACGGCTCGCATCCGGACGTTCTGGCCCAGGCCGGCGCCCGCGACGCCGACATGCTGATCGCCGTCACCCAGGTCGACGAGGTCAACATGACAGCCTGCCAGGTTGCCCATTCGATCTTCGAGGTGCCCACCCGCGTCGCCCGCATAAGAGCCCAGTCCTACCTCAACCCGGAATGGAGCAAGCTGTTCACCCGCGATCACCTGCCGATCGATGTGATCATCTCGCCCGAGATCGAGGTCGGCGACCTCATCCTCGAGCGGCTGGCCTATCCCGGCGCCTCGGAAATCGTCAGCTTCGACGACGGTCAGGTCGTGGTCCTTGCCATCGACGTGCACGAGGACTGCGCCGTCATCGATACGCCGCTGCGGCATCTCACGGACCTGTTCCCCAATCTCAACGCCACCGTCATGGGCGTCAGACGCAAGGGGCAGGCGGTGATCCTGCACGCATGGCAGAGCATGGAGGCTGGTGACCAGGCCGTCGTCGCGGTCGCGCGCAGCCAGGTCAAGCGCGTGCTCGGCCTGTTCGGACGCGACGAGCAGCCGCCGTCGCGAATTGTCATTGCCGGGGCCGGCAATGTCGGCCGCTACGTCGCCAAGCGGCTCGAGGCCGGCCAGGAAAAGACCATTGTCCGCCTGATCGAGAGCAACCGCGGCATCGCCCAGCTTGCGGCCGAAGCGATGGATCGCTCCATCGTGGTGTTCGGCGACGCCTTGCACGAGGACATCCTCAAGGAGGTCGACATCCGCGACGCCGAGATGTTCCTCGGGCTGACCAACGACGACGAGACCAACATCCTTTCTTCCGTTCTGGCCAGCGAGCTCGGCTGCCGCGCCAATTTCGCCCTGGTCAACCAGCCGCAATACCAGCGCTTCGCCCGGCGCCTCGGCGTTGACTCCTTCATCAATCCGCGTTCGGTCACCGTCTCGAAGATTCTACGCCACGTCCGGCGCGGCCGCATCCGCGGCGTCTATTCGCTGTTCGACGGCACTGCCGAGCTCATCGAGGCGGAAGCCCTGGAAACCAGCCCGCTCGTCGGCAAGCCGCTCCGCGACTTCCAGATCGGCCCGGACATCCGCTTCGGCGCCATCATCCGCGGCTCCCAGGTGATCCTGCCCTCGGGAAACATACGCATCGAGGCCGGCGATTTCGTCATCGTCATGGCCTTGTCCCATGCCGTGCGAAAGGTCGAGCAGATGTTTCGCGTCAGCATCGATTTCTTCTGAGAAGACGCGGCATCAGGCTTGGCGCCGCGCCGAATTCGGCCTTTGCTTTCAGGGCCTAGTGGCTATTGGGTATATCGGCAGTCTGATGTATGCTCTTGCCGCGCGCATGCCCTAAAGTGTGTGCGCTAAAAGAGGGTGGAGGCTCGGCGGACGCGAATCCCACTGGCGAGGGAGGACGGATCGCGGCTTGGGCTGCCCAAAAAGTAGAAGGCTCCAAAATGCCCAACGACAAGGTTCAGAACCTGCAAGATTCCTTTCTCAACCATGTCAGACGTCAGAAGGTGTCCGTGACCATTTTCCTGGTCAACGGCGTCAAATTGCAGGGCGTCATCACATGGTTCGACAATTTCTGCCTGCTGTTGCGGCGGGATGCGCAGTCCCAGCTCGTTTACAAGCATGCGATTTCGACGATCATGCCGGGCGCGCCCATCCAGTTGTTCGATCCCGAACACGCTGGAGGCGACAACGACTGATCGGGAAACCACCGCGCCAGAGCCTGGCGGCGCGGCGCGGGGAGGGGGTGCCGAGGCAGTCGATCCGCACGGGCATCGACCGCGCGTCGGCGTGGTCGCAATCGACCTCGCCGGGGTGAGGGGCATGCGCAGCTTCGAGGCGCGCCGCACCGAATTTGAAGGCCTGTCCGAGGCCATTCCAATCGATCACATCTTCACCGAAGCGGTGCGCGTCAAGGCGGTGCGGCCGGCGACCTTCATCGGCGCCGGCGCCGTCGAGACCCTTGCCGGCAAGGTCAGGGACCAAAAGATCGAGCTTTTGCTCGTCGACGCCCGGCTCTCGCCGATCCAGCAGCGCAATCTCGAACGGGAAACCGGCGCCAAAGTGCTCGATCGCACCGCCCTGATCCTCGAGATTTTCGGCGCCCGCGCCTCGACGCGCGAAGGCGTGTTGCAGGTCGAACTGGCCCATCTCAATTATCAAAAGAGCCGCCTGGTCCGCTCATGGACCCATCTCGAACGCCAGCGCGGCGGCGGCGGCTTCCTCGGCGGTCCGGGCGAAACCCAGATCGAGAGCGACCGGCGCCAGTTGCAGGACCGGATCAAGCTGCTCGAAACCCGCATCGACAAGGTCAAGCGCACCCGCGCCCTGCAGCGCAAGCCGCGCAAGGAGGCGCCGTTCCCGGTCGTCGCCATTGTCGGCTACACCAATGCCGGAAAATCGACGCTGTTCAACCGTCTGACCGGGGCCGGGGTGCTGAGCGCGGATCTTTTGTTCGCCACGCTCGACACCACCGTCCGCAAGGCCGTGCTGCCGCATGGCCGCGATGTGATGATGTCCGATACGGTCGGCTTCATCGCCGACCTGCCGCACGACCTCGTCGCCGCCTTCCGCGCCACGCTCGAGGAAGTGACCTCTGCCGATCTCATCCTGCATGTGCGCGACATCGCCAATCCCGACCATGCCGCCCAGGCCGCCGACGTGCTCGCCGTTCTGGCCGAACTTGGCGTCGCCGGCGACGCCGTTCCGGTCATCGAGGCGTGGAACAAGACCGACCTCGTGCCCGAAGGCGTCGCCGCCGGCATCGTGCCGGCCGGCCGCACCCTGGCGCATGTGCCGGTGTCGGCGCAAACGGGCGAGGGGACAAGCGCCCTGCTCGCCGAAATCGAGGCGGCTCTGGCCGAGCACAGCCGCCAATTCGCGCTCAAGTTGCCGCATGCCGACAGCGACGCCCTCGGCTGGCTCTACGCCCATACCGAGATCCTCGAGCGCGACGAACCCGACATGGACGGCACGCGCTTCCTGGTGCGCGTCGAACCGGCTCATCGCGCTGGCTTCTTCAGCCGCTTCCGGCCCTATCTGCGCGGCCGCGAGGCGGCTTAGCCTTCTTTTCGTGTCATCTTGTCACTCTCGCGCACTTCGTTCCAGAAGGCGTCGAGCCTTTCCATGCCGGCCTCGGCGACGGACAGCCCATGCTCGCGGCAGCGCGCCTCGATATGGTGGAAGCGCCGGGTGAACTTGATATTGGCTTCGGTCAGCGCCGCCTCCGGCTCGACGCCGAGATGGCGGGCCAGGCTCGCCACGGCGAACAGCAGATCGCCGAGCTCTTCCTGCGTTTTCATCGGATCGGCGGCATGGGCGGCCTCGGCCACCTCGTCGATTTCCTCGCGCACCTTGGCGATGACCGCTTCGGCATTGGGCCAGTCGAAACCGGCGCGGGCAGCGCGCTTGTCGAGTTTTTCGGCGCGCGACAGCGCCGGCAGGGGCCGCGGCACGTCGTCGAGCAGGGACGGGGGGCGATCACCGATCTTGCCCTTGGCCTTGCCTTGGCGTTCCTCGGCCTTGATCCGTTCCCAGGTGCCCTTGGCCATGCCGGCGGTTCGCGCCGCCTCGTCGCCGAACACATGCGGATGGCGGCGGATCAGTTTCGTCGTGATCGCCTCGACCACGTCGCCGAAATCGAACAAGTCTTTTTCGGCAGCCATCTGGGCATGATAGACCGGCTGCAGCAGCAGATCGCCCAGTTCCTCGCACAAGTGGTCGAAGTCCTCGCGCTCGATCGTGTCCGCCACTTCATAGGCTTCCTCGATCGTGTAGTGCTTGATGGTCGAGAAGTCCTGCTCGAGATCCCACGGGCAGCCGCCGTCGGGATTGCGCAGCGCCGCCATGATTTCGACGAGCCGCGAAATGTCGCGCGAGGGTTGCATGCGCCTTGTCTCCAAGCCTTCGTGCTGTCGCCGGGCGGAGTGCCGGCGGGAAATTCAGGCGCGGTCAGTCATGCTCGACATAGTCGTGATCGCGCCCGAGGTGATCGCGAACGATATAGCGTCTGCCGTCGCGGGCAACAATGCCGCCGTCGGCGATGGGCACCTTGCCATACCCGCCCGGCAGGTCGAGCATCAGCATGGGCTGGCACAGACCCGATATGTGTCCGCGCAGGGCCGTGACCAGCTCGACGGCGCGCGCGAGCGGAACGCGGAAATGGCTGGTGCCCCGGGCGCGGTCGAGCAGATGCAGATAGTAGGGCTTGATGCCGAGCCGGACGCAGGACCGCATCAGTTCGGCAAGCACTTCGGCATCGTCGTTGATACCCTTGAGCAGCACCGTCTGGCCAACCAGCACGATGCCGGCCTTGCGCAGGCGCAGGCAGGCCGCGCCAGCCGGCCCGGTGTGTTCGGCCGCATGGTTGGTGTGAACAGCGACATAGACGGTCTTGTCCGTCGCCGTCAGGGCGGCGCACATCTGGTTTGTCACCGTTTCCGGGCTGACGACGGGCACGCGCGAATGCCAGCGGACGATCTGGACATGCGGGATGGTGCCCAAACGCTTGGTCACGGCGCCAATCCGGCGCGGTGACAGCGCCAGCGGATCGCCGCCTGTGACGACAATCTCCCATATCTTTTTGTTTTTGCTGATATATTCGAACGCCGCATCGAGTTCTTCACGCGACAGCGCCTCGTGTGCCGCCGGCCCGATCATGTCCTTGCGGAAGCAGAACCGGCAATGCACCGGGCAGGTCGTGGTGAGCTTCAAAAGGGCGCGGTCTGGGTAGCGATGAACCACGCCCTTGACCGGCATGTGGGCCCGATCGCCGATCGGATCGGAAACTTCCCAGGGCTTGACATCGAGCTCGCGCGCATCCGGCACGAACTGGCGGGCGATAGGATCGTCAGGCAAGGATATAAGGGCGCGCATCGCCGGCGAGATGCGCGCGAGAAACGGGATGTCGACGGTACCCATCGCGCCGGGATCGTCGTCCGGTACCATTCCGGCGGCAACGAGATCGGCAAGGGCATTTGTCATGAGATGGGCCATCCGGTTCGATCGGCTTTCCGCTGTCTAGGTCATGTCACGTCCTGATGGAATCAAAACCTATGACCCAGGTCCTTTGGTGATCGCATGCTCAAACCTTTTATGCGGTCGAGCGATTCCCGATGGTTCGGATACTTGCTCGGCAACGTTGTCGCGATGAGAGGGAACATTCGAGACCAATCGGCGCCAGCCGAAGACGGTCCATCGCCTGAACCGAGGCGATCAAACGCATCCACGCTAATCAATCTAGTTCGCATAATATATATTATGGAACTTTCTTGCATGAATGCGCCGGGACTGGAGCCGATGCGCCGGATTGGCTAGGCTCGGCGCTCCTCTAGCAACCGGCATGCGATTCATATGACACTTCAGCCGCTTCCCGCTCCAACGCTCGCCTATTTCTGCACCCTGGCTGTCACGGCATCGCGCCCCGTGACCGTCGGATCGGTCTTTGGCGGCACGCGGCGCGTCATCCCGATCGCCGGCGGCACCGTCAGCGGCCCCGGCCTTTCCGGGCGCGTTCTCGGCATCGGCGCCGATTGGCAGACCCTGTTCGAGCACGGCGTCGCCGAGCTCGATGCGCGCTATGCCTTCGAACTCGATGACGGCGCCGTCATCGAAATCCGCGACATCGGCATTCGTCATGCCACGCCCGATATCCTTGCCGCGCTCACCTCTGGTGCCGATTTGGCCCCCGACGCCTATTACATGCGCACGGCGGCGCGCCTGTCGACCGGCGATGCCCGCTACGCCTGGATCAACCGCACGCTCTTTGTCGGGCGCAGCGCCAAGCGTCCGGACCTGGTCCAGATCGATCTTTATGCCGTGGGCTGACATGTGCCGCCGCGCGGGAATTCCCCGCGTCCGGGGTTGGACAACCCCGCAACTTTGTCTATGAAGCCGCGTTTGCTGACGTTTGAGTTTAGGGGGAACGGATGTCGGACGCGCGCATACTGATTGCCGGAGGCGGCATTGGCGGCCTTTCGCTGGCCTTGACCCTGCAGCAGATCGGCGTGCCGTTCATGGTTTTCGAATCCGTGCGCGAACTGGCGCCGCTCGGGGTCGGCATCAATATCCAGCCCAACGCCGTGCGCGAACTCTACGATCTCGGCATCACCAAGGCCAATCTCGACGATGTCGGCGTCGTCTCGAAGGAATGGGCCCTTGTCGGTCTCAACGGCAACGACATCTATTCCGAGCCGCGCGGGCTGCTGGCCGGCTATAACTGGCCGCAATATGCCGTGCATCGCGGCGCGTTCCACATGATGCTGTACAGAAAGCTCGTCGAACGTGCCGGCCCCGATTGCGTGCGGCTCGGCCACCGCGTCACCGGCTACGCCAAGACCGACGACGGCAGCGTCACCGCTTTCATCCGCCGCGCCGATGGCACGGAAACCGAGGCATCCGGCACGCTGTTGATCGGCGCCGACGGCATCCATTCCGACATCCGCGCCCGCATGCATCCCGACCAGCCGCCGATCAACTGGGGCGGCGCCGTCATGTGGCGCGGCACGACCAAGGCAAAACCGATCCGCACCGGCTCGTCCTTTGTCGGGCTCGGCACTCATCGCCACCGCGTCGTCATCTACCCGATCTCGCCGGCCGATCCCGCGACCGGCCTCGCCACTATCAACTGGATCGCCGAACTGACCCTCGACAATTCCGAAGGCTGGCAGCAAAGCGGCTGGTTCCGTCCGGTCGCCATCGACGCGTTTATCGCCCATTTCGCCGATTGGCGCTACGACTGGCTCGACGTGCCGGACCTCTTGGCCAAGGCCGACATCGCCTACGAGAACCCGATGATCGATCGCGATCCGGTTCCGAGCTGGCAGGACGGCCCGGTGGCGCTGATGGGCGATGCCGCGCACGCCATGTATCCAACTGGCTCCAACGGCGCCAGCCAGGCCATCATCGATGCCCGCGTGCTCGGCGCCATGCTGCTCGAAAACGGCGTCGGACCGGAGGCCCTCGCCGCCTATGACGCAAGACTGTGCCGCCCGGTTTCGGAACTGATCCTCAGGAATCGCGGCGCCGGCCCGTTCGGCATCCTCAACCTGGTGGACGAACGCTGCGGCGGCGTTTTCGACAACATCGACGATGTCATTCCGCCCGACGAACGGGCTGCCTTCATGGGCAGATACAAGGCCGCCGCCGGCTTCGCCATCGCCGAACTCAACGCCGCTCCGCCAATCATCGGCTCCGGAGCGCGGAAAGTCCGGTGACGGGTCGCAGGTGGGTTCGCATTAGTTAGAACATTGTTTTGTATTTATAATACAATGTTATATGTACTTTTCATGATTTATGTTTGAAGTGATTTTCGTGGCAAAACCTCGCCAGAATCACCGGCTTCCCGCTCACAGGTCGAGTTCGATGACCATGCCATCGAAGGCCGGCGTGACATTGGCGGGCGTCTCTCGATCGAGCGTTTCGTAGTCGAGTTCGGCGGTCATGTTGGTCAAAACCGCGCGAACCGGCCTGACGCGATCGATCCATGCGAGCGCGTCGGCGACGCTGAAATGGCTGACATGCGGCGTCGGCCTCAGGGCATCGACGATCCAGCACTCCAGTCCTTCGACATGCCTTATGGCATGGTCCGGGATGTCGGAGAGGTCGCAGGAATAGGCGAGGCCCCCGACCCGGAAGCCGAGCGACATGATCTCGCCATGCACCTGGTCGAAGGGCATGATTGTGATTGCGCCCCCCTCCCCCTCGATCGTCAATTCCCGACCGGAGGAGATCAGGCGCCCTTCGAGGATCGGCGGATAGGAGGAGCCGGCCGGCGTTTCGAAGCAATAGGCGAAGGCCGCCTGCAGCCGCTCGCCCGTCTCGGCGCTGTAATAGACCGGCACGCGCTTGCGCGCGATCAGCGCCAGCATCCTCAGATCGTCGATGCCATGGATATGGTCGGCATGGGCGTGGGTGTAGAGCACGGCGTCGAGCGCCGCGATTCCGGCCGACAGCAATTGCTCCCTGAGGTCGCAGCCGGTGTCGAAGAGCACGCGCGTCACCCCGTCGCTGCCGGCGCGCCTGCCCTCGATCAACAACGAACAGCGTCGCCGCCTGTTCCTGGGATTGGTCGGATCGCAGGCGCCCCAGACATTGCCGACGCGCGGCACCCCGCCCGACGAGCCGCAGCCGAGTATGGTCGCGGTGATCCGCTCCGCCGCGGCGCCGCTCATGCGGCAAGTCCGGTCTTGGAAAACAGCCGGGCGAAATTGCGTGTCGTGGTCGCGCCGATCTCCTCGAGGCTGACGCCGCGCAGCTCGGCGAGCTTTGCCGCCGTGTAGTGGACATAGGCCGGCTGGTTCGGTTTGCCGCGATGCGGCACCGGCGCCAAATAGGGCGCGTCGGTTTCGACAAGGATACGATCCGCGGGTGCCTCGGCTGCAACGGTCTGGATGTCGACGGCGTTCCTGAAGGTGACGATACCGGAAAACGATACATAGCCGCCGAGCGCCAGCCCACGCCGCGCCAGGTCCGGGGTCGAGGAAAAACAGTGCAGAAGGAACGGAAAGGCCCCCCTCCCCGTTTCCTCCTCGAGAATCGTCGCCATATCGGCATCGGCCTCGCGGGCATGGATGACCAGAGGCAGGCCAGTGATCCGCGCCGCGCCGATATGGCGACGGAAGCTCTCCGCCTGATTGTCGCGCGCCGAAAAATCGTAGTGGTAGTCGAGCCCGGCCTCGCCGATGGCGACGCATTTCGGATGGTCGGCCAGCCGCACGATGTCGTCGGTGGAAAACTCCATTTCCTCGTCGGCGTGGTGCGGATGGGTGCCGACCGAGCACCAGACATTGTCATGCGCCTCGGCGATGGCCCTTATGTCGTCGAAGCGCCGGATGCGCGTCGAAATGGTCACGCAGCCC
>JAHJQZ010000111.1 GCA_018818925.1 Alphaproteobacteria bacterium
CGATCGTCATGTCCTCGTAGCCGAGCAGATAAAGGCACGAATACAAGAGCATGGAGCCGTGGCCGGCCGAGAGCACGAAACGGTCGCGATCCGGCCAGTCGGGGTCCTTGGGATCGAATTTCATCACTTTGGAGAACAGGACCGTGGCGATGTCGGCGGCGCCCATCGGCAGGCCGGGATGACCGGAATTGGCCTTTTCGACGGCATCCATGGAGAGGGCACGGATGGCGTTGGCCATCGCATCGTGTTTGGCTCGATCTGTCATGAAACTGGGTTTCCCAAGGTCTGACGAAAAGGTCTGACGTTAGCGCCGTGCGGCGGCTGCAGCGCTGTTTGCGTGCGGGTGAGACACATAACAGGTCCGACCGAGGTGTCAATCTCGCGCTGGTGTACGTGCGGCATCGCAAACCTGCGACAAAGCGGCAACAGCGGCGGAACCGGCAAAATGGCGCCGTGAAAGCCTGTTGCGCTATGGGCCGGACATGGGCTTAGCTAGAAGCCGCAACAAGGATTCGGCGTGCGGACGGACCCGACATGAACGAGGCATTTCCAGAAGGCGAAGCGAACGCCTTCGATCAGGCCGCGCGCCGGCTTGATCAGGCGGTCGTGCGCCTCGAACAATCGATCGCCGACGTCAGGGGCAGGCTCGTGGCGCTGGACGCGGCCGAGGCCGACGTGCGGCGGCTCGCGAGCGAGCGCACCCGGCTCGCGGCCGAACTCGACCGCTCGCAATCGCGCGCCCGGCGGCTCGACGACAAGGCGGCCGAGGTCAGCCGGCGGCTTGTCGACGCGATGGAAGGGGTCAAGACGGTCCTTTCCGGGGGTGGCGGCTGATGCCGGAGGTGTTTGTCGAAATCTCCGGCCGCAAGTACCGCATGGCCTGCGAGGAAGGCCAGGAGGAGAGGCTGCAGAGCCTTGCCGCCCGCTTCGACCGCATGGTCGAGGATTTCAAGGCCCATTTCGGCGAGATCGGCGACACCCGGCTGACGGTCATGGCGGGGATCGCCGTGCTCGACACGCTTTCGGAAGCGGAATCAAGGATCGGCGAACTCAACCGCCGCCTTGAGGAACTGAGCCGGGCCGGTGAGGGCGTTTCGCGCGAATACGAGGCGATGGAAGCCAAATTTGCCCGCAAGATGGACGAGGTCGCAAGGCGCATCGAGGGCGTGGCGGACAGCGTCGACACCATGAACGACTAGCCTCGACCCGCCGGAACGGCGTCGGCGCGGAAAGGCGCAAGGGTTTTAAACTTGGTGTTTGGCCGGGGCGGCCCTATATCTCGGTGTGCTGCCCGGTGCGTGCAGGAAACGCAATCCCCGGGGCCTTATCGATCCTTAAGGGAGCTGTCCCTGACCGGACCCGTGGGTTCGGATATACGGCGCCCACCTACACGCGTAGGTTTCCCGGGATCGAAATTCCCACGGCCGGGCGGCACCATCTATTCGAATTGACCGACGGTGGCGGACATTGGCCGACAGCGACTTCGATGACCTCAAGGCGGCACTCAGGGACACGGCCCGCAGCCAGCGCGCCCGTGTCGCGAGCGGCGATCGCGCCGAAGCCGCCAAGCAAGCCGCGGAACATTTCCTCTCTGGCGTTCCGTTCGCAAAGACCGACGCGATCGCGCTCTATTGGCCGATCCGCGACGAGATCGACTGCAAGCCGCTCTTGCTGAAGCTCATGGAGGCCGGGCAGACAATCTGCCTGCCGGTGGTGGTCGGCAGCGACGCGTCGCTGGTCTGGCGGGTCTGGGAACCGGACGCGCCGCTGTTCGAATCCGGTTTCGGCACGCTGGCTCCGGGCGATCTGGCGCCCGAGGCGGTGCCCGACATCATGGTCATGCCGCTTCTGGGCTTCGACCGCGCCGGCACGCGGCTCGGCTACGGGCGCGGCTATTACGACCGCACCATCGCGGCGGCACCCAACCGGCCCTTGCTGGTCGGCTATGCCTTTTCCGCCCAGGAACTTAACGAGATTCCCCATGCCGGGCACGACGTGCCGCTCGACCTGATCGTCACCGAGGCCGGCGTCAGACGGTTCGACAATTAGGGTGCGATACTTGCCATTTTCCCCGGCCTGCGTCATTGCGAGGAACGCAGTGACGAAGCAATCCAGAAGACCACGAACGCAGCGTGCGTTGCTCCTGGATTGCCGCGCGTCCTGCGGACGCTCGCAATGACGGCGGGTTGACCGGCTAGAAAGGCTCTCGGCACCTTATGCGCATACTCTTTCTCGGCGATGTCATGGGCAGGACGGGGCGCGACGCCATTTCCGAGCGCCTGCCGGGCCTGATCGCCGAACACGGTTTCGATTTTGTCATCGTCAACGGCGAGAATGCCAGCCACGGCCGCGGCTTGACCGAAGGCCATTACCAGGCGCTGCGCGCCGCCGGCGCCGATGCAGTGACGCTTGGCGATCACGCCTGGGATCAGCGCGACACCATTTCCTATATCGAGCGCGAGACGGCGCTCATCCGCCCGGTCAATTTCCTGCCCGGCGCGCCGGGACGCGGCGCCATGCTGATCGAAGCCCGCAAGGGCCGGCGCGTGCTGGTGGTGCAGGCACAGGGCCAGGTGTTCATGAACCCGGTCGAAAACCCGTTCCACGCCGTCGAGCGCGCCATCGCCGATTGCCCTCTGGGTGAGGTCGCTGACGCCATTGTCGTCGATTTCCATACCGAGGCGACTTCGGAGATCGGGGCCATGGGCCATTTCCTCGACGGGCGCGTCTCGCTCGTTGTTGGCACCCACACCCATATCCCGACCGCCGACCAGCGCATCCTCAAGGGCGGCACCAGCCTGATGTCCGACGCCGGCATGTGCGGCGACTATGACAGCATCATCGGCATGGAGACCGACGAGCCGCTCGAACGTTTCCTGACCGGGATCGCCCAGGGGCGCTTCGTGCCGGCGGAAGGCGAGGCGACGCTTTGCGGTGTGGCGATAGAGACTGAGGCGAGGACGGGGCTGTGCACATCGATCCAGCCGGTCAGGATCGGCGGATCGATGCCGCAGGCGGTGCCGGTTTTCGACACATAGTCGCCAGCCCCACGCCCCCGCTTCCCTTTTCTCGCGCCCTTGCCTATAACCGCGCCCCATCCAGACGAATTCGCAACGAGGGGATGCCGCATGGCCGGCCATTCGCACGCCAAGAACATCATGCACCGCAAGGGCAAGTCCGACGCGATCCGCTCCAAGGTGTTTTCCAAGCTTTCCAAGGAAATCACCGTGGCGGCCAAGATGGGCATGCCCGATCCGGACTTCAATCCGCGCCTGAGGCTGGCGATCCAGAACGCCAAGGCGCAGTCCATGCCCAAGGACAACATCCAGCGCGCCGTCAACAAGGCGTCGACCGAAGGCGAGAACTACGAGGAAATCCGCTACGAGGGCTACGGCCCGGGCGGGGTGGCCGTCATCGTCGAGGCGCTGACCGACAACCGCAACCGCACCGGCGCCAATATACGCGCCATTTTTTCCAGGAACGGCGGCTCGCTCGGCGAAACCGGGTCGGTCGGCTTCATGTTCGACCGCGTCGGCGAAATCTACTATCCCGCCTCGACCGGTTCGGCCGACGTCGTGATGGAAGCGGCCATAGAAGCGGGTGCCGACGATGTCGAAAGCGACGAGGAGGGCCACACCATCTATTGCGCCTTCGAAGCGATCGGCGAGGTGTCGTCCGCTCTCGAAAAGGCGCTGGGCGAGGCAGAGTCGGTCAAGCCGGTCTTTAGGCCGCAGAACACCATCGCAGTCGACGCCGACAGGGGCGCGACGCTGATGAAACTCCTCGATGCGCTCGAGGACGACGACGACGTGCAGGACACCTACGACAATTCCGAAATGAGCGACGAAGTCCTCGCCAAGATCGCGGGCTAGTCGGAGAATCCATTCGTCGCGACAGACACGGACCGAGCGGCCCCGGACAAGCGTTCGGGGCTTTTTGCATCCAGCCGCCGAAAGGCCTCGGACAGCGGTCAGGCGGCGACGGAGACGAGTGGCGCTTCGATGCGGTTGCGGCCGTGTTCCTTGGCGCGGTAGAGCCGGTTGTCTGCCTGGTGGAACAGGGTGGTGAAATCCTCGTCGGGCATTGCAAAGGCGATGCCGATGCTGACCGACACCGAATGCTGCTCGCCTTCCGGCGTGAAGGGACATTCGGCAATGGCCAGGCGGCACTTTTCCGCGACCTTCAGGGCATCGACCGGCGCGATGTCGTCGAGGAATGCGCCGAACTCTTCGCCGCCCAGCCGGCCAAACAGGTCGGTTTCGCGCAGACTGGCGCGCAGCGCGTCGGCGATGCGAACCAGGGCGAGATCGCCGACCTGGTGGCCGTAGCGGTCGTTGATGACCTTGAAATGGTCGACATCGATGACGAAGAGGGCTAAACGCGCCTTCGTCTCGGACGTGCCGCCTTCGGCCAGCCGTTTCTCGACGCCTTCCATGAAGGCGCGGCGGTTGAGCGCGCCGGTGAGGAAATCGTAGCTGGCAAGGTACTGAAGCTGGGCGTTGGCGTGGCGAAGCTCTTCGAGTTTGATGATGAGAGAGCCGAGCAGCGGGGCCGTAAGGCCGACGGCCAGCGCCAGCGTCGCCGCGACATCCGCCGCCGTCGTCTCGTCGTTGGAAACGACATTGCCGAGCCACATTCCGGCAAGCGCCAACAGCGTGATGAACACGGTTGTGACGAGGGTGATTGTCACGACCTTTGTCCATCCGCCTTCGGGCAATTCGGGAAGCCGCATCTCGACTCTTGGTTTCTCAAGTCACATTTGCTCAAGCATTTGATATCGGATGCGGATAAAATTCGACTTTATCGGTCCGCTAAAATTTGATTCAGATTGAGGTTTCGACCTGAACGGTTGGGCAATATCGGCGCCGGGCGGAGCGCGCGCGTCACCCGGCGCCGCCGGTCAAAATGCGCGCTTGGCCGCGTCGGCGCCGGGCCTTAACCTCGGCCCATGATGTCCAGCGCGCGAATCATTGGTATCGACCCCGGCCTCAGGCGCTGCGGCTGGGGGGTGATCGAAACGGCCGGCAACCGGCTGCGTTTCGTCGCGGCGGGCGTTCTGGCACCGCCGGTTTCGGGCGCGCTGGCCGAACGTTTGGTGGCGCTGCATGGTGCGCTGACACAGGTGATCGCCCGATACGACCCCGACGAGGCGGCGGTCGAGGAAACCTTTGTCAACCAGGGCGCGCGCTCGGCGCTCATTCTCGGACAGGCCCGGGGCGTGGTGCTGATGACGCCGGCTTTGATGGGCCTTCCGGTCGCCGAATACGCCGCCAACCTCATCAAGAAGTCGGTGGTGGGCACCGGCCATGCCGACAAGGCACAGATTCAGCTCATGGTGAAGACAATCCTGCCGCAAGCCGACTTCAAGGGGGCGGACGCCGCCGACGCCCTGGCCATCGCCATCTGCCACGCCCATCATCGCACGGCGCCGGCGGCGCGGGCGGCAAGCGCATGATCGGCAAGCTCAAAGGCATGATCGAGGAACTCGGCGAAGACCATGTGCTGATCGACGTTCAGGGCGTGTGCTACATCGCCTTCTGTTCGGCCAAGACCATGGGGCGCCTGCCGTCGAAAGGCGAACCGGTCGAAATCATCACCGAAATGGTGGTGCGCGAGGACTTGATGCGGCTCTACGGCTTCGCCGACCCGGCCGAGAAGGCGTGGTTCGCGCTGCTGACCGAGGTGCAAGGCGTGGGCGCGCGCGTGGCGCTGGCGATCCTGTCCGTGCTGACGCCATCCGAGCTGGCGAGCGCCATCGCCCTTCAGGACAAGGCCTCGGTCGGGCGCGCCAATGGCGTTGGCCCCAAACTGGCGCTGCGCATCGTCACCGAACTCAAGGGCAAGGCGCCCGATATCGGCGGGATCGATGCCGGCGTGCTCGGGCTGCAGCAGGCGCTCGGTGCCGGGGCGGCGCCATCGACGGTCGCGGATGCGGTGTCGGCTTTGACCAATCTGGGCTATTCCAGCCAGCAGGCGAGCGCCGCGCTGGCGCGGATCGTCAGGCGCGAAGGCGAGGACCTGCCGACGGAAAGGCTGATCCGGCTGGGATTGAAGGAATTGAGTTCATGAGCAGAATTGATATCACGCCGGTCACCGATACCGCCTGGATCGGCGATTTTCTCAAAAAACAATGGGGCGCCGATTTCATTGTCTGTCGCGGCAAGAAGATCGAGGCGGCGGCGCTGATCGGCGCGCAGGCGCGGGTCGACGGCGCAGTGGCCGGCCTCGTCACCTGGCATATCACCGGGCCGGATATGCAGATCACCACGCTCAACGCCCACGACCAGCGCTCCGGCATCGGCACGGTGCTGCTCGAACACGCCGTCGCCAAGGCCCGCGTCGCGGGCCTCAAGCGTGTCTGGCTGGTGACGACCAACGACAATCTCGACGCCATGCGCTTCTATCAGCGCCGCGGCATGCGCTTGTGCGCGGTGCATGCCGGCGCCGTCTCGAGGGCGCGCGCCCTCAAGCCGGAAATCCCCGAAATCGGCAATTTCGGCATTCCGATCATGGACGAGGTGGAGCTGGAGCGGGTGCTGGCATAGGCGATGACCGCGCATCGGGCTCGCTGACTCAATTGCATGTGCTTGCGCCATGTGACAATCCTTACTAGTCTAACAAAGGTAAGGAATTTGTGAGGATCTGGACATGCCTACTGCAACGCTGACGAGTAAAGGGCAGATGACCCTGCCAAAGAGCATTCGGGACGAAATGGGGCTCAATGCCGGGGATAGGGTCGAATTGGTGACGTTCGGACATGCGGCGATCATCGTCCCGCGTAACAAGCCGGTCGAGAGCGCTTTTGGATTGCTGTCGAAGCACGCGATCCAGCCGTCTGGAATTGAGGACTACGACAAGGCGGTGCGCGATGCCGTTGCCGACCACCTCGACGCGAGCAAGACATCGACAGGCAAGAAAGACGACGCAGCGTGATCGGCTTCGACACAAACGTCCTACTGCGAGCCCTTCTTGACGATGATGCCCGACAGTCGCTGCTGGCGCGGCAGCACCTATCCGCCCTGACGCCGGCGCGGCCAGGATTTATCGCAGTCGGAGTTCAGTTGGAGCTGTACTGGGTCTTTGAACGACACTATCGCATGAACCGCGAGGAGATTGCGGGCATATTCGAGGCGCTCATGGAGATATCATCACTCGAATTCGAGAGCTTCGAGGCGCTGGTGCGCGCCCTGCACTTGTACCGCACGACGGGAGCGGATTTGTCCGATGCCCTGATTGCGGAAAGCAACCGAATGCTGGGGTGTGTTTTCACTGTGACGTTCGACAAACAGGCTGCGCAGGCCATTCCCTCGATGGACCTCATCAAGTGACCGACCTCACCTCAGCCTCGGCCGGCCGCGACGGCGAACTCGATGTCTCCCTGAGACCCTCGGGCTTTGCCGATTTCGTCGGCCAGGCCGATGTGAAGGCCAATCTCGAAGTGTTCATCCAGGCGGCGCGGCGGCGCAACGCGGCACTCGACCATGTGCTCTTCGTCGGCCCGCCCGGTCTCGGCAAGACGACGCTGGCGCAGATCGTCGCCCGCGAGCTTGGCGTCGGCTTCCGGGCGACTTCGGGACCGGTGATCGCCAAGGCCGGCGACCTGGCGGCGCTCTTGACCAATCTCGAAGAGCGCGACGTGCTGTTCATCGACGAAATCCACCGGCTCAATCCGGCGGTCGAGGAAATCCTTTATCCGGCCATGGAGGATTTCCAGCTCGACCTGATCATCGGCGAGGGGCCGGCGGCGCGCTCGGTCAGGATCGATTTGTCCAAATTCACGCTTATCGGCGCGACGACGCGGGCCGGGTTGTTGACGACGCCCCTGCGCGACCGCTTCGGCATTCCGGTGCGGCTCAATTTCTATTCGCCCGAGGAACTCATCGAGATCGTCCGGCGCGGGGCGCGGCTGATGGGCGTCGGCATGTCCGAGGACGGGGCGATGGAAGTCGCCCGCCGCTCGCGCGGCACGCCGCGCATCGCCGGACGGCTGTTGCGCCGCGTCATGGATTTCGCCCTCGTCGCGGGCGATGGGCAGATCACGGCGGCGCTGGCCGACAAGGCCCTGCTCAGGCTCGATGTCGACCGACGCGGGCTCGACATGCTCGACCGGCGCTATCTCGATCTCATCGCCGAGCACTATGACGGCGGGCCGGTCGGCATCGAAACCATCGCGGCGGCGCTCAGCGAACCGCGCGACGCCATCGAGGAAATCGTCGAGCCCTACCTCTTGCAGCAGGGCTTCATCCAGCGCACGCCGCGCGGCCGCATGCTGACCGCGACGGCTTTCGCCCATCTCGGTCGGCCGATGCCGCAAAGCGTCGCAGGCGGACAGGCGGGCCTTTTTGACGAGGGTGAAGAGGACTAATTTCCCGCCAGCAGATCGGTGGTTTGGGCCGGTCACTTCAAAACCTATCTATGGCAGATCAGGAGACGGGCATGGCGGACTACAGCCGCATCATGGTCTTCGGCGGTACCGGTGTGACCGGCGGCCTGATTGCCGAGCTTCTTGCCGAACATGTTGGAGCCGCCGTCGTGATTGCCGGGCGCAATGGCGCGGCCGTGCAGGAAAAGGCCGATGCGCTGGCCGGCAAGCTGCCGCAACGCCAGTTTTCCGCGCGGGTCGTCGACATTTACGATCGTCAGGCCCTGGTCGCGGCGCTTGCCGACGTCGATCTGCTGGTCATTGCCGCTCCGGTGGCCGCGCATATGGCTGCGATCGGCGCGGCGGCGCTGGAAAGTGGTACCGATCTCATCGACATCCTGGTGGTGAGCGAGGTCGCGCGGGCGCTGGAGCCCTTGGCCGATACGGCGCGTGAAAAGGGGCGCATCATCGTCACCCAGGCGGGCTTCCATCCCGGCGTCCCCGGACCGATGATCCGCAAGGCGGCCAAGCTGGTCGCCAACGCCCATTCCGTCCATGTCGGCATGGCCATGCGGGCGCAGCTGCGCGATGCCAGATCCGCCAGCGAGATCACCGAAAGCGTGGCGGCGCCGACCTACCTGCTGCGCGATGGTGTGTGGACCGAAGCGAGCTACACCGATCTCAGGCCTTTCGGATTCGGTTCGCCCTTCGGCACGAAGAGCTGCTATCCGCTCGACATGCCCGAGGCAAAAACGGTTGGCCTCGAGCTGGGTCTCGCCAATGCCGGGGTCTATGCCGCCGGTTTCAATTGGTTCGTCGATTATCTGGTGTTTCCGCTGCTGACCGTGGCGATGAAACTCGGCGGCCTTGCGTGGGCCCGGCGCGTCACGCCGCTGTTCTACTGGGGCAATATCTGGTTTTCCCCCAAGCCGTCCTGCATCGAGATGCGGGCGGTGGCCGAAGGAAGCGGCGCCAATGGGCCGGAAACGAAGAGTTTCTGCCTCTATTCCGACGATCCTTACGGTCTGACGGCCCATTGCGTTCTGGCGGCAGTTCGCCAGATGCGGGACGGGCCGTTGGCGGCGCCGGGTCTTCATTCTATGGGCGCGGAGATCGAACCGGAACGGCTGTTCGCCGATCTCGAGGCGCTCGGCGCCAGGACATGGACCGAGTAGCGGTCGCGCCTATCGGCGCCTGAGATCGTCCATCGTGAAGCGGATGCCGCGGGTTTCGAGCCAGGCGGTGAAGCGCGCCATCTTCTCGTCGAGCGAACAGGTCAGGGGCTGCCTGTCGATTTCGACCTGGTAGTCGCGCTGCAGCGCCAGGCGGGCATCGGGGCCGAGTTCGGCCCAGGGCGTCAACGGTCGATCCTTCTCGCTCATCATCGCGCCTTTCTTGCACACCAAACCGAAACCCTATAGCCAGTGCCGCACGCGTCCATGATCTGACGCAATGCCTGGACGAGCCGAACCGATGACAGAGCCGGACCGCCAGATGATCCATTTCCGTTTCGACGGACGTGTGTTCAACCACCGTGCCGCCGGCATCGCCATCCGCGACGGCCACGTTCTGGTCTGCCGCGAGGACGATGATCCCTATACGCTGCTGCCGGGCGGCCGCATCGAATTCGGCGAGGACAGCCGCACGACCTTGACGCGCGAGATCGAGGAAGAGCTGAAGGCGCCGGGCGTTGTCGGGCGGCTTGTGTTCACCGCCGAGACGTTCTTTCGTCGCGACGCGCGCGAGTTCCATGAACTCGGCGTCTATTATGCCATTACGCCACCGGAAAACCTGCCCTTCGTCACCGGGAAAACCGCGCTCGTCACACAGGACGAGGGCCATGTCCTTCATTTCGACTGGGTGCCGATCGCGGGCGACGCGCTGGCGCTGGTCAACCTTCTGCCGCGCTGGCTCAGGGGCCGACTGGCCGACCTGCCCGCCGCGCCCGAACATCTGATCATCGACGAGAAATGACGGAGCGCGCCCTGTTCCAGGTCCGGGTCTATTTCGAGGACACCGATTTCTCCGGGCATGTCTATCACGCCGCCTATCTGAAATTCTTCGAGCGGGCCCGCACGGAGTGGCTGAGGCAAAAAGGCGTGCAGCATTCCGGATTGATCGCCGACGGGCTGTTCTTTGCGGCGCGGCGCATGCAGATCGACTGGCTGAAGCCGGCCCATATCGACGATCTGGTGGAGATCGAGACGCGAATCGTCAAGGCGACCGGCGCCCGCCTGACGCTTGCACAGGAGATGCGGCGCGGCGACGACCTGCTGGTGACGGCCAGCATCGAGATCGTCATGGTCAATGCCGCCGGCCGGCCGGTACGACTGCCCAAGCAGCTGTTCTGATCGAGAATTCGCCGGAACCGCTTCTTAACCCTTCGTGAACCATAGTGCCGCGCCCGACCGCCCTTGCGGCGGCGACGGGCGCTAAAGGGCGAATTTCTCTTAAAAAAGCCCTAATTGCCACGCAATCGGCCCTCTATCCAGCACCTTTAGTCAACCGGACCCATCGAGATGGAAGCTGCAGAAGTCGCCACCGCCGCCGCCGAGGTGGATTTCTCCCTCATTGCGCTGTTTTTCCGGGCCGACTGGGTGGTCAAGCTGGTGATGATGGGCCTGCTCGGCGCCTCGGTGTGGTGCTGGGCAATCATCGTCGACAAGGCGCTCCTGTATTCGCGCACCAACAAGCAGATGAACGCCTTCGAGAAGACCTTCTGGTCCGGCCAGTCGCTCGAGGAGCTGTTCCAGACGCTTGCCGAGGAGAATCCGCGCGGTCTCGCCGCCGTGTTCGTTGCCGCCATGCGCGAGTGGAAACGCAGCCACGAGCAGCGCGCCTCATCGGCCATCGGCGTGCAGTCGCGGCTCGACCGCGTGCTCGATGTCGCCATTTCCCGCGAGAACGACCAGCTCGACAAGAATCTCGGTTTCCTCGCCACGGTCGCCTCCGCCTCGCCATTCATCGGCCTTTTTGGCACGGTATGGGGCATCATGAATTCGTTCCAGTCGATCGCGGCCAGCAAATCGACCAATCTCGCCGTGGTGGCGCCGGGCATTGCCGAGGCGCTGTTCGCCACGGCGCTCGGCCTGTTGGCCGCCATTCCGGCCACCATCGCCTACAACAAGCTCAGCGGCGACGCCGGCAAGCTCAGCGGCCGGCTCGAAACCTTCGCCGACGAGTTCTCGACCATATTGTCCCGCCAACTCGAAGCGCGGAGCCAGAAGTAATGGCCATCTCGCTGGCCAAATCCAGTCGCGGCGGCAACGGCGGACGACGCGGGCGGCGCGCCCGCGCCAAACTGATGTCGGAGATCAATGTCACGCCGATGGTCGACGTGATGCTGGTCCTGCTCATCGTGTTCATGGTGGCGGCGCCGCTTCTGACCGTCGGGGTGCCCATCGACCTGCCCAAGACCGAGGCCAAATCGCTCAATACCGAGCAGAAGCCGGTCACGGTTTCGGTGACGCCCTCGGGCGAAGTCTATATCGGCGACCGGCAGATCGCGCTCGCGGCGCTGATCGATGCGGTCGATACGGAAACCGCCGGCAACAGCGAGGAGCGCATCTATGTGCGCGGCGATGCGACGGCCGACTACGGCACGGTGATGCAGGTCATGGGAGTGCTGTCGGGAGCCGGCTATTCGCGGATCGGGCTGATCACCGAGCCGGTGCAGGGACAATGACCCGATGCGCGTCGGCCTCGCCACGTCGCTCGCCTTCCACGCCGTGCTGATTACGCTCGGCGTCATCGGCCTGCACGGCGCCGAGGAACTCGCGCCCATGGCCGTCGAGGCCATTTCGGTCGACCTCGTGCCGATCGAGGAGATCGCCAGCATCAGGGCCGGCTCGGAACAGAGCACTGTGATTGAGACGCCGGCGCCGGCCGTGGTCGACACGCCAACGCCGGTCGAACTGGCCGAACGGCCCGGTGCCACCCAGGCCGACCAGCCCAATCCGGAAGAAACCACGATCGAAAGCCCGGCGCCGACGGTCGAGACAGCCCCCGAACCGGCTCCGGCCGCCGAACCGGAGCCCGAACCCGAACCGCCGCCGCCCGAACCGGAACCCGAGCCGGAGCCCGAACCCGCGCCGCCAGCACCGGCCGAGCCGGAGCCCGATCCGGTGCTGGCCGCCGCGCCGACCGAGGAAGCGCCGACCGAAACGGCGGTGCCCATTCCGGCCATGCGTCCTGCCACGATCCTCAGGCAGCAGGCGCAATCCCAGTCGACGGTCAAGCGCGTCGAGGTCGCGAGTGCCGAGCAGCCGAACGAAACCGAGCCGGCCGACCAGGTGTCCGACATCATCAACACCGAGGCCTCGCGCGGTTCGGTGACCGGCGAAGGCGGCCAGGCGGCGGCCGGGCGGCCGACCGGCCAGGCGGCGCGGTTGACCCAGTCCGAACTCGGCGCCCTGATCGCCCAGATGCGGCGGTGCTGGAACCCCACGCTTTCCGAACGCAACGACGGCGTCGTCATCCAGTTGATGGTGTCGATGAACCCGGACGGAACGGTTGCCGGCATGCCGCAGATCCTGAGCGATGCCACGGGCCTGCTCGGCATCAGCGCCCGCACGGCGGCGCGCAAGGTCGCCGATTGCGGTCCGTTCGCCCTGCCGGACGACAAATACGATCACTGGCGCGAGATCGACGTGACGCTCGATGCCAGCCAGGCCAATTGACAGACATGAATTCGGATAGCCCGATGGACAGGATGACAATGCAATTCAACCGCAGACAGATATTGAAGGCCGGGCTGGCCGGTTCGGCGCTCATGCTCGCCGCATCGCCGGCTTCGGCGCTGGTCAAGATCACCGTGACGGCGGGCGAGTTCATTCCGCTGCCGATCGCCATTCCCGATTTCGGCTCGACCGATCCGACCTTCGGGCGCGAGGTCGCCGAGATCGTGCGCGCCAATCTGAGGCGCTCGGGCCTGTTCAACATGGTCGATCCGGCCAACCTGCCAATGCAGACCGGCAATGTCGGCGCTTCGCCGGATTTCGCCGCCTGGCGCGCCACCGGCGCCGACGCGCTGGTCATGGGCCAGGTCGAGCGCGGCGGCACCATCCAGTCCTCGGTCAGGGTCTGGGACACGCAGGCGGCGGCACAGGTCGTCGGCTCGTCCTATTCGACCGATCCGGCATCGTGGCGGCGCATCGCCCATATCGTCTCGGATGCGATCTATGCATCGCTGACCGGCGAAGGCGGCTATTTCGACACGCGCATCGTCTATGTCGCCGAAAGCGGCCCCAAGGCGAACCGCACCAAGCGCCTCGCCGTGATGGATCAGGACGGCGCCAATTCCCAGTTCATCACCGACGGACGGACATTGTCGCTAACGCCGCGCTTTTCGCCCAACCAGCAGATGCTGACCTACATGAACTACGAGGCCGGCAATCCGCAGGTCTATCTGCTCGACATGGCCTCGGGCCGGCAGCAATCGATCGGCTCGTTCGGCCAGATGACCTTTTCGCCGCGTTTCTCGCCGGACGGGGCGACGCTGGCCTTTTCGGTCGAACAGGGCGGCAATACCAATATCTATGCGATGCCGATTTCCGGCGGTCAGCCGACGCAGTTGACCAGCGGCGCGGCCATCGACACCGGTCCGTCCTATTCGCCGGACGGCAGCCAGATCGCCTTCGAGAGCGACCGTGGCGGGTCCCAGCAAATCTACATCATGGGCGCCGGCGGCGGCGGGGCGCAGCGCGTCTCCTACGGCGAAGGCTCCTATGCCACGCCGGTCTGGTCGCCCAAGGGCAATTACATCGCCTTCACCAAACAGTCGGGCGGGCAGTTCCATGTCGGGATCATGAAGCCGGACGGCTCGGGCGAGCGGATTCTTGTATCGAGCTTCCACGCCGAAGGCCCGACCTGGGCGCCGAACGGGCTCGTCCTCATGTATTTTTCCGATCCGGGCGGCGACGACGGCCCGCGGCTCTATTCGGTCGATGTTTTCGGGCGCAACAACCAGGTTGTCCCGACCGGCTCCTATGCCTCGGACCCGGCCTGGTCGCCGCTGTTGAACTGAGGGGAATCGCCCCAATTCCGCCTGATTAGCCGGTGATTAACCGTCTTTGCGAACGCCGCCTTAAGATAACGGGCGGTAAACAGAGCTGAACCAATCCAATGCTTCGGAGTCGCTTCATGCGCCCTATCTCGCCGCTTTTTGCCGGTCTTCGCGCCTTCATGCTCGTCGCGCTGGTTGTTGCCGTCGCCGCCTGCGCGCGCACGCCGGGCACCGGCCTCGATGGCGCCGGCGGCGCGGGCACCCCGGGCAGCCAGCAGGAATTCCTCGTCACCGTCGGCGACCGCGTCTTTTTCGAGACCGATTCTTCGGTGATCACCGCCGAAGGCCAGTCGACGCTCGACAAGCAGGCCGTCTGGCTGGCGCGCTATCCGCAATACCGGGTGCTGATCGAAGGCCATGCCGACGAGCGCGGCACGCGCGAATACAATATAGCGCTCGGCGCCCGCCGCGCCGCCGCGGTCGTCAACTACCTCACGTCCCGCGGCGTCTCGCAGGCGCGCCTCAGCTCCAAGAGCTATGGCAAGGAACGCCCGGTCGCGGTGTGCAACGACATCTCCTGCTGGTCGCAGAACCGGAGGGCGGTCACCGTCCTTCAGTAAAACGGCCCAGTCGGGCTGGAGGCAGGCGCCGGGTGCTGCGTATCGCGCCCGGCGCTTCCGTTTGGGCTGGGAGCGGAACGCGGCTCGCCCCTGAGCTATTCGTTTGTCCCATGTCCGAACCGCAAAGCCGGGCGCCTCTTTTTCCGGCCACGCTTGGCGTGCACATATTTGGCCAAAATTCCACTATAAGAGCCACGCTCGACACATGCGCGAACCGGCGCGGAAACAAGGAGGCGCGGCGTGCGACCTATTGAAACGAACAAGCAGGGACTAAAGGTCCTTTGGCGGAGACTGGGTCTGGCCCTGGTGGTTTGCGGCGCGATGGCCGCACCGGCCGGCGCGGCGGCGACGGATACGGCTGGCGGCGCGGCGGCGCGGCTGGCGGCGCTCGAGACCGAGGCCTTGAGCATGCAGCAGCGCCTCGGCGGGCTGTCAGACAGCATCGATGCCTTCCTGCCGCCCCGGGCGATTGGTGTCGATACGGCGGCACCGGCGATCCAGGTGGCACAGTCGAGCGACGCCGCCGTGGCGGTCAGGATCGACCAGCTCGAGGAACAGATGCGCATCCTCAACGGCCAGGTCGAGGGACTGCAGTTCCAGTTGACCCAGTTGCAGACGCTGCTCGAGCGCATGCAGGCCGATGCCGATGCCCGTTTCGCCGCTCTGGAGGGCGGTGCGCCGGTGGGAAAAACTGAGGCGGCGCCTCAAGCCGGAGGCGTGATGCCGTCCGGAGAGACGCCGCAAGCCATGGATCTCAGCACGCCGGGAGCCGATACCGACGTCTTCGGCACCGGCGAGGCGCCGCTCGATCTCGACGCACCGATCGAACTGGGGGCGCCGGAACAGTCACTTGGTACGCTGACGCTCAACGATCTCGAGGGTACGTCCGGACCCGAGATCGATATCGGCCGCGATGCCGGCCTGATCACCGACGCAGACGCCAATGCGCAGTACACCGCCGGCTACGACGCGGTAATCCGCGGCGACTACGAATTCGCCGAAGAGCAGTTCCGGCAGTTCATCGCCCTGTTTCCCGACCATCCGCAGGCGCCCGACGCCACCAACTGGCTCGGCGAGGCGCTGATCCAGCGCGGCGATTACGAGGAAGCGGCGGATATCCTTCTGACCGGCTTCCAGTCCTATCCCAACGCGGCGCGCTCGCCCGACATCCTGATGAAGCTCGGCATCGCGCTGTCCGGGTCGGGCGAAAACGAGACCGCGTGCCGGACCTTCAACGAAGTGGTGCGACGCTTTCCCGACACCTCGCCGGCCTTCCAGCAGCGGCTCGGCACGGAAATGGCCGAGGCCGGGTGCTAGAGCAAAACCGGAACAAGCAGATGCCCGCTCCCCGTCCGGCCAGGCGGTCGAAAACCAGCACGGCGCCGATGCGGCACGGCTTCGAGGTCAAAAAGCTGTTCGCGCCGCTCATGGCGTTCGACAGGATCGGGCTCGCGGTTTCGGGCGGGCCGGACAGCCTCGGACTGATGCTGCTCGCCGCCGGCTGGGCCGGGACGGAAGGCAAGACGCTTGTGGTCTACACCGTCAATCATGGCCTGAGGCCCGAGGCGGCGGCGGAATGCGCCCTTGTCGCGGTCGAGGCCCAAAGGCTCGGCCTCGTGTGCCGCATGCTGGCATGGGACGGAACCAAGCCCGCGAGCGGCATCCAGGCGGCGGCGCGGGCGGCGCGCTACCGGCTCATCGGGGCGGCCATGCGGGAAGACGGCAGCCAAATCCTCGTGACGGCGCATCACCGCAACGACCAGGCCGAAACCATCCTGATGCGCATGGCGCATGGCAGCGGCGTATCCGGGCTTTGTGGCATGACGCTGTTCGGCGAGGTCGAAGGGGTCCGGCTGTGCCGGCCGATGCTCGGCGTCGAGCCGGCACGTCTGCGCGACATCGTCCGCGATGCCGGTCTCATCGCCGTCGCCGATCCGTCCAACATGGACGAGCATTACGAGCGGGTGCGCTGGCGCCACACCTTGCCGATCCTTGCCCGCGAGGGTCTCGATGCCGAACGCTTGGCCAGCCTGGCAAAGCGCATGGCGCGGGCCGACGCGGCGCTCGACCGCGCCGCCGGCGAAGCGATTGGACGCTTGGCGTCGGTCGACCGGTTCGGCGTCGTCAGCATTCCTCATGGCGATCTTTTCGCCCTCGCCGAGGAAATCGGGCTGCGCCTCATCGACCGTATGGTCGGCTGGGCCGGCGGCGGCTCCGAGCCTTGCCGCCTCGGCACGCTCGAATCAGCCTACGAGGCGCTCGCCGCGGCGGCGCCGGGCCATGCGACGACGCTCGGCGGCGCGGCCATGGTTCGGGACAAGGACACGGTCCTGGCGTTCCGGGAATTGGGACGCATGCCGGCCCCTGCTGCAATTTCGCTCGAATCCGCTGGCAATATGGCATTCGACGGGCGGTTCACGATTGCGTGTTCGGGTTCCGGTGCCGGCCTTTCCGTTTCGGCGGCCGGCGAAGAGGTAACCCGCGCCGCGGCCGAGGCTCTCGCCGGCCCGATCGCGGCGCCGATGCGGGCCGTAGCTTCGGCACCGGCGCTACGTGATCGCGACGGGCGCCTGGTCGGTATCGGTGTCGGCACCTACGAAATCGGCAACGCCAGGGTTTCGATCGCGGCGAGCTTCGGCTCGAAACCGCCGCAAACGGGGCAATAACCCGGAAACCAGAACGTCAGATCGTCGGTTTACGATCTTGTAACGACAAGGTCACGGACCTACATTCGCAATTCAAGATACGGCGCCTTTGCGCCGGACCACTGGGAAAGTTTGATGAATAGCAACTTCCGCAACTTCGCCATCTGGCTCGTCATCATCCTGATGCTGATGGGGCTGTACCAGGTCTTCTCCACGTCGACCCGGTCGGTTTCGGTGGCCGAGACGAGCTACAGCGAATTCATTTCGGACGTCAATTCGGGCAGCGTGACGAGCGTGACGATCACCGACAACATCGTCTCCGGCATCCTGCGCGACAATACCCGCTTCCAGACCACCATTCCGAACGGCGCCGACGTCGTCAGCCGGCTCGAGGACCACGGCGTGTCGATCACCGCCCGCGAGCCCGAATCGAGCCCGTTCTGGTCGATCCTTCTGTCGTCCTGGCTGCCGTTCATCATCATCATCGGCGTGTGGTTCTTCTTCATCCGCCAGATGCAGGGTGGCGGGCGCGGCGGCGCCATGGGTTTTGGCAAGTCGCGTGCCAAGCTTCTGACCGAGGCACAGGGCAAGGTGACGTTCGAGGACGTCGCCGGCGTCGACGAGGCCAAGCAGGACCTCGAGGAAATCGTCGAATTCCTCAAGGACCCCGGCAAGTTCCAGCGTCTTGGCGGCCGCATTCCGCGCGGCGTGCTGCTGGTCGGCCCTCCGGGCACCGGCAAGACGCTTCTGGCCCGGTCGGTGGCCGGCGAGGCCAACGTGCCGTTCTTCACGATTTCCGGTTCGGATTTCGTCGAAATGTTCGTCGGCGTCGGCGCCTCCCGCGTCCGGGACATGTTCGAACAGGCCAAGAAGAACGCGCCCTGCATCATCTTCATCGACGAAATCGACGCGGTCGGCCGCCATCGCGGCGCCGGCCTCGGCGGCGGCAATGACGAGCGCGAGCAGACCCTCAACCAGTTGCTGGTCGAGATGGACGGGTTCGAGGCCAACGAGGGCATCATCCTCATCGCCGCGACCAACCGTCCCGACGTGCTCGATCCGGCGCTGTTGCGTCCGGGCCGGTTCGACCGCCAGGTCGTGGTGCCCAATCCCGACGTGGCCGGCCGCGAGAAGATTCTCAAGGTCCATGTTCGCAAGGTTCCGCTGGCCCCCGATGTCGATCTCAAGGTTCTGGCGCGCGGTACGCCCGGTTTCTCCGGTGCGGACCTGATGAATCTGGTCAACGAGGCGGCGCTTCTGGCGGCGCGGCGCAACAAGCGTTTCGTCACCATGGCCGAGTTCGAGGACGCCAAGGACAAGCTGTTCATGGGCGCCGAGCGGCGCACCCTCGCGCTGACCGAAGAAGAAAAAAAGCTCACCGCCTATCACGAAGCCGGTCACGCCCTTCTCGCCGTGCATATGCCGGGTTCGGATCCGATCCACAAGGCGACCATCATCCCGCGCGGCCGCGCCCTCGGCATGGTGATCCGGCTGCCCGTAAAGGACCAGGTGTCGCTGACACGGCAGAAATGCTATGCCGACCTCGCCGTGGCCATGGGTGGCCGTGTCGCCGAAGAGGAAATCTTCGGCCACGAAATGGTCACCTCGGGCGCTTCGGCCGACATCAAGATGGCGACCGGGCTGGCCCGGGCCATGGCCACCGAATATGGCATGTCCGACAAGCTCGGCCCGCTGCTTTATGGCGATGTCCAGGACGAGGTCTTCCTCGGCCGTTCGATGATGCAGCGCAACACTCACCTTTCCGACGAGACACAGCAGGTCGTCGACGCCGAGGTCAAGCGCTTCGTCGAGGACGGCTACCAGACGGCGCAGCGGGTGATCCGCGAGAACATCGACCAGTTGCACGCCATTGCCGGCGCCCTGCTCGAATACGAATCGCTTTCGGGCGAGGAGATCAACGGGTTGATCGCGGGCAAGCAGCCGGTGCGCGACATCGAGCCGGAGGGGCCGGCGCCCAAATCGGCCGTGCCCAGTACCGGCAAGTCCAGGCCCAAGCCGAGCGGCAGCAAGCCCGACGAAGGCATGGCGCCGCAGCCGGAGGTCTAGGTCCGTTCCGCGCGGAACAAGCAGGACATCGAAAGGCCACCTTCGGGTGGCCTTTTTGCGGCCTGCCTCCGTGCCTGCGGCGAGGTCGGCTATCAGCTCACCACCGAACCAGGCCTTCGAGGCGCGGACGCTGCCGGCGGGTCGTCCGTGGTGTTAACGAGGTTTACATCGCGTTCGGGAACCTCTTGGCGGCTCGCCGGCACGCGGCGTATAACAGCCGCCACCTTGGTCGAGGAAAAACATGACGCGCAGACATTTCGGAACCGACGGCATTCGCGGCCTCGCCAATGGCGAGAAGCTGACGCCGGAACTGGCCTTGCGGGTGGGCATGGCTGCCGGATTGCGCTTCGTGCGCGGCGAACACCGCAACCGCGTGGTGATCGGCAAGGACACGCGGCGCTCCGGCTACATGATCGAGAGCGCGCTGGCGGCCGGGTTCACCGCCGTCGGGATGGACGTCTATTTCCTCGGCCCGATGCCGACGCCGGCCGTCGCCATGCTGACCCGTTCCCTGAGGGCCGATCTCGGCGTGATGATCTCGGCCTCGCACAACCCCTATGACGACAACGGCATCAAGCTGTTCCGTCCCGACGGGTTCAAGCTCTCCGACCAGGTCGAGGCCGACATCGAGGATCTGATGCAGTCCGACCTGACGCCGCGGCTGGCGCGCGGCCGCGACATCGGGCGCGCCCATCGCGATGAGGCGGCCCAGACCCGCTATATCGAATACACCAAGCGTACCCTGCCCATTGGCGTCGATCTCGCCGGGCTCAGAATCGTCATCGACTGCGCCAACGGCGCCGCCTACAAGGTCGCGCCCATCGCCCTTTGGGAACTCGGCGCCGAGGTCTTCCCCATCGGCGTCACCCCCGATGGCTTCAACATCAACGACAAGGTCGGCTCGACCGCCCCCGAGGCATTGAGGGCCAAGGTCAAGGAAGTCAGGGCCGATATCGGCATTGCGCTCGATGGCGACGCCGATCGGGTGATCATCGTCGACGAACGCGGCGAAGTGGTCGATGGCGACCAGCTCATGGCCGTGATCGCCCAGTCCTGGCATTCGCGCGGCCGGCTCAACGGTGGCGGCCTTGTGGCGACGGTGATGAGCAATCTCGGGCTCGAGCGCTATCTCAGCGCCCAGGGGCTGTCGCTCGAACGCACGGCTGTGGGCGATCGCTACGTGCTCGAGACCATGCGCGCCAAAGGCTTCAATGTCGGCGGCGAGCAATCGGGCCACATCATCCTTTCCGACTACACGACGACAGGCGACGGCCTCATCGCGGCGCTGCAATTGCTGGCGGTGGTGCGCGAGCGGGACAGGCCGGTGTCGCAGGTTACCTCGTGCTTCGAAAAGGTGCCGCAGCTCCTGCAAAGCGTCAGGTTCAAGAACGGCAAGCCGCTGGAAAACAAAAAGGTCAAGCAGGCCATCGCCGAAGGCGAGACGCGGCTCGGCACGGCCGGGCGCCTGATTATCCGTGAAAGCGGTACCGAGCCAGTGATCCGCGTCATGGCCGAGGGCGACGACGAGGACCTGGTGGCGGCAGTGGTGCGCGATATTTCGAGCGCCATCAGCGACGCCGCCTGAGACGACACCTCCCTTGGCCAACAAGGGAAGGCGCCGCCGGCCGCGATTTGCTTCCTCTTGTTTGCCGATGGGCGGCAAACAGTGAACAGATTCCTAACAAGACCGGGTGCAATCCATTGTTAGGGTTAATAGTTTAGGTTAAGCACGCATTAATACAATTATGTGAGTCTTCCGGCGAACCACATCCGAACGTGGAAATGCAAAGGAAGAAGCAATGCGCAGTGTGTTCGCAGTCGCCATTGTAGCCGTCGCGACACTCCTGGTCGCCCCGGCGGTCGCAGCCGACTATCCCCAATATCCGGAATGGCCGACCTACGACCTTCCGGAACTGCCGCAGGCCGATACCGGTCTCAGCGGCGGCTTCTATCTGCGCGGCAGCCTTGCCGGCAATGCCTGGCATGCCTCGGACGCAACGCATTGCTGCATGGTGACGATGTCAGGCCCGGGCTACGGCTATTCGCTCGGCGTCGGCTTCGGCTACGAAAGCGGCACCGGGTTGCGCGCCGACCTGACGGTCGACTATCTGTCCAATGACGGGCTGACGTCGACCACGGGCGAGAAGGCGAACCTGAGGAGTGGCTTGCTGCTCGCCAACATTTATCACGACTTCATGTTCCACGAAGGCGGCGCTGCCGGTGGCGGTTTCGGCGGCTATGTCGGCGCGGGTCTTGGGTTCGGCCACAACTATTCCGAGATCAAGAATGTCGGCGGCGTGGTCACCGACTGGGGCAGGTCGGTCGAAGCGGCCG
Source organism: Alphaproteobacteria bacterium (assembly GCA_018818925.1). Classification (GTDB taxonomy): domain Bacteria; phylum Pseudomonadota; class Alphaproteobacteria; order Rhizobiales; family Devosiaceae; genus JAHJQZ01. Next base: position 22,033 of record JAHJQZ010000111.1, read on the forward strand.
CCGCGGCGATGATCGGCGTGACCTACGACATGGGTTCTGTGGTCGCCGATGTCGGCTGGCGTGGCATCTACATGAACAAGGTCATGAATCAGCCGCCGGCGCCGACGATGCCCTACATCATCAACAACAACTTCATCAACGAACTGCGCGCCAGCATCCGCTACCGCTTCTTCTGATTGGCGACAGGGCGCGGGTCCATCGCGCCAAGGACGCCGTTGACCACCACGTTCGGACAGCAAAAGACGGCGCCCTCTGGCGCCGTCTTCCTGTTTGGCACCGGCGGTCAGTCCTTTTGGTAAAGAAAGATCTCCTCTATCGAGCGTTCCAGCACACGGGAAATGCGAAAGGCCAGTGGTAGCGACGGGTCGTAGCGGCCGGTCTCGATGGCGATGACCGATTGGCGCGAGACGTCGAGCTTTTCGCCCAGCACAGCCTGCGACCAGCCGCGTTCGGTGCGCAATTGCCGGATGATGTTGTTCATTCGGCCTGGCCCGTGGCGCGCAGACTCAGCGTCATCGCGGCGACGGCGTAGGACACCCAGTAGATCGGGTTGAGCCAGAGAATGTGCAGGCGGGGCACGCTCGCATAGGCTTCCAGATAGCCCCAGCCGGTCGCGATGATCAGGATCACGGCAAGGGCGAACAGCACGGCCTTGATCTGGATCGATCGCAAATACTCGTCGACTTCGCCGATGAAACGCAGGTGGGCGACGAAAAGAGCGATCTGCGAGCCCACGGGCAGGATGGCGAAGGCAAGAATGGCCGGCGAGGGGCCTTGCGCGTCGAGGCCCAGAGCCGCGAAGACGCCCGACGCGCCGAGGAAGATGACCATTGCCGGTATAAAAACGCGGAAATAGCGCCGTTTGGCTTCGATATTGGTCATGTCGCTTGCTCCGGATTGTCAAGTGACCTTTACATAAATGCGAATGCCGTGGGTGTCAAGGAAGCTTTACAGTTCGCGCTTGCCGCTTGTCGGGCCGCCGGGCGCCGACTAGCCTTTCGTCCTCAAGCACCGGAGCCCTCTATGCGCACATTCTCCGAAATCCGCGCCATAGCCGCCGAACGAAAAGGCGGCGAGGCGACGCTTGACGCGCTGATCGGACCGGCGGAAGCCACGGGCGATCTCGCGGAGCGCCCGGACAGCTTCTATCTCGCGGAAATGACGCGAAGGGTGTTCCAGTCGGGCTTTTCGTGGACGGTAATCGATGCGAAATGGCAAGGTTTTCACGAGGCGTTTCGCGGTTTCGACGTTCATGCCTGCGCCTTCATGGCGCCGGATTGGCTCGACGCCCTGTGCAAGGACAGGCGCATCGTCCGCCATGCGGCAAAGATCGGATCGGTGCCGGACAATGCCCGGTTCATCCTCGATGTCGCCGGGGAACACGGCTCGTTCGGCCGCATGCTGGCGGACTGGCCGGCCGGGGATCATGTCGGCCTGCTCAACCTGCTCAACAAACGCGGCGCCCGTCTCGGCGGCATGACCGGACAGTATTTCCTGCGCTTTGTCGGCCGCGACGGCTTCATCCTGTCGCGGGACGTGGTCGGCCGCCTGATCGCCGAGGGCGTCGTTGCCAGGCCGCCAAGTTCGCAAAAGGACATGAAGGCGGTGCAGACGGCCTTTTCGGCCTGGGCCGCAGAGTCCGGCTGCTCCTTGCGCGAGATCAGCCGCACGCTGGCGCTGAGCACCGACTGAAGCCGCGTGCGAAGCCGATATCAGCCCTGGCCCGCGATGCTCTATCGCGCCGACACGCCGATCCCGAGCTTTGCGAGTTCGTCGAAAAAGCTCGGGCAGGTCTTGGAGACGCAGCCGGGGTTTTTCAGTTCGGCGCCTGCGCCGCCGGCGCCCATGACGGCGAGAGCCATGGCGACGCGATGGTCCTCATAGGTCTCGTGGACGGCAAAGCGCGGCGTGCCCGGATAGACGGTCAGCCCGTCCGGGTGCTCCTCGACCTTGATGCCGGCGCGGGCCAACTCGGTGCAGATGGCGGCGATGCGATCGCTTTCGTGGTGGCGGATATGGCCGACATTGGTGATGGCGATCGGCGCATCGGCGAAGGGCGCGATGGCGGCGAGAGTCAGCGTCGCGTCGGAAAGCGGCTTCATGTTGATTTCGAAACCGCCCTTGAGCGGGCCGGAACAGACGATGCGCGTCCAGCCCGCGCCTTTCTCGACCGTGCAGCCAAGTCGGGCAAGAATGGCGATGAAACCGAAATCAGGTTGACGCGTGCCTTCGCCGATATTGGCAAGGATGATATCGCCGCGCGTCACTGCTGCCAAAGCGGCGAAATAGGTGGCGGTCGAGGCATCGGCCTCCACGGCGAGGGTCATGCCGCGATAGGGCTGAGGATTAACCGAAAATCGATTGAACTCGTCGTTGACGACTACATCAACTCCGAACTGGTTCATCGTCTCGATCGTGATGCGCACATAGTCCGACTGGACGATGGATGAGGTCACCGCGAGCTCAACGCCTTCCCGCGTGTGCGGGGCGGCCAACAACAGGCCGGAGATGAACTGGCTCGAGACATTGCCGGCCATTTCGAGCCGGCCGCCGGCAAAACTGCCGCCGCGGAATTTTGCCGGATAGCAGTCAGCCTGGCCGAGCGAGGTGATCGCCGCGCCGCCGGACTTCAACGCGTCGAACAGAGGGCCGACAGGGCGCCTGGCCATCTGCCTGGATGAGGTGATCGTCCATTCTCCGGCGCCGCCGGCCACGAGGAAGCCGGGCAGGAAGCGGGCGATGGTACCGGCCGAGCCAACATGCAGGCGGCCATCGGATACGGGCCGGTCGCGGCCGATGCCGGTGATCGTGCAAATGTCGCCGTCGAAACGGACCCTGGCGCCGAGCCGGGTGATCGCGTCGGCGCACCAATAGGTATCGTCCGACTTGAGCAGGCCGGTCAGCACCGACTCGCCCTCGGCGAAGCCGGCAAGGATCAGAGCGCGATTGGAGAAACTCTTCGAGCCGGGCACCGTCACTTCGGCAATCAGCGGTCCCTCGGCCGGAGCAACGCGGACCGAAGACACGCCCTTGAGCGCCGTCCACGGGCTTTCGGCATCGAACTCGGGTTCGAAATCGGCGCTATGTGACATATGCTTATGTCCTGTCCTTTGCCTTCTGGATTGCTTCACCCCTTCGAGGGTCGCAATGACGGGGAAGAAATGGCCAAATGCCCTTGTGTCTACATAGTGGCGAACGAGCGCAATGGCACCCTTTATGTCGGCGTAACGGCAAACCTGGCCGCGCGGGCATATCAGCATCGCGAAGGCCAAGTCCCAGGGTTCACCAAGCGCTATGGCTGCAAGCGGCTGGTCTGGTACGAGCCGCATGACGAGATGATCGCCGCGATCGCGCGGGAAAAGCAATTGAAAGCCGGCTCGCGGAAAAACAAGATTGCCTTGATCGAGGCAGCCAATCCGCTGTGGCGCGATCTGTATCCGGACCTTGCCATTTAGCGTCATTGCGAGCGCCCGAAGGGCGCGCGGCAATCCAGAAGGCTATCAAACGCAGGCGCTTGCGGCCTTCTGGATTGCTTCGTCGGCGCTGCCTCCTCGCAATGACGAAGAGGCAGAAGTCTGAGGCGCAGTCTTGTGCGTACCGATCGCTCCGGCCTCAGGCCTAGAACTTCAGGCCCTTGGCCTGCTTGACGCCGGCGAGGGCCCTGATCTTGACCAGTTCGCCGTCGGTCAGCGGCGTGTCGACGGACAGGAGCGCGATGGCGTCGCCGCCCGGCGCGGCGCGGCCGAGGTTGAAATTGGCGATGTTGACCTTCAAATCGCCGAGGAGCGTGCCAAGGCGCCCGATGAAGCCCGGCTTGTCCTCATTGGTGATGTAGAGCATGGCCGGGGTGATCTCGGCATCGAGATTGATGTCCTTGACCTCGATGATCCGTGGCTTGCCGCCGGCGAACAGCGTGCCGGCAACGCCGCGCGCCTGGCGTTCGGTCATCACCGTCACGCGGACGAAATTGTCGTAGGCACCCTGCTGCTCGCGGGTGACGACCTCGACATTCATGCCGCGTTCCTTGGCGAGAACCGGAGCTGAGACCATGTTGACGCCTTCGCCGACCAGCGGCTTCAGAATGCCGTTGAGTGCCGCCGCCGTCATCGGCCGCGTGTTGAGGCCGGCGACATCGCCCTCATACTCGATGCGGACGCCGTTGATCGAGGTCTCGGTCAATTGTCCGGCAAAGGAACCGAGCACTTCGGCGAGCTTGACGAACGGGGTCAGGCGGGGCGCTTCCTCGGCGGAAATGGACGGGAAGTTCAATGCATTGGTGATCTCGCCGGTCATGAGGTAGGCGGCGATCTGCTCGGCCACCTGCAAGGCGACGTTCTCCTGGGCTTCCGTGGTGGAGGCGCCAAGATGCGGGGTACAGATGACGTTGGGCAGTGCGAACAGCGGATTGTCCTTGGCCGGCTCCTCGGCGAACACGTCGAGCGCGGCGCCGGCGACATGGCCGGCTTCGAGCGCGTCCTTCAATGCCGCCTCGTCGATCAGCCCGCCGCGGGCGCAGTTGACGATGCGGACGCCCTTCTTGGTCCTGGCGAGGTTTTCCCTCGAAAGGATGTTGCGGGTCGAATCGGTCAGCGGCGTATGGAGCGTGATGAAATCGGCGCGGGCCAGCAAATCGTCGAGTTCGACCTTTTCGACGCCGATATTCACGGCACGTTCCGGGGTGAGGAACGGGTCATAGGCGATGACCTTCATCTTCAAGCCGATGGCGCGCTCGGCGGCGAGCGAACCGATATTGCCGCAGCCGATGACACCGAGCACCTTGTTGGTGACCTCGACGCCCATGAAGCGGTTCTTTTCCCACTTGGAAGCGCGGGTGGAGGCATCGGCCTCAGGGAGCTGGCGGGCCAGCGCCATCATCAGGGCGATGGCATGCTCGGCGGTGGTGATGGAATTGCCGAAGGGCGTGTTCATCACGATGATGCCCTTGGCGGTCGCCGCCGGGATGTCGACATTGTCGACCCCGATGCCGGCGCGGCCGATCACCTTCAAATTGGCGGCATTGGCGATGATCTTTTCGGTCACCTTGGTGGCGGAGCGGATGGCCAGGCCATCATACTGGCCGATGACCTCAAGCAGCTTGTCCTTGTCCTTGCCGAGATCGGGCAGGTAGTCGACCTCGACGCCATTGTCCTTGAAGATCTGGACGGCGGTGGTGCTGAGTTTGTCGGAAACGAGAACTTTAGGCATGGGAGATTCCTCCTGGGGAACCGGAAGTCGTGAAATGGTGAATGGTGAAGTGGTGAATGGTGAAGTGGCGGCGAAGCGTGACAGAGCATTGCCCATTCACGATTTCACCATTCACCATTCACTTGGCGCTCGCTTCAGAGCGCTTCTTTCTCCACCGCATACGCCCAGTCGAGCCACTTGGTCAGGGCCTTGACATCGGCCGTCTCGACCGTCGAGCCGCACCAGATGCGGAAGCCGGTCGGGGCGTCGCGATAGGCGCCGATGTCGTAGGCGACCTTCTGCTTGTCGAGCCGGGCGACGATCTGCTTGGCGAAAGCTGCCTGCGCTTCGGGCTCAAGGGCGGTGATGGCCGGATCGGCGATGACGAGGCACACCGAAGTGTTCGAGCGGGTCGCCGCTACCTTGGCCAAAGGCGCGATCCAGGCCGTCTTGTCGGCCCAGTCGTAGACCGCCTTGGCGTTGGCGTCGGCGCGGGCCTGCAGGGCCTTGAGGCCGCCGATCTCTTTCGCCCACTTCATCGCATCGACCGCGTCTTCGACGCAGAGCATCGACACGGTGTTGATCGTTGCGCCCTCGAAGATTTCCTCGAGGAACTTGCCGCCCTTGGTCATGCGGAAGATTTTCGGCAGCGGCCGCGGCGGCGCATAGGTTTCGAGCCGGGTGACGGCGCGCGGGGACAAGATCAGCACGCCGTGGGCCGCTTCGCCGCCGAGCACCTTCTGCCAGGAGAAGGTGACGACATCGAGTTTTTTGAAATCCATGTCCTGGGCGAAGACGGCCGAGGTCGCATCGCAGATGGCGAGCCCCTGGCGATCGGCCGGAATCCAGTCGGCGTTCGGCACGCGCACGCCGGAGGTGGTGCCGTTCCAGGTGAAGACCACGTCGCGGGTCCAGTCGACCTTGGTCAAGTCGGGCAGGGCGCCGTACTCGGCCTTGAGGGTGCGCACGTCCTCGAGCTTTAATTGCTTGACGACGTCGGTCACCCAGCCGGCGCCGAAGCTTTCCCAGGCCAGCATGTCGACGCCGCGGGCGCCGAGCATCGACCACAGCGCCATCTCGACGGCGCCGGTATCGGAGGCCGGCACGATGCCGACCCGATAACCTTCGGGCAGATTGAGAAGCTCGCGCGTCAGCGCCATGGCCTCGACGATGCGGGCCTTGGCCGGCTTGGCGCGGTGCGAGCGACCGACAAGCGCGGGCGCGAGCACGTCAATCGTCCAGCCGGGACGCTTGGAGCAGGGACCAGAGGAGAAGTTGGGATTTGCCGGACGCACGTCCGGCGCGGTGGCCGCAGCCACTTTCATATCTGTCATGTCATCCATCCTTACAGATGGGCGTCCCACGTTGGGGTGGGATGGCCCGGCAACGCGTATACGCCGGTGCAGGGGGGAGCGCAAGGGGGGTGATGCGGCGATGCGCGCCTTGTACTGCGAGAACCACCCTAGTAATTCCCAAGTAGACGTTTGTTGGAATATTGTTGTACTCTACTTATGCATCACTATGGAGGACCGCTATGTCACTCACCACCAAAGATGCCGCTATCATCCTTGGGATGGTAAAACGCGGCGACAAGAAGCATGACGTCGCTTCGTGGTTTGGTGAAAATCCGGCGAGAGTTCAGGAAGTTATCGCCGGTGAATATGGAACCTTGGTGCCTGCATCAGCAGATCAGCTACCGCCGAAGGGTGCGCCGGGCCCCAAAGGACGTAGACTCAAAGCAGCAGCGGTAAAATCATTGGCCGAACTTGAGAGCGGAAACGTAAACGGAGCAATTGGACGGCTAAAAGAAGCGATTGCCCAGTTCGAGAAACACGAAGCCTAATAATAGTCGCCCTTGCGTTCAAGCTGGCGGCGGCATGGTGGAATCCAAAGGAGCCTTGTCTTCTCGCAATCCTCTTTTTTCCAGATAAACCAAGCATATCCGGTGGCAGTAGACGCCTTTGGGTCAACTCTACCCTTTACCATAGGTACGCGCTCGACAAACTGCGCAAAAATTGAAGGCGGATTATTGAGGAATATTCGCTCATAGCGACCAGCACTTTCGAGGAAAACAGTCCTAGCAAGTATTGCGACGCCTTTTCTTGCAACAATGAGTGATTTTTGAACAAATTCTTCTGCCATTCTAAATGGTGGGTTTGTGATCACCCAATCATGAGACAAGGCTTCAGCAGGGTACGTAAGAAAGTCCCGAATTGTGCCAAATCCGTACCAATAGGCGTCGGACGAGGAAACGTCGGCGAAATACCCCTCCAGTGCTCTGGACATATGCCCGCGACCGCATGCCGGTTCCAGACAGGAGAGTCCTGAAACGTTCTGCTTCCCGACAGCATGCTCTATTAACGCACGAGCCGCCCAAGGCGGCGTGGGGAAGTCGTCGGCGCTGTCGGCGGACTCATGGCGTTGTGACATAACCGCATGGGAAATATTTTGCATTGGTGCCTCCGAATGAGAAATCATCGGCGCCATTTGGTTAACCAATCGTTCGCAGGTTCCGGCATCACGGTGACAGTGCACTAAATACCCGGGTTCTCCATCTCCCCCTCTCCCCTCGTCATCCTCGGGCTTGACCCACTGCTGTCCGGTTTAGATTTCTGGACAAGGTGCATGACATTGATTCTACTGTGTTTTGAACGTTTCGCGGCGTTTGGGACACGAGCAGGAGATCAATGTCATGCGGCACCACAATAGCG
>JAHJQZ010000112.1 GCA_018818925.1 Alphaproteobacteria bacterium
ACGACCGATGCCCGCCGCGCCATGCGCCGCATCCGCTCCGATCTCGAATACGTCGTCACCTTCAACGTCCTGCTCGACCTCGTCATCCTGTTCAAAACCGTGTGGACCGAGATCTTCAAGGGCGGAAGGGGATTCTAGGGCATTTCCAGGTGAAGTGGACACCGGTTCGCCGTCCGGAAATGCGACAAACCAAGGACTTGGAGCTTTTCAGTGTTTCCATGAAACACTGAAAAGCTCCAGGTCCAGCCCTTCGACGCTTCTCCCCTACCGCACCTGGTAGCTCTCGAACCAGTAATTGCGCTGTTCCTTGTCGGTGATCTGCCGCGCCGCGCCGCCGGTGACGTTGGTCCACACATCGCGCAACAGGTCTGCCGAGGCATCCTCGTTGTCCGCCTTGCAGAAAAAGCCGAGCTGGTGATCGCCCTTTTCGTCTTCGGGCAGGATGGACAAACCGTAGCGCGTCGAGGCATCGACCCGGAACTGCCGGCTGCCGTCGTCGAGGTCCTGGGTCACGAAGAACTGCTGCGGGATCATCGCCACCTTTCCGGATGGCGAGAAATCGACAAAGATCGGCGAGCAGCGCCGTGGCAATTCCGCCACCAGGGCAAGCTCGTCGCCAATCTTGGCGCGTGACGGCGTGACGCTCAGCGACCAGAATTCCGGCACCTCGGGCGCCGGGGCGATCTCGATGCCGTCCGGCAGGCTCGCCACCTGCACGGCGCCGTCCCAGCCGGCGCTCTGGCCGGCGCCGCCGCGCATCGCCACCGACAGGACCAGCCGCTCGTCGCCGGGACACGGCCAATAGCGGAAACTGAGGGCATAGGCGCCCGCCTCGTCCGGTGTCGCCTGATCGGCGATAAGGAGCCGCTTGCCCGTGATCGGGTTGTCGTAGGCGCGCACCATTGCCCCGACGAGGCGCGGTTCGGCATAGCCGGCGAACGAGGTTCGCTCGTCGCTGTCGGCGTAAAACCCGCCCTGGCTGACCAATTGGGTCATGTCGCTCACCGTTTCGACCAGCGCCTCGGCGGCGCGCGTCATCGCCGTTTCGAACGGCACGGCGCCTGCTCCGCAGGAGCGGCTGACATAATCGGCGGGAATATCGAAGGCCGGTGTCGTGGCGATGGTTTTCCCGCCCTTATCGGTCAGCTTGATCGATGCGACCACGGCGCCGGCCCGTTCATGGATGGCGATGGAAACGATGAAATCGACATCGCGGAAGGCCTTTTCGATATCCTGGCGCGCCGTCGAGTCCTTGAGGCGCAATTCGCCGGTCACGTTGAGGTATTCGAGCGTGGCGCCGGCCCCGGCCCCGTCGAAGAAATCGACGCAATCGGGCTTTGCGCGGATCAGGTCGGCGAGGATGGCACCATAGACCTGTTCGGCGCTTTCCGGCGCCATCGGCAGCCTGTCGGCATCGAGCGGCCAGATGCCGACCCGCTTCGTGCCGCCGAACAGGCAATCGGCACGCTCATCGAGCGCTTCGGCGATCGAAACGATCCGTTCGGCGAATTCCCCGTCCGGGCCGCTGCCGGTCTCGGCGCGCGCCGCCGGCCCGCCAATTGCCAAAACAAGGGCAATGAGGGCGGCAAGACCTTTTCTCATGGTGTTCCTCCAGCATTCCATTTCGCGTCCATGCGGCATCCCGGCCGTCCGGCTCCGTCCGCCAACGCATCATCCGATGTTCCGACACCCAGCTTGGACCAAAGCGCGGCAGGCGCAAAGCCGGCAAAACGATGCGCCCGCCGGAGGCCGGCAGGCGCATAAAAGCTTGCCGGCCATGGGCCGAGCGTTTCAGCGGGTCTTCGGCGTCCTGATGTTGTCAATCGCGAAGGTGTTGCCGACCTTGGAGATCTGCACCGTCACGCCCATCTGCTCCGACATGAGCCGGAGATTGCGGTTGAGCCGGGCCTCGTCGGAGCAGGTCTCGTACCAATAGTCGGACTGGGTGGCGCCGGCGCGCACCGGACGATGATGGTCGTAGCCCTTGAAGGCGACAAGATATTCCTCGATGCGTGTGAGGTCCGCATAGGAGAAACCGCGGAACGACAGGGTGTAGCCCGAGGTCAGGCCCGTGCAGGCGTCCCCGGCAATGGCAAGGCCGGGAGAAACCGGCGCGCCAGCGACCATGCCGCCCATGCCGATCGGCGCGGAGGCGGCGGTGGGCGACAGGGCGTCGAGCTTGACGGCAAGGGCGGCGCCGACATCGGACGCGATGCGGCTGGCTTCGTTGCCGACAGTCTCGAGCACGCAGTCGCGGTCGCAATTGGGTGGCAGCGGCGTCAGTTCGCCCGGACCATAGGCGACTTCCCAGTTGCCGAGCGAGCGCCCGGACTGGACGTGCAGCAGCCTGCCGGTAACGCGCACTTGCAGGTCAACGATCGCCGCAAAGGGATTCTGCTGGGCCGCGGCATAGATCTGGAAAACGACGATCGCGTCGATCGGCACATTCGGCACGCGCTTGGCGATGGTAAAGAGCTCGGCATCGGTGCGGCGGACGCGGGCAGGATCGGTTATGGCCATGGTGACCGCCGTCTCGTCATAGACGCGGAAGCCCTCGTTCTCCATTTCGCTCGACAGGGCCCGGAGCACGCGATTGAACACGCGCGAATTGCGCGGAATCGTGTCGACATCGGCATCTTCGCCCATGATCATCAGATTGGGCTGCTCGCCGGCGACGACCGGCGGGGCGCTGACGGCGAGAGCCGCAAGGGAAAGAGCGGCGGCGGCAAAAAAGGTGCGAAACATTGTTGTCCTCCGGGAATTGCGTTGGCGGAATTGCCGTTCGCCATCTGTTTGGAGGGGCCAGGGCGGATTCCGGGAAAGCCTGCCTGGAAAAAACATGCCGAGCCGAGCGATTGGGCCGCGCAGGCACGCCGCTTCATCACGAAAAAAACGCCCGCGCCGAAATCGGCGCAGGCGGCATTCGTTCCCGGGCGTTTCAGACTACAACGTCGGCAGCGGCACCAGCACCAATTGCACCCGCCGGTTCTCGGCCGATGTCGGGTCGTAGACGTTCTTGAGCATCGAATAGCCGACGCCGCGCGCCGCGATCCGGTCCGGCGGCAGGCCGGTGATCATCGAGACATAGTCGGCCACGGCATTGGCGCGCCGCTGCGACAGGCTCAGATTGTAGGATTCCGAACCGGCCGCGTCGGTATGGCCGATAAAGACCAGCCGCTGGCCCTGCATGCGCGGATCCATCATCACGTCGGCGAGCGATGCCAGTTTGGCATAGGCCGTCGGGCTCAGATCGTCGGAATCGTAGCCGAACTGGATTTCGAGATCGATCGAGGGCAGGGCAATGCTGGCCTCGGGGCTGGCGGGATCGGGCGGCGGCATCTCGTTGCGGTCGATGACGCCGAGATTGTAGATATCGCCGAGCCTGAGATCGGTTGACCCGCCATATTCGGCGCTGTCGCAGGCGCCCTCGTCGAACAGGCAATCGCGCATCATCAACACCTGGTCGTCGGCCTGAGTTGCCTGGCCGGTGGCCTGGTTGTAGACATCGTCGACCGTGTTGCCGACGCTCGCGCCGGGGGCCGTGCCGCCGATATTGAGATCGATGATGTCCAGCGAGACGACCGACTGACCGGCAGCCGGGGAACACAGAAGCGCGCCGGCAAAGACCAGAACAGCTTTCATATTCATCATGCACCCTCCTCCGCCCGAATATGGCATGGCGGTGTAGCGGAACAAAGACCATTGCGCATTGCGCAACATCAGGTCGCAGGCTGTTTCCGCTCAATCGCCGCGCGACAGGACGAGCGCCACCTCCACCCTGCGGTTGATGCCGGCGGTCGGCGCCTGGGGCGCCTTGAGCTGAGATTCCCCGAAGCCGACCGCGATCAGGCGCCGCGGATCGATGGCGAAGCTGTCGATGAGGAACCGGCGCACCGAAGCGGCCCGGCGGGCCGACAGGTCGAGATTGTAGGCGGCGCTGCCGACCCCATCGGTATGTCCGGCGATGAGATAGATGTGCTGGCGCAGTTGCGGCGAGGCCAGGGCTTCACCGAGCGCCCAGAGATCGACATGGGCCTGCGGCATCAGTCTGGCGCTGTCGAAGGGGAAATACACCTCGAAATCGAGCGAATGCGCCGTGTCGATGACGACGACGCTGTTCTGCACCACGACCTCGCGGGCCGTCCTCGGATAGGATTCGGCCGAGGCCGGCGCGCTAGCGCTCGGCGCCAGCGAGCGGATGATGCTATTCGCCTCGTCGGCGCTGACGCCTTGGGCAAAACTCGGCGCGGCCCAAAGCAAAGCCAGGGCAAGCCCGGCGGCGATCGAAAACCTCATCTTCATTCTCCTGTTTCAGGCGTGGACTCGCAGCTCGCTTCTGGTGAAGCGACCGGCACTTCGGCGCTGGTGACGGTCGAAATCGTCACCGACGGCGCCGTGATGGCAATGCCCCGCCAGCCGAACGGTCCGCCGAAATCATCGAGGTCGCCGCCCACGCGCATGGCATTGAGCACCAGGACATTGTCGTCGGGACCGGCAGGCTGCCAGCCCGGACGGACGACGGAAATGGCGAGTTGGCCCGGCACTGGCATGGTGATGCGGATTTCGCCGCCCTGGCCGAGGACCTGGCCGAAATCGATCACCGAGGTTTGCGGATAGGAAGCCGTCACCCGGATTTCGCTGGCCTGAGCCGCGCCGGGCAAAGTCAGTCCCGCGACGAGCGCCAGCGCGGCCGCCGTGTTGAAAATGCCTTTGATCATGTCGATCCCCTTTTGTCCGATTGCGCCATCGGCGCTTCCTTGACTCATTTGGAAGGGTCAGGACGGGTTTTGCGGCGCGGCTGGCACCGAGCGGCGTCAGAAGCGCACGAGATTGTGCCGGAAGTTGCGCATCGAGCCGTCGGTGCCGGTCAGCGTCATCTCGTAGGCAACCGGGCCGCCACCCTCGATTAAAAAGAACGAATCCGACCCCTGCCCGGCAAGACTGATGCTCTGCACGCGGTCGGACGCCATGACGTGGGCGAGAAAACCCTGCGGCAGGTCGAGGCGCGCCGGCGCGGTGGCGCCCGAAAGCTCGAAGGACACGGCACAGAGCCCGTCGAGGTCGCTGTCCGGAAAGGCCCCGTTTTCCATGGTTCTGGCGACGCGCATTGGACTGGCCGATCCGAACAGTACGCTCATGCAGGTGCCGCCGGGCGGGGCGCGATGCTCGACCAGCACCAGGGGCGGCGCCGGCTCGGATTGGGCCGCCGACGTTTCGGCTTTGTCGACCTCAGGTTCCGCCGCGACTGCCGCCTGTTCGCTGTCCGCCGGCACGGCATTCGCCTCGGCGGGCGCTGCTTCGGCGACGGCGGGCGGGTCCGCTGCATCGGCAGGCGCCGCTTGGCTCGTGCCATCCAGGGGGGCCTCACTGGCACCCGAATCGTCGGGATCCGCGCCCGGTGCGGCGGGTTCGGCCGGCGGATCAGTCTCGGCAAGTGTCACCGGTGGAGTGTCTCGACCGGCATCCGGTGCAGCCGCCAAAATGGCTTCAGGTTGGACTCGATCGCCTTGGTCGGCCGGCACCACCTCGGCGACGGTTTCGGGCGGCGTGTCGATTTCGGCGACAGCGATCGGCGGATTGTCCTCGGGTGCCTCCACCCGTTCAGGTGGGACGGTTTCCAGATCGGGCGTTTCTTCGGCAACGGCACCGGCGGGCGCCACGATTTCGGCGACGGTTTCCGCTTCAGGTACGGCGTCCATTGCCGGCACGTCGGCGACGCCCGGCACGACCGGGTCCGGTACCGGTACCGGCGACAGGAAATGGAAACCGGCCCCGGCGGCGAGCATCAGCCCGGCCAGGATGCCGACGGCGACAAAGCCCCATTTCGGACTTTCCCGGCCCCGAGGCGCAGCCGATGACGCGGCAGGCGCCGGCGTGAGGTACCGCGCGGAATGCACCGCCTTTTCGAGCGCCGCCACGCCGGCATCGACATCGGCGACGCTTTTCACCTCGGCCGAGGCGAACTCGGCGCGGAAGGCGCCGACCTCCGCCTCCGATGCGGTGCCCGGCAGCAGCACGAGCAGGCGCGCGTTCGAGCCGAAGCCCCCGAGCAGCCCGGCCGAACTCGCCCGCTTTCGGTCGAGGTGGTAGTCCTCCTCGGCGATCTCGCGACCCGGCCTGACAACGCCGGTGGCCCAGACCACGAGGTCGGCATTCGCTGTGACGAGTTCGTGGCCGTGATCCATGGCCCAATGGGCAAGGACCACCGCCAGTTCCCAGGACCGCCCCATTTCCGGCAGCTTGTCGAGACACAACTCGAACCTGACTTCGCCGAGGGCGATCAGCCCGCGCAGCGGGCCGGCTTGGTCAATCAGCGCGTGATAGCGTCCGGCCATCTCGGCATTGGGCACGAAATCATCCGCCGTGATGACCTGGCTCAGCGGCGCCCGCGCCAGCCGGGAAATGCGCTCGATCCTGACCGGCCCGTTCGTGGTGGGGATGATGATGGCGAGGCGCATAAACCCTCCCTGCCTCAAGAGCATCGGGCGAAAAAGTGGAACCCGGTTTTTCGCGAAAACCGATGCGACCACAAGAGAAAGAACCGGGCATTTTGATGCAATCAAAACGCCCGGCTCTAGAGCAGGAACACCGAGCTGTCGGGCCGGACGAGCGCGTCGAACAGGGCCTTCGGCTGGGGCTTGGCGAGATCGAGGCGCAACTGGATGATCCCGCCCATGGCGGCACCGAGTGCCAGCCGGGCGCCGTCGCCCTTCGTGTCGCGCACCTCGATGGCGCCAGGTACAGACGCCCCGGCACCGAGATAGATGACGAGATAAACGCCTGCATCCTCCTCGATCAGTTCGAGCCTGTGGGCACCGACGACGCGCGAGACCTGCGTGCCGCCGGCCGCCGCCATCGCTATGTCCGAATGCGCCAGCGCGTGCATCTCGAGGGCGCGGTCGTGGATGCGCCGCGCCGCGGCGCTCGTCCGCAAGTGGCGCTCAAGGGCGAAATCCGCCACGGCGCCCTCGCGCCGCGCATAGGCGATCAGCCGCGATGCCGGAATGCCGGTCGTGTCGTCTTCGCCGGGCGCGGCCAGTTCGGTCGCGTCCCGAAAGGCACTGAAACGCCTCAGATGCTCGTCGTCGTAGCGCGCTGCCATCATGTGTTCCCCGCAGAACAATACAAACGCCCGAAGGTATCGGCAAACGCCTTGCGGTCCGCCGCAAAGGCCGCGTCGCGCCCGTCCGCCGGCCAGGTCTCGAGGCTCGAGACACAGCTTTTGAGCCGGGTCGCGACCACCGCAAGCGCCGGCAGCACGTTGCCGATCGCGGCCCTGAGCTCGCCGGGCGTGCGACTGGCAAGACTCTGGCGGCGCAACATGCGGGCGATCCTGTCTTCGGTCTTTGCATCCCCTATGGAGGCGCCAGGGGCGTTTTGGCCGCCAGTTTCGCCAAGCCGCCGGTACAAAAGCGCTATGTCATGGCAAACATGCGCGATGTCCGCGAAGGCTTCCAGCTTCTGCCGATAGTCTTCGGCCGCAGCGCAGCCCGCCGCTTCGGCGAGCCGGTTGGCGCCGGCCGATTGCCGCTTGAGCTGCACCAATACGTTCTGCACCGGCCCGAAGCTCAGAAGCGCGCTGCCCGAACGCCGCCAGCGCCTGAGCGCCGGCAGCGCGGCGGCGAGGCGGCGCAGGTCGTCGAGTTCGGGTCCCTTGAACAGCTTGAGATCGGCAGCGGCGAGACTGTCGATCGCCTCGGTCAGATCGGGCTCCTCGCCGTCGTCGCCGTCGAAGGCGCCGGATTGCGGGTCGAAGCCCTTTTCCCGCAGCATGTCGAGCGACACCGTCGCCGTCGACTCGCGCGTCTCGGCCGCCGCGACGAAATCGACGAGCGCGCCAAGCGTTGCCGCATAGGTCGTCCAGCCTTCCGGCGAGGCGACCATCGACCAGAAGGCGATGGCGTCGCCATCCTCCGGCAAGCCGGAACCCGGACGCGCCGCCTCGAAATGGCTCCTTATGGTCGAAAACGCCTGCCTGCGGTTCTCGAAAGGCAGATGCGCGACCCGGTAGCTGTGAAGGCTCGCCGCAAAAACGCTGACCGCCTCGGACAGCGACTTCTCCCCTTCGCCGGTGGCAAGCAGCGCCACCCCGCCGGCAATCGCGTCGAAATAGCCATAGTCCGCCATGGTGGCGAGGAAATCGAGCACGGCCAGCGACAGGCGCGGCAGGCCCTCGCCGCCGTCGCCGGCGGCGACCGGGGCGAGAAGGTCGAACAGGCTCGCCCCGCCGCGCGTCCGCGCCACGCGCTGGACATGACGGGCCAGACCGTAAAGCGGCAGGTCGCGATTGCCCGGCATGGCGCCAGTGACGATGCGGATCAGCTTCTCCCGCGCCGCGCCGGCAAGCCCATGCGTCTCGACCACCGTCTCGATATCGTTACGCACTTGCGGACTGGAGAGGCTCATTTGTGCCGCCGAACGCGCTGCGCGTGGGCTTTCATTAGCGCTCGACACATATTGTCTGATCCCGAACCAACGCGAGATCCGAGGGCGTGAAAGAAGTACGGGCAACAAAGTCGTTCTTGCTCATGCATGTGTCTCCCTCGGGCGGAAACGACACGATGCGTGCATCCTGGTCGCGAATGGTCGAGTACCAGAATGCGCCACCTGCCTCGAAATAGCTCTTTTGCCCCGTTGCGATGAAAAGCAAAGGACTCTCGCTGAGGACCGCCAGGGTACCGTCGGGCCAGGTGATAAATTCGCCTGTTGCGCTGCCAAAAAAGACGTTTCTCGTGTGGGTCGCCATGCCGTAACTAATGATCGTGTCGCCGTTCCGCAATTGTCGGACACTCTCGATGCCGTAATCACCATAGGCGTCATCCGAATAGGCGAGCCAACTGAGCAGGGCCTTGCGCTTAGCATACCATTTGAGCAAACAGTTCGCGTCCAGGCAATTGTCCTCGCGCCAGCGCCACTCGGTTCGGGTGTTGTCACTGAACCACTCAGCGGGCGTCTGCGCCTCGCTGAACGTGAATTCGTAGCGTGTTGAACGTTCCCTTGCATCAGCATATATCTTTGCAAGTTCGCGGTCGCGAGCTGCTAGTTCGGCATTCGCGCAAATCAGCTTCTCAGCTCTCGAACGCGCATTGACGCAATCAAAGCTCGGGGCAACCGGCACGGCGACAGCGGCTGCGGAGCGCCATGCATTGTGCGGTGGCCTGCTGCCTCCAATCAGACCCAAACGGCGCATCTGGTCGGGCGAATAGACATGCATCCGCTCAGGCGGCGTTCGTAGCAGTGCATCGAACACCTCATCGGGTATCTCGTATTCCTTCAAGGCGGCCCTTACATCGGCCAATGCATATTGTGCGGAGGCTTGATTGCCAGCTTTGAGCTGATGAACACCGAGTTCGCCTTCCGCCGTGCGTTCGATTCCGGCAAAAAACAGAAAAGCACAGGAGGAATGGCATACCGCTCCGGCCGGAATCGTTGACCGCAGTCCCGCCGACCTGATCTGCCGCGCCGTCGGCAGGGCCGCATAGAGCATGCCACCAGCACTTTGCAGCGACACGAACGCGATCTGCGGATAGCGCTGCAGCACTTGTGCGAAGCTGACTGGCGTGACCGCGCCTATATTGCCTTCGAGCAACAGCTCTTCTGGTCTGTCCGTGTCGTAGACGAAAGGCGTGAAATCGCGGATCACCCGCGCCGACCCACCGTTGGTCAGGCCCCCGGAAAAAAGCACCGCAAGGCCAAGAGCGAGAGCCGCAGTCGACAGTTTCGGTTTTCCTCGAAGATTCATCCTTCACGCTCTCCAAACCGTCAGCTTTCGGCGCAATACAACACCTCTATTTGGTATGAAGATCAAGCATACGGCAGCATGTCCGCGCACCGCGCCTGCGGCATGGGACATGCGATTGAAGCTAGCTCGCGTCTCCGGCCCGATGTTTTCATGCGAAGCGATGCCGTCGAGCTGGCGGCGTTTTCACCCCGGGCCGCGCCGCTACTGCTGCGCCTTTGCCTCGGCCAATAGCTTGCGGCAGCGTGCGATGACTTCGTGATCCGCCCCAAGCCTGTCCGTCGCCCCCGATATGATCTGCTCGGCGACTTCGGCCGTCTCCTTGTAAAGGCCGAGCTTCATCAACAGTTCGCCGGAAAAGGCGGCGAAATAGATGACGTCCATTTCATCGTGATATTTCGGCACGATCCCGTTGATGACGTCGAGCGCCGCCGAATAGGCCATCAGCGCGTCGATATAGCTGCCCTTGTCGTAGAGGGCCTGGATTTCGTCGATCTTTTGCGGAATGCCGTTGACGGAATCGATCAGTGCCTGCTTTGCGTCGCCCGCCAGCTTTTCCTGGTCGATCTTTTCGAGAGCGCCGAGATGAAGCGCCTGCTGGTATTCGTCGGAATCACCGGATTTGGTCAGCCCGATCTCGAACGGCCTGGCTGTCGCGACGGCATCCCGCGCCCCGGCGGCGCTGGCGGTGACGAGCAGGCCGAGCCGGGCCATCTCGTCTGGAGACATGACATACATGCCCTCGGGCGGCGTCTGCAGCATCTTGACCAGCACCTCGGACGGCACGTCGAAATCGCTCAATACGGCGACGATGTCGCCGACGGCGAACTGGCCCGAAGCGAGATTTTCCGCCGAGACCTGATGCACGCCCAACTCGCCCAGGGCCGTGCGTTCCAGGCCGGCGAAGAACAGATAGGCGCAGGCCGAAAAGCACTGCGCCCCGGCCGGAATGACCGTCGTGAGGCCGGCATCGCGGATGCTCGGCGCCATGGTCAGGGCGGCATAGACCGAGCCGCCGGGACTGGAGAGTTCGAGCGTCTTGATGTCGGGAAACCGGCGCAGCGCCCGGCTGAGGCTGAGCGGGGAGCGGACATTGATTTCGCCCTCGAGGCGAAGCACCTGCGGCGAACCCGTGTCGTAGACGAACGGAGCGAAATCGCTGATCGTCTCGGCTCCGGCCCCGGCCGGCAGAATGGCCGCTGCCGCGACCAGGACGAAACCGGTGACGGCCTGGCGCATTGCGCCCCTGCTGGTGTCGTGACGGCCCATGACGTTCCCCTCGACTGGCATGACTCGATCAGTCTACGCCGAGCCTCGAGCCGTGAACATTAACCGCAAGGCCGCAGCCGGCTGGAGCATGTTCAGCAAAAGTGGTTACCAGTTTTGCGGTTCGAACAGGCGACATCTCAAAGACTGAGGTCATGTCACGTTTTGACTCCATCAAAACGTGACATGACCTAGCCCGGCGCATAGGCGAGGGTGAAGACGAGAACGGCATTCGGGCTGTCGGAAGTGTAGCCGAGGATGGCGCACCCGCCCTTTTCGCGAATCGGCGAGTTGCCGCGCAAGACGATGCGGTCCGCCTCGACCAGCCCCGTGACCGCGTAGGGCGCCGGCTGGCAGCCCTTGCGGAACGTATATGCGGTTCCCGACAGCGGCGCCCCCGGCTGCATTTCCCAAGGCGCACCGCGGAACAGCACGGTTCCGTTCGACACAGTGGCCTGCATGGAGCTCTTGGGCGTCACGTAGTAGATGGTGCCCTGAAGATTGTCGAACCACATGGACGAGCCGTTGTGATCCATGCCGACGACCTGGGGGTTGGCGACCACCGGCGGCGGCACCCAGTCGACCGCGACGGTGTCCGAGGGCACGTCCCCGAGCAGGCCGAGCCGCTCCATCTCGTCGGGAGACATGACATACATGCTTTCCGCCGGCGTCTGCAGCATCTTGACCAGCACCTGCGCCGGCACGTTGAACTCGTCCAGCACCGCGACGATATCGCCCACCGCGAACTGGCCCGAGGCGAGATTGGCCGCCGAGACCTGATGCACGCCGAGTTCGCCCCCGGCTTCGCGCACCACGCCGGCGAAGAACAGATAGGCGCAGGCCGAAAAACACTGTGCCCCGGCGGGTATGACCGTCGTGAGGCCGGCGTCGCGGATGTCGGGCGCCATGGTCAGGGCGGCATAGACCGAGCCGCCGGGACTGGAGAGCTCGATGGTGGTGATGTTGGGATATTGGCGCAGCAACTGGTTGAGACCGAGCGGCGTGCGGACGCTGATCTCGCCATTAAGGCGAAGCACCTGCGGCGTGGCGGTATCATAGACGAAGGGTGCGAAATCCGTGATCGTCTCGGCGCCTGCGCCGGCTGGCAAAATGGCCAGCGCCGCGGCCAGAACCAGACCCGTGACGGCCCGGCGCGGCCTCTGCTTCAACATGTCGTGATAACGCATGACGACCCCTTCGACTGAATTTGTCAGGTCAGTCTATGCCACGTCCCTCGTGTTGAAAATCAACCGCATGGCCGCAGCCGCGAACCGGGTTGCGGCACATACGGCATCCGCGTCGCGACAACATGTGATCGGCAGCGCTACAGCGCGTCGGGGACGATCAGCCGTTCGGTCCGACGGGTCCTTGACAGCATGCCCGGACGGATGAGGTCGGAGTGCTCGAAGGCAACGAGTTCGGTGATGGAGCCGGTGATCGTCCTATCCAGTTGCGGTTCGGTGCTCGAAACCGCACCGACGGGCAGCAAAAGGCCCGTTGCGGCAATTGCGGCTGCCAAACTGAAACGAAAAGACTTCATGTGATGACCCAACGCCTACTAGCAAACGAGACGGCTTGTCACCGTCCGACCGGACAAGCATGCGGCAAATTGGTTGATGTGGCGTAAACCCGCCGGTGTCGGGCCGCCATCCGCGTCCCGAAACGGCTCAGTAGCGCTCGAGCGGCCAGATTGCCGAGGGCTGCAGCTCGCTGGTGATCCGCCGGCCGGAAATGACGGTGGTCTTGGTATAGGGAACCGGCGCGCCGGCATTGGCGCCCTTGAGGAAGCAATAGTCACGGCCGCTGACCGGTGAATAGGTGAAGGCGAGGCAGCTGCCATCGCCGTTGCAGGCCGCAATGCACTGCTCGTAGCTGTCGACCCGCAGCGTCTGGAAATCGCCGCCGGGCATGTCGTATTTGCGGAAGACCTGCCAGTTGACCTCGAAGCGCGGGCGGGACTGGCCGGTGCTGTCGCGGTAGAACACGCCGGACTGGGCGCCGTCGAAATTGACGGTATAGGCAAAGTCTTCCTTTAAAAAGCAGCGATCCGCCTTGAGGTTGAAGGTGAAGTTGTTGCAGCGCGTCTCGTCGGCGCAGGCCTGGGCGCAGTCTTCCATCGAAGTCTTGTCGATGCCCTTGGGGTAGATGTCGCCGCCATAGAAATCGAGATTGTCGTAGACCGCGAGGAACCAGCGCCGGGTCGGCTCGACGATCGGTTCGGGATCCGGTTCCGGCGGGATCGACGCTAAAAGCACCTCGATGCGATCGCGCGCCGCGTCGGCGAACCGGCCTGCCGGATATTTTTCGAGATATTTCTGAACAATGTCGGGCTCGTCGCTCGAAAAAACAGTGTTCCACAGATCGATCTCTGCGACGAGCGCCCGCGCCTCCATGGCGTATCGGCCCGAAGGATACTTGAAGAGATATTTCCCGACCGTGCCGGACTCCTCGCTTCTGGCGACGTTTTTCCAGAGATCGATCTCGGCGACGAGGTCGCGCGCCTCCCCGGCGAAGCGCCCGGTCGGAAAGGCATCGAGATAGACCTGCAGGATGCTCGGGTCCTCGCTGTTCTTGACCGCTGCCCACAGATTGATCTCGGCGACGAGGTCGTCGGTTCCGGGTGAGGCATTTCTCCCCGGTCCGCCGCCATAATTGCCGTTGTCAACACCCGGCAAGGCGAAAACGAAATCGCCCTGATCGAAATCGGGGTCGCGCAGCTTGCCGTAACGCGGCGTCTGGGCGCCTTCCGAATAGCTCGTCAACCTGTCCGACAGAAAAAGCCCGAGCTCGGTGCCGGTGAGATAGCCATCCCGGTTGTGGTCGGCGGTGGATTCGCCGGCAAGCGCCTGCAGGAACAATCGCCGGAAGGTGCCGTCGTCGCTGACCTGCTGGTTGGCGTCGCCCGATGTCATGAACTGGCGTGTCGGCTTGGTCGTCACCCGTGTGATGGCCGCCGGAACCATTCCGGCGCGGGTGGTGAAGATCGTTCCGGAAAAGCAGGAGTCGAAAATGGCGAGAACGTGCTTGGCCTCGGCGAGGCGCATCAGCGAGCCGAAATCGCGCATCTGCAGGGCACGGACCTTGAACTGCGGCTCCGATGGCGCCGGGGCGTCGACCGGCACGAGAAAGCCCTCGTCCCTGATCGAGTGGCCGTGACCGGCATACCAGAGCAGGAGGCGCGCCTCGGGATCGGCCCCCTGGATGGCGAAGAATTCTCTCAGCGTGTCGCGCAGGGTGAAGCTGTCGAGGTCCTGTCTGAGGGTGACCTCGAAACCGGCCTGTTTCAGAGCGGAGGCGACTTCAACCGCGTCGGCCACCGCGTTCGACAGCCTCGGCCAGCCACCTGCATAAGCGTCATTGCCGATCACCAGGGCATAGGAATTGTCATAGAGCTCGACGGATTCGGCAACTGGCGCGGCAGCGTCCTCCTCGGTCCTGAGCTCGACGGTCAGGCCACGCGACTGGGCGAGGACCGGCGCAGCCGAAACCAAGAACAGGACAATCGCGGCAAATAGAATACGAATGCTCAGCATGGCTCTTCCTGAGATCGCCAGATTATGTGCCCATGAGGTCCCTGCTTGTCAATCGCGGCCAGGATTGTCGAGGCCGGCGGACCGACGCGAGTGCCGCATGTCAAATGACTGGTCCTGAAGCCGAATTCCCTCCGTCTCGATTTGCTTCGCACGCGGGAATGCCGGCGGAAATAACACTTGTCCCGCCGCGCCGGCTCGCGTCCGTCACGACGAAAAGGGCCGTGCCGGTGCGGGAAAAGGCGGATCGGGCGCATCGAATTGCCGGGCGGGCGGCAGGGCGCCAATCCGTTGCTTCAAGGCGGTGATCCGGCCATAGCTAAACTCGATGGCGATCGGGATATAGGTGATCGACCTGCTCGCCTCGACGAGAACATCCGCGACGTGGCGGGCGAAGGCTGCCGGATCCTTTCCCGGATCGGAAAACAACAGGATGTCACCGCCGGCATCGATCGCCTTGACGATGGCGGTATCGGTGCCGAATTCCTTGGTGATGGCGCCCATGTTCAGGTCGTCCGTCACCACCACGCCCGAATAGCCGAGCATGCTGCGCAATTCACCTTCGATCCATCTCTGAGACAGTGTCGCCGGATACTGCGCGGACTGGTCTTGCGCCCCGTGGGCCTCGGCATTGTACAGATGCCCGACCATGACCATGTCGATCATGCCGGGCTTGTCGATCAATGTGCGATAGGGCAGCAGTTCGGCGTCGCGGTTCCAGGTCCGCGTGATGTCGACGAATCCGTCATGGGTGTCACCGGCCGAACTGCCGTGTCCCGGAAAATGCTTAAGTGCGGTCAGAATGCCGTATTTGTGGTGCGCCGAGATGAAAGCCGCGGCATATTGTGCCACCTTGGCGGGGTCATTGCCGAACGACCGGCCGATCTTGCCGATGACCGGGTTGGCGGAATTGAGATCGACATCGACCACCGGCCCGAAATTGAGGTTGAAGCCGAGCGCGGCGAGACCCTGGGCCATGCGCTCGTAGACCGTCTCGGCGCCGGCGGGTCGCATGGTCGCGGCGATTTTCGCGGCCGATGGCGTGTCGGGAAAGCCCATCGCCTCGGTCAGGCGCTGGACTAGGCCGCCTTCCTGATCCACGGCGATGAAGGGCGGCAGGCCGGGTGAGGCGCTGCGAAACCGCTCGTTCATCCGCCGCACGTCTTCGAGCGAGCCGACATTCGACTTGAAGTAGATGACGCCGCCGATGGCGCCGGTCTCGATCAACCTCGCGGTCGCATCCATGGTTTCGGCGCTGTCGCCGGAGAACCCGAGAATGATCATCTGGCCGATCTTTTTGCGCAGCTCGGCCTCGGACGCCGACATGGCGACCGGCGCGGCAACCGGCTGGGCTGTCTGAGCCGGTGCCGACGGCACGACAACGAGGGGCGGGCGCGTAAACGGCTGCTCGCTGGCCATCTCGGAATTCCGGAAGATCGAGGGGCTTGGCGCATCCTCGGCACGAACCGATACCGGCGCCAGTAGCGCCATCCCGAACGCCAGAGCCGCGCCGGCGAGCCTGCCGATGTGTGAGCTCAATATGCGCATCCCGCCCATGTTCCCGCGAACGCCGCTGGCACAGCGCGACAAGGCGCCGCAACGGCAAAGGACGGGGCAGGCGTTCCGCTCCGACCGACACCCATGGTGCTCCAGGCGGAACCGAAGCGTCAATATGCCGGCGGGGATGGGTGTTTCGAACCTGCCGCAATTCACCATGATCAGGATGAACCGGCATTTGCCGCGCCAACGCACTTCTATTGTACGCGGCTATGGCATAGGCTTCTCAGCCTAGGGAGAAAAGCCGGGCTTTGGTCATGGGAGGGATCGCTGGGCTGGAGCATGCAAAGGGCGCCGTGTTGCGCCTCTTTGTTCTTTGCGTGCTTTTTCTCGCCGGGCCGGGTCTTGTCGCTGCCGGCGCCGAGGACGACCCGGTCGATAGGCTCGTGGCCGAACTCACCGCCGGCCTGTCCAGCCATTTCGCCGGCGATGCCTGCGCGTCGCCCCGATCGCTCGGCGTCTGGCCGTTCGATGTGGCACAGGTGCCGGTCAGCGCTATCGCCGCCGATCAGCTTTATAGCGATCTGGTCGCCGAACTCGTCGCCGGCGCTCCGTCCTGCCTCGAAATCATGGATGGCGAGGGCATCGGCGCGGTTCTGAGCTATCTGCACCGGTCCGGCGCCCTGGGCGAGGCCGGCGGCAACCCCGTCGCGGCGCTCGAGGCGGCCAATCGCGCCGTCGACATCGTCATCCTGCCAAGGCTGTTCGTGCGCGGTGGCGCGGTCATGCTGTCGCTCAAGGCGGTCGCCCGCGACAGCGGACGCACCCTCGCCCAGACCGCCGCCGCGGCATTGCCGGCCGAACGCACCGAGGTGGCGCTGGCCGACACGGCCCGCGACCTCGAAAGCGCCGTCAGGCTGGCGGTGCAGGGCCTTTCCGGACAGGTGCACGACATGAACCGGCTCGTGCCGGCCGGCATCTTCTTCCAGGACACCGGCGCCCAGCCCGATTTCGCCCGCTATTTCCAGGAGCGCGTCGTCGCCGGGCTGGTCGCGGCCTCATCCAACCTCATCACCGGCCGCGTCCTCAGCGTGCTCGAACCGGAATTCGATCTCGGCGCCGATCTCGGCCGGTCGCTGTCGCCACGCGACCTCGACCCGCTGGCGCGCATCGCCGAACGCGACGGCGCCGACGGCCTCTACCAGTTGCGCGGCACCTATTGGCGGCTCGGCGACGTGCTCGACATCACCCTGACCGTTCAGGGGATCGAAGGAAAGGCCGGAAGCTGGCAGGGCCGCCTCGGCACCGCCGGCCTTGGCGGCATGGCGCTCGAACCGACCAATGCAGGGCTCGGCGACGACCAGTCCGATGCCGGCAGCTTCGCCATTCTGATGACCTCGCCGCGCGGCGAAAACCCGGTCTATCACCCCGGCGAGGAACTGACCGTCTATTTCCGCACCGACCGCCGGGTCTGGCTTTACTGCTTCTACATAGACTCGGGCGGGGCGGTGACCGAGGTGCTGCCCAACATTTTCCTCAAGGATTTCGCGCAAGGGCACATGCTGGCGCCCTATGTGCTGCACGCCCTGCCCGACCCGCGGCGGGACCCCTTCACCTTTCGCATCGACGATTCGACCCTCGGCGAGGAGCGGCTGAAATGCATCGCCGCGACGCGCAACGTCAGCGAGGAACTGCCGCCAGCCCTGCGCGGGCAAAGCTTCGATCCCATTCCCAACGGCATCGCAGCCGAAATCGACACCATCTTCGACGGCCTCGCCAATGTTCAGCTGGCACGGGCGAGCGTCACCATGACGATCGCGCCGCCACAATAGGGGTCATGCCGATGTCCCGCCAACAGAACCGGCCCTCGGTTTTCCATAGCCCGATTGCACCCGGCTTGGGTGGCTTCCGCCGGTTTCGGCGGCGCGGTCCGGCCGGCTCTGCGCCAGAATGACACAAGGGTTTTCAGGGCCAGAGGGCCAAACGTGATAGTGTGGTTCTGATTTCGACGACTAGACTACGAACAAATTTAAGTACCTGAGTGTTTGTGACTAATCCAAGTGACGGCGTACCAGGACGTTAAAGGAAGACCTCCGGAAGACGCCGCCGAAACAGGAGGCGGAGCGGGCAGTTCAACTGCTCGCTGCCGCTCCAGGGTGGAGGTATATATGATAAAACTGGTCGCCAAATATGCCGTCCTTCTCTTCACACTCGTGATCTCGCCGTTTTCGGCGGCCCTGGCCGACGATGCCGACGAGATCACGGCCATCATCAGGTCGCTCGCCCCTATCGCCGGACAGTCGGTTTCGCCGGGCATCTCGTCGGGCGGACCTGTTGTCCTGCCGGACACATTCCTGCCACCGGCTGCGATGGGACGGCCGATCCGCATCATCATCGACCGCAGGCCGATCGTGCTCGACTACCGCTACAGCCTCGATCTGACGGTCTATTTCGCCTATGACAGCGCTTTCCTTTCGCCGCAGGCGCGTCACAGCCTGGCGCTGCTTGGCCAGGCGCTGCAATCGCCGACGCTTGCCGGCTATCGCTACATTTTGGCCGGTCACACCGACGCCCAGGGACCGGACGTGTACAACATGGACCTGTCCTATCGTCGTGCCTGGGCGGTGAAGCGCTATCTGATGCGCTATTACGGCATCGCCTCTTGGCGGCTCGAAGTGGTCGGCTGGGGCGAGGACTATCTGCGCGATCCCGTCCAGCCCTATGACCCCGTCAACCGGCGGGTCGAGATCACGCTGATCGACGCGGTGGCCGTTTCGGTCGTTCCCGAAGCAGGTCAGCCGCTTGCGCCGCAGGTGAGCGGAGGGTTCGTGCCGGCGCTGCCGCCCTGTCCGTCCGGCGTTTCCGGTTCGGTACTCAATCCGGATCTCGACCTCGACGACTTCTCGCCCGAGCCCTGGGTCGATTGCGACCCGCGGCTTCCCCAGAGCGGCTCGGTGATCGTGCAGCCCGACGGCCGGATGATCGTTCAACCCTAGTATCGTGTTTGTGAAGGCGTCGGGCCCGCCCCAGAGTGCCCGGCGCCCGTGTCCATGAAAGAGGAGCTCCGAATGAAATCGCTTTTGAAGACTGGTCTGGCTTTGCTCTGGACCGTGCCGATCCTGTTCGCGGCCGCGCTCGGCGTGACCCCGGCTCAGGCCGGCGAACAGCCCAACGTCATGCTGATGATCGAGGATGCCGACACCGATTCGGTGCCGCGCGATTCCCGTCCAGCCGACCAGGTGCTCTACGCCCTCGCCACCGAAATGCAGAACATGGGTTTCCGCACCTATGACGAGACCGCGGTGACCATGGGCATCACCGATCCGACCCGCGTGCGCCGGACCGATGCCGAGCTGTTCACCATCGCCAAGCGCGTGCCGAATGTGCCGATCGACGTGATCGTGGTCTTCCAGATCTACGCCGCCGCCCAGCAGAACCCCTACGCGGCGATCATCGATCTGCAGATTCGCATCACCGGCCGTCTGCTGCACGTCCAGTCCGGGCGCTCGCTCGGCAACTGGGAAGTCGCATACGGTCCCGGCGAATTGCCGCCGCTGCCGCCCAATTGCAACCGCGACTGCGTGCTCGAACACGTCGGCGGCGAGGCCCGCCGCATCGCCTCCGATGTCGGCCAGGCCCTCGCCGTCAAGCTCGACGCCCTGTCGCCGACCGCGCCGCAGCCGATGATGGACACCAATATGCCGATGACCACCGTCTCGCCCGGTCCCATCGTTTCGGCCCCGATGTCCGAATGCACCGGCCTGACCAGTGCCTATACGCTGGAATTCCGTGGCTTCGACCTCGAGGAAATCACCCGGATCGAAGAATATCTGGTGGTGTTCAAAGGCTATGACCATCACCGCCCGGTGCGCGTCATGGCGACCTCGGCCGAATACTGGTACGAGACCTGCTCCGACGTCGCCCGGCTCGACCGCAACCTGAGGCTCATGACCGAACAGCTCGGCGTCCAGGCCCAGATCTCGATGGTCGGCAATCGTTTCCTCGTCGCCAAGATCGGCACGATTCCGAACCGCAACTAGCCAATTCTCGCGGCCGGCCCCCGAGCAGGGGGCCGGCCGCTCGCCTCAAGGCAGCAAGCCGGCGGGCCACGTCGGCACAAAGCATGGTGTCTCCGGGGGAAACATGTTCCGCTTCGTCGCTCTTTTTGCCGCACTCGCCCTCAATTTCGCGCTGTCGGTTCCCGCCATGGCGCAGTCGCGCGGACTGACCGTCGAACTGCGCTCCGCGCCGGAAGCGACGGCGCCCGTGGCCGAACGGGTCGAACTTTACGACAACTCCTACGCGCTGGTGATCGGCAACGACGCCTATTCAGCCGGTTGGCCGAAGCTCTCCAACGCCGTCGCCGACGCCACCGAGATCGCTACGGCGCTCAAGGAGGCCGGCTTCGAAGTCACGTTCAAGCAGGACCTCGATAGCGTTGCCTTGCGCGACTCGCTGCGCGAGTTTTTCGCCATCCAGGGCGCCGACCCGGAGGCGCGCCTGTTGCTCTGGTATGCCGGGCACGGCCATTCGATCAAGGACGAGGGCTTCCTGGTACCGATCGACGCGCCGGCACCTTCCGAACCGGAGTTCAAGATCCGCGCCCTGCAGATGCGCGACTTCGGCTCGCTGATGCGGCTGGCCGATGCCAAGCATGTCCTCGCCATCTTCGATTCCTGCTTTTCCGGCACGATCTTCACCACCCGCGCCGGCGCCGTTCCGGCGGCGATCACCCAGGTGACCACCAAGCCGACGCGCCAGTTCATGACCTCGGGGGATGCCGACCAGCAGGTCAGCGACGACGGCACCTTCCGCCGCCTGTTCCTGCAGGCCCTGGTCGGTGAGACGACCGCCGATTCCAATGGCGACGGCTATCTGACCGGCACCGAGCTCGGCCTGTTCATGTCCGACGAGATGGCCAACTACTCCGAAGGGGCGCAGACGCCCCGCTACGGCAAGCTGCGCGACCCCGATTACGACCGCGGCGATTTCGTCTTCGCCCTGCCCGGACGGATCGAGACCACAATCGACGATTTCGCGGCGGGCGCGACCCCCGGTGAACCGGCGGCTGGCGCCGAACAGATGATCGCCGAGATCACCTTGTGGACGACCGTCGTGGTCAGCCAGGACCCGGCGATGATCCAGACCTATCTGGATCAATACCCGACGGGACGTTTTGCCAAAGCCGCCATCGCTCGTATCGACGAATTGAAAAAGCAGATCGCCGAGAAGGAGGCAGCCGACGCGGCAGCGGCGGCGCTGGCGGCAGCCGCCGGCACGTCCGCGACGCCGGACGGTGCCACCGTCGAAGCAACGCCCGGCGGCGAAACCGCGGTCGAAGGCGAGGCCGGCACCGGCATTGCCGCGGATGCCGGAACGGACTTCATGCCGGCGGTCGAACAAACCGCGGCGGCAGCCAACCCGGTGCTCGAACTGCTTGGCGGCGTCAATCTGACCGAGGTCGGCTCAGATTCCGAGAGCTCGTGGCTGCCGACAGTCGGCGAAACCGAGACCGACGCCTTCCAATTGACGGCGATGCGCAGCCTTCCCGAGGGCTTTTTCGGCAGCGGTGCCGCCGCCGAGGCGGTCTCGGGTGAGGACGCGGCCATCAACCGCGATTTCGGCCCGCAGGGCTACAGCCTTGATCCCTCGGCCTGGCTATTCTCCGACCCCCAGGGCGACAGCCAGTACAAGCTGGAAAACGAATGGATCCACCTGCGCGCCCCGGGCAATCACAACATGTGGGATTGCGCCCGCGGCCTCGCCCCGATCCTGTCGGTACCGGCGCCCGCCGGCGACATCTGGTCGGCGCAGGTCTGGTTCCAGTTGCCGGCGCGCATCGGTTACAGCCATGTCGGACTTGCGGTCTGGAACGGGGTCGAGGCCGATGGCCCGACCCATGCGCTCTATTTTGGCCCGGCCGACACCAGTTCGATGCCGGTCGGCGGGTCCTACCGCAGCGATTGCTCGGCCCATACGACCGACTTGAGCAATCGAAGCGACACCACGGGCAGGTTCAACGTCGAATATGCAGGCGGCCGCGGCTGGCTGCGCGTTTCGCGCAACGTCGATACGCTCACCTTCTATTTCAAATCGCCCAACGCTCATAACTGGCGCGAGCTCGGATCGATGCAGGTCGAAGGCAAGGACAATCTGGTGCGCGTCGGCCTGTTCGCCAAGACCTGGAGCACCGAGCCGGTGGTGGCCTCGTTCGCCGATTTCCGCATCATCCCGGGCCATACCGGGATCGAGAACTGGACGCCCGACTACTACGAGCGCCTGGCCCGGGACGGCGTCGCCACCTTCGCCGGCGAGCAGTTCTCCGACTTCGAGTGGAGCGATCCGGCCGGCGACTCGGTTCATGAGATCAGTGGCGGCGAGGTGCGCCTCAAGACCAGCGGCAATCACAATCTCTGGGACTGCAACCGCATGACCGCGCCGATCCTTTCGGTCGATGTCCCTCGGCTCGAACGCTGGACCGCCGAGGTCGATTTCAGCCTGCCGGCGCGCATCCAGTACAGTCAGGTCGGGATGGTCCTGTGGAACGATGAATTCGAGGACGCGCCGGTCTATCAACTCGTCTCCGGCCCTGCCGAGACCGACTATCTCGGCGTTGCCGGTTCCAACGCCATCGACTGCTCGAGCGGCGGCGATGATTTGCGCAGCCAGCCCGGCAGCTCGGGCGATTTCGGCATCACCTATAATCGCAGCAGCGGACGGCTTCGGGTCGCCCGCGACGGCGACAAGGTATCGTTCTACTTCAAGTCGCCGGAACGGCGGAACTGGGAGCATCTTGGCACCACCTACGCGTCGGTGCGTGATGATTTCAGCAAGATCGGTCTTTTCGCCAAGACCTGGGGAAGCGAGCCGGTGAATGCAACCTTCTCGAATTTCCGCATCATCGCCGACGAGACCGAACCGGACCGCTGGTTCCCTGGCTATTACGCCCAGCTCAAGACCGGTGAACCGATCACCTTCACTGGCGAGGACTTCGCCGATTTCGAGTGGAGCGATCCTGACGGCAATTCGGTCAATGAGATCCGCGGGCCGTCCATCCGGCTGGCCACAACTGGCGGGCATAACGGGGTGTGGGACTGCCTGCGCAACAAGGCGCCGATCCTGTCGGTGGCAGTGCCGCCGCGCGATACCTGGGTCGCGCAGGTGCGCTACCGCCTCTCCAACCGGGCCGACCACACCTCGGCAGGGCTGGTCCTTTGGAACGGTGCGGAGTTCGGCCAATCCAAGTCGATCGCGATCGGTCCGAGCACCAGGGCGGGCCTCTATGTGGGCGGTTCGTATTCCGACGACTGCTCGGCCAACTGGAACGAACTGCCGGCCCAGCCGGGCAATAGCGGCACGTTTGGCTTGAGCGAAGGCGGCGACGAAGGTCTTTTGCAGATCGTCAAGCTCGGTTGGCTCTACCGGTTTTCCTATTACGATCCGGCAACCGGACAATGGAACGAACTGGGGACCATCGAGTCGACGGTCAAGGACAATTTCAACCGCATCGGCCTGACCGTCACCAGCTGGGGCACCGATCCGGTGGAAGCCGAATTCCGCGACTTCACTCTCGTGCCCGGCATGTTCCGATAAAGGGAAATGACGAAATGACCGACAAGCGCAAAACCGCAACGATGCTTTCCGCACTGGCGCTCTGGGCGGCACTGTCCGGCAGTGCCGCGGCGCAGATGGCAGTGTTCGATCCGAGCGATTATGGACAGACCGATTTGCGGTTCCGCGAGAGCACGGGCGATGCCAGCGCCTATATCGCCGAACAGGAAGGCGCCTTCGAGCCGATCCGCGAATTGGCGCCGGGCGACCCGATCCGCCTGCTCGCTTCCGCGATCGGCCGCATCGATCTGCTGGTCGCCGAACCCAATGGCGAAAAGGCGCTCTATACCTGTACCGGCGCCATACTCGAAGGCGGCTGGGTGCTGACCAACCATCACTGTATCCCCGAGCCGGGCAAGGAAAACCTCGTCGAGGCCTCGATCCTGATGGGCTATCTCGCCATGGGCGACGAAGGCGTGGCGCGCTACCGGCTCTCGGTCGAGCCCGGCGACTGGAACGAGACGCTCGATTATAGCCTCGCGCGACTGCTCGATACGCCCGGCCCGGAAGTCACACCGTTGAGGATCAGCACCATTCCGGTCGAGGCCGGCGACTCGCTGATCGTCATCCACCATCCGCTCGGGCGGCCGCAGGTCATGACCCGCTTCCGCTGCTTCGCCATCCGCGACCAGGACGGCGGGCCGATCCTTCGCCATTCCTGCGACACCCAGCCGGGCAGCTCCGGCTCGCTATTGTTCAATCGCAACCTGCAGCCGGTGGCCCTGCACCATTCGGGCGGCATGACACCCACGGACAGTGCGAGCTTCAACAGCAGCACGCGGCTGACGGTGATCATCGCCCAGTCGCCGGTGCTCGCCGAGCTTGCCGCGACGACAAGCCCGGCCGGAACCACCCCGGCAGGGCCGCATCCGACCGGCCCGACCGAAGTCGCGCCGGCTGGCGGCCTGGATTTCGGCAGCTCGGGCGGTTCGGGCGGCTCGACCAGCTCGAGCGGCATGAGCGCACAAGGCATCAACGATTTGCTGACGGGCAACTGATCGGCGACGGTACGGGAGAACAGGAATGACGAGAACAGCCAATATCTTGCTTGTGGCCACGATGGCGGTTTCACTGACCGGCATGGCCGCCGGCCCGGCCTTCGCCGACGATGTCGAGGACATCAACGCCATGATCACCTCGCTGGCGCCGATCGCCGGCCAGACCGATGCCTCGGCGCCGGTCGATACCGGGGGCGACATCATCTATGTGCTGCCTTCGGTCTCGGTCGATCTCGAGGTGTTCTTCAATCTCAACAGCGACGGGCTGACCAGCGGTACCCAGTACGATCTCAGCATTCTCGGCCAGGCGCTCATGTCCGATGCCCTGATGCCGTTCAGCTACCTCATCGCCGGCCATACCGACGCCTCGGGCCCCGCCGCCTACAACCAGCAATTGTCCGAGCGCCGCGCCATGACGGTCAGGAACTTCCTGATCGAGGAATTCGGCGTTGACCCGGACCGGCTGATCCGCATCGGCTGGGGCGAGACCCGCCTCAAGGATCCGGACGCCCCGACTTCGGCGATCAATCGCCGCGTCGAGATCACCCTCATCGTTCCGCCCGACGGCTTCGTGGTCATGGACGGCGAGGTCGCCGGACCGGTCGATGAGGCGGGCGATGTCCCGGCCGGTACGGCCGATGATCCGCCACCGGTCGAGCCGACCCCCCTGCCCGGCACGCTCCAGACCGACGACAAGGGCAATGTCACCATCGTCTGGTGACGGCAAGGCCGCGGGGCGGGGCGCCGGCGATCGCATTTCAGTGGTGCGCCGCGCATTCGTCACCGCGGTGACCGTCGATGCGAACGCGTTTCCTCTCCGAAGCACAGGTCAGGGCGTCGGCGCCTTGTATGTCAGGAGCCTGATGGTCGTGTCGCCATAGTCGCGCTCGTCCTCGATGCCAAAGCCGTCC
>JAHJQZ010000113.1 GCA_018818925.1 Alphaproteobacteria bacterium
CGGAACACGCTCGACACCGAGCGCCCCGGTCAATTCGCCTCAGCCGCGGACAGGCGTCAAGGGCCTGCAGGACAAGGTCGTCCGGGCGGCCAAGACCTACCTTTCCAAAGGCAATGCCGCGGTCAAGGCCGACAAGGACTGGAGCGAGTTCTGACATGCGAACGCGGCCGGTGCCGGCTCGCCAAACCGATTGCAAAAAGGGCGCCGCACCGGCGCCCTTTTTGGTTACAAACGGTTTTCCACGCCCGATCAAATCCGGTGAATTCGGCGAACCACTTAACAGGTTGTTAAGCGGTGCGGTTGAACATCCACAAGGAAAAGCGGTGCAGGCATGTGGCGATATGCGCCCCGGCGGCCTGTTCGGCTATAGGTTTCTGCGTCGGGACGATTCGTGTCCTCAGGATTTGCAGGCCACGGTTTCTCGTGTCGCGTTTGCGTATCGCCCGGCCCTTTTTCGCGAGGGCTCGACCAGTCTGGCCACGACCAAGGCGGAGACCCAGCCATGTCACTTCTTTTGGAATTTGAAGACGACCGTTCGATCCATCCGGTCGACATCATCGAACACATTGCCTCGATCAATGATTGGAATTTCGAGCGGCAGGACGCCGACGAGATCGCGATTTCGGTGCGTGGCGGCTGGTCCGACTATCACGTCTCCTTCAACTGGATGGAGGAGCTCGAAAGCCTGCACATCGCCTGCGCTTTCGATCTCAAGGTGCCCGACGCCCGCAGGGCCGAGGTCAAGCAACTCATCGCCCTGGTCAACGAGCAGCTGTGGATCGGCCATTTCGACGCCTGGAACAAGGAAGGCGTGATCCTGTTCCGCCACTCGCACCTGCTTTCGGGCGGCGCCGATGTTTCCCCGCAGCAATGCGAGGCGCTGCTGCGCGCCGCGACCGAGAGTTGCGACCTCTACTACCAGGCCTTCCAGTTCGTCATCTGGGCTGGAAAGAACGCCCAGGAGGCCCTAAGCTCGGTCATGTTCGAGACCGTTGGCGAGGCCTGACCGGGATAGCATGAGCCTTACGGACATCGATGGCGTTGTGCTTGTTGGCGCCGGCAGGATGGGGCTGGCGCTGGCGCGCGGCTGGCTCAATGCCGGCCTGAGGCCCGAGGCGCTGACGCTTTGCGACCCCGCACCGCAGGATGCCGCGACCGCCTTCGCTGACGAAGAGGGCGTGGTGCTGACGCCAGTGCCGCCCAGGGAGGCGGCGCGGGTGGTGGTGCTGGCGGTCAAGCCGCAGGTCATGGCTTCGGTGCTGCCGACGCTGGGCACGCTGATCGGTCCGCACACGCTTGTCGTGTCGATCGCCGCCGGCATTGCGCTGGCGAGCCTGCTCGACGGGCTTGCCACCCACCGGGTCGTGCGCGCCATGCCCAATACGCCGGCCCAGATCGGGCAGGGCATGACCGGGGCCGTGGCGGCGCCGGGGGTGTCGTCCGAGGACCTCGAGGTCGCGGAGGCCCTTCTGGCGGCGGCCGGGGCGCTGCTCTGGTTCGACGAGGAGAGCCGCATCGACCTGGTGACGGCCGTGTCCGGTTCGGGGCCCGCCTATGTGTTCTATCTGGTCGAGACGCTGGCGGCGGCGGGCGCGGCCGAGGGCCTAGCGCCCGAAGACGCCATGAAGCTCGCCCGGCAGACGGTGATCGGCGCGGCGGCGCTGATGGACGAGGACATGACCGATGCGGCCACACTCCGGCAGAACGTCACCTCGCCCAACGGTACGACGGCGGCGGCGCTCGCGGTGCTTATGGCGCCGGACGGCCTTGCGGCGCTGATGAAGAAGGCGGTCGCGGCGGCGCGCAAACGCGCCGAGGAACTCGGTCGGTAGAGCGGTGTGCGAAAAAATGGAAGCCGGTTTTTCGCAAGAACACCGCGACCACAAAGAGATAGAGCACGCGTTCGGGTCAACCTAAGTCGGTGTCCTAGCGGCAATTCCCAAAAGGACAGACAGCGGCTCGTTGCGGGCGGCGCATGCGTTCGTCGAGGGCATCGGGCGTTTTGATTTCATCAAGACACCCGGCCCTATCCCTTTGTGATTGCATCGGGTTTCGCGAAAAGCCGGGTTTCGCTTTCGCCCGATGCTCTGGAAGTCGCGCGGCGGCGGCGGGCGACGCCATAGTCCTTCACGAACCCTGTGTTGCAATTGAAAAGTCAATCATGCGACACGATGTCCTATGTACTTAATTTAACTCGGAAAATTATCCGCATTTCGTGCCGCGCAATTTGCAGATTCGGCAATAAATTAGGGAAGGGAAATGCTCCCAGGCCGTTTAGTCGGCGCTAATGGGTCTAGAAGACTTGTGCTTCAACAGGCTACTAGCTAGGATCGCGTCGAAGGGGTCAGTGTACTTGTAGTTTTGCGTAAAAACGTCAAAAGCACATTTTCTATCGACAGATAGTAAAGGGAGGACATCATGAAAAAAACCGCACTTCTTATTTCTTTGGCTCTTGCCGGAAGCATCGTCGCTCCGGCCGCCTTTGCCAAGACCTATACGGTCACCGGCTATCCCAACAACGACAAGTGCTACCTGGTCGAGCACATTCCCGCCACCTATGAAGTCAACACCAAGGGCATCAAGGTGAAGGGCGAAAGCTCGGGCTGGAGCGCCATTTCTCCGGGCAAGATCGCCAAGTACTCGACCTCGCCGGCGGTCTATATCCAGACCAAGAGTTTGATCGAAGCCGACCACTATTCGCTCGTCCCGACGGGCTGCAAGTAAGACCTCCACTGCGCGGCAGGAAGGCATCCGCTTTCCTGCCGCCGGTCTTGCAGCATCGGACGCGGTCCGATCCGCGCGACGCCATGCGGCGGCGCAGCGCCGGATAGCATCGAAGGGTGAACGCCAATGCAGTTGAAAATGCTTTTCGCCGCACTCGGCCTTGGCGCCGGGCTGTCGGTTTCCGTCGGGTTTGCCGCGCCGGTCGAGGTGGAGATCAGTTTTACCGTTACCGACGAGGTTTCGCCGGCCTATGACGTTTTCGCCGACGCCGTGATTGGCGGCGACGGGCACCAGCTTCACGTCGCCCAGTGTGACAGGGTCCAGCTCGACGGGTCGAGCGACGACAGCCTGGTGACGCCAGTCGTCTGCGACGGCGAGAGGCTGAGCTTCGCCATGACGGAAGCCGGCATCGCCGTCTTGCGCGACGGCGAGAAGCTGAGCGAAATCGGCCTTGAGCCGGGGCGCTATTTCGTCAATGGATTGCCGAGATTGGTCGAGTAGTCGATTCCATCCTCGACATAGGCGATGCCCTCATAGGCCAGAAGCCCTTTGACATAGACGGGGATGTCGCCGGTCGTCAGTTTTGGCGTGCCGAGCAGGTGGAGCTTGTCGCGGGTCTGGCACAGTTCGGCCTCGACGCCGTCCTTGGAGATGACGATGTAGCAGCGATCGGGGACGGTTGCGCAGCCTGAGAGTCCAAGACCCACCATCACGCCGAAAAGCGTTCGAAGCACGCGCATGCGTCGTTACCACCCTTAAGGATTGAGTAACGCCGTTATGGTTAATCGCCTCTTAAGCCGGGATGACGGACACGCTGTCGGCCCGCGGCGCGCGACTGTCGCGACGTCGATGATTCCGGCAAAAATCGCGACATTTGTGCAAAACACCGTGCTAAACAAGCCGGCGGCGGCGCAGGCGCCTGCCGGTTGACCTGCGTCAAGGCACGGAATGGGAAGATCGACAAAATACCTGACCAGAGAGTGCCATTTTTGCATGAGGTGGCTTCTCCCTGACCGGGCGCACGATGATCCTTGTGTTTCCGGCATATGCGTGTACCGACGACAATGCGGCGGCGGCCAATGTGTCGCGCGATCGGGGCGTCCTCAATCGATCGCGCTTCGCCAAGGCGAATGGCACCGCGGCGGCTTCGTGACCGTGTGCGACAACTCTCGGGCGCGCGTCTGTTTCGGTCAGGCGCGCGTTCGTTTTTGGAGTGGGTAGCGAATAGGGACTTGCCGACACCGCCGTCTGCATCAAGGTGCTATTCGCTATTCGCTATTCGCTATTCGCTATTCGCTTATTTTAACAACCCGTCCGTCAGGCCAAGCCGGCCGAGCGTGGCGCGGTCCTTGTTCTCGACCATCTCCACAAAGAAGCGCCGGACCACATCGCGGCTGCCCACGGGCAGGGCGGCGAAGGCGGCGTTGATGCGGGTGGTCTGGCTTTCGGACAGGCTTTCCCAGAACGCGCGGCCGAGCGGCGTGGCGTATAAAAGTCGCTGGCGGCGATCGGCTTCCCCGGGCCGCTGCTCGATATAGCCATTGTCGATCAGCTGCCGCAGAACGCGGGCCAGGCTCTGCTTGGTGATCTTGAGGATGTCGAGCAGGTCGGCTACCGGCATTCCGGGCTTCAGATTGACAAAATACAGCACCCGGTGATGGGCGCGGCCGAAATCGGATTTTTCCAGGATGGCATCGGCATCGCCGACGAAATCGCGATAGGCGAAAAAGAACAGCCCCATGATGTCCAGCGGCATCAGGTCGCGGCTCGGAGGGCCGGAATTTATGTCAGCCTTGTTGACATTTATTGGTACTGCTGGCATGGTGTGCTCATCGGAAATTCAACGACGGTCTTATCCCAGAGCGTTCCATATTTGCCAAGTATGCTTGGCCGGACCAATATGGATTTGCCGAGAGAACAACGGCCGGAAAAGTATGTGGGAGGTTTGAAATGGCAGGCTTGCCAATGGATCAGCGCGACGGCTGGATCTGGTACGACGGCGAAATGGTGCCCTGGAAGGACGCCACGCTGCATGTGCTGACCCACGGCCTTCACTATGCCAGTTCGGTGTTCGAGGGACAGCGCGCCTATGGCGGCGAGATCTTCAAGCTCCACGAACACAGCGAGCGGTTGATCCGTTCGGCCGGGATGCTGGATTTCAAGCTCGGCTATTCGGCCGACGAGATCGATGACGCCTGCCGCGCCGTGCTCGACAAGAACGGGCTGGTCGATGCCTATATGCGCCCGGTCGCCTGGCGCGGTTCCGAGGAAATGGGCGTCGCCGCCGCCAACAATTCGGTGCATGTCGCCATCGCCGCCTGGGAATGGCCGAGCTACTACAGCCGCGAGGAGCGCCTGAAAGGCGTCCGCCTCATTCATTCGGAATGGAAGCGGCCGTCGCCCGAGACCATCCCGAGCGCGGCCAAGGCCGCCGGGCTCTACATGATCTGCACGCTATCCAAGCACAAGGCGACGGCCCAGAGCTGCGCTGACGCGCTGATGCTCGACTATCGCGGCTATGTCGCCGAGGCGACGAGCGCCAACATCTTCTTCGCCAGGGGCAAGGACATCGTGACGCCGCTGCCCGACTGTTTCCTCAACGGCATCACCCGCCAGACGGTGATCGGGCTGGCCAGGGAACACGGCTATACCGTCACCGAGCGGCACATGCGGCTCGAGGAACTCAGTGATTTCGACGAGTGCTTCCTGACCGGCACCGCCGCCGAAGTGACCCCGGTGCGCGAAATCGGCGAATTCAGGTTCACGCCGGCCGCGGTCAGCCAGACGCTGGTCGACGCCTATATGGCGGAAGTGCAGCCGAAAAAGGCGGCGGCGGAGTAGAGGCGCCTGCCGGCGCCCGGCGCAGGACATGGCCCGCCCCGACGCCGACGCGCTGAGGCGGGTCTTTGCGCGCCAGGTGCTCGGCCATGCCGGCGTCGCCGGCAATCAGGCGCTGCTCGACGCCTTTGCCCATGTTCGGCGCGAACGCTTTCTCGGGCCGCCGTCCTTCACGCGGCTCGGCCTGGCGCGGCGGGCGCAGTCTATCGGTCCGGACGATCTCGAACTGATCTATTCCGACGTCCTGTTCGTGCTCGACGCCGAAAAGGGCATCAACAATGGCGAACCGTCGCTGCACGCGCTGGCGCTCGACGCGCTGGCGCCGGCGCCGGGCGAGACGATCGTCCATGTCGGGGCGGGCACCGGTTATTATACCGCGATCATTGGCGAACTGGTCGGGCTTTCGGGCCGGGTCATTGCCGTCGAGGCGGATGCCCGGCTTTGCGCCATGGCGGCGGACGCCCTGGCCGAGCGCACGAACGTCGAAGTTCTCGCCGGAGACGGAGCCGACCATCCGCAATCTGAGGTCGACGGCGTCTATGTCAGCTTCGCCGTGGCGGCGCCGGCGGCGAACTGGGTCGAAAGCCTGAAGCCCGGCGGGCGGCTGGTGTTTCCGCTCGGCACGCCGGGCCGCGACCGGCACGGCGTCCGCTATTCGGATCGCGGCGGCATGTTCGTGATCACACAGCAGGGCGCCGGCTACGCGGCCGAGTTCCTGTGCCCGGCCATGTTCATCTTTGGGACAGGCGCGGCCGGACAGACCGATCCGGCGCTTGCCGACGGGCTTTCCCGCGCCTTCGCCTCGCGGCGAGCCGGCGAAATCGGAAGCCTCATTTGGCGGCAGGCGGTCGATCCCGAGCGGTGCTGGTTCCATTCCCCGGACTGGAGCCTTTGCTACGACCCGCCAGCCGGCGCGACATAGCGAGGAGCGGGAGGTTGAATTGGTCGGCGAGAACGGCAGGCGCATCAGCGCCGGTCGATTCGCCGCAGCATATCGGCATGAGCGGCCTTGATCAGGCCGTCGAGCGCGGCTTCGTCGATGGATAGGCCGGGGCGCAGCTTGAGGTGGCGCATGCGCCTGCCGCCGCCCTCGAGCAGGCCGGCCGGGTCGGGCAGGTCGACGCCCTGATAAAAGCCCATGCTCACATGGTTCCGGTAGGCGCCGACATAGGCGAAGGCGGCGTCCTCGACGCAGGCGGTCGGGTTGCCGTCGTGCATGACCTCGCGGATGTCAGAACCAGCGGCGCGGAGGCGTTCGAACCAGGGCTCGGCCATGACGCGCATCGGGTCGGCGACCACGGCGAAGAAGGCTTCGACCTCCGGATGCCGGCGGCGCGCGTCGGAAAAGCGGAACAGCGGTTCGGACATGTCTCAACGCCACCTGTCGCGGGCCGCGTCGTCCTCGTCCTTGGCCGCGACCCAGGCCTCGCCATCCGGCCCGATCTCGCGCTTCCAGAACGGCGCGTCGGTCTTGAGCCAGTCCATGACATAGGCGGCGCCGTCGAAGGCGGCCTGGCGGTGGGCGGAAAGGGCAAGGACGATGACGATCGGCTCGCCGGGGCGCATGGTGCCGAAGCGGTGGACGACGCCGATGTCGATGAGGCCGAAGCGGTCGATGGCCTCTTGGGCGAAGCGGGTGATCTGCTTTTGCGCCAGCGCCGGATAGTATTCGAGCGTCATGGTCCTTATCGGTCGCTCGGGCGTCGAGCGGACCGTGCCGACGAAACTTGCCAGCGCCCCGGCCTCGGCGCGGCCCGCGAGGAAAGCGTTGGTCTCGGCGCCCGGATCGAAGGGCTCGGATTGCAGGCGGACGAACATGGGGTTTTCTCCTGACCGCGCCTTGTGCTTCCCTCCCCTTCGATGGGGAGGGTGGCCCGGCGATAGCCGGGTCGGGTGGGGTGGGGACACCCGGTCGATGCTGCTGCAGGCAAATCGATCAGCCCTCTTTAGCCCGCCTACCCAGGCCTTCGACACCTGCATGCTGCGATGCAACCAGTGCCAAAGCCGCCACGATGCCCAATGCCCCCCAAACGACCATATAGGACACTGGCGGCGTCACCACCGCGTACCCCATCGGTGACGGCTTGGCTGTCATCACATGCGCGAACCCGGCAATCACCACGCCTGCCCCATAGGTTACCGTTGTCCAGAACACCGTGCGGGCCAGCCATTGGCTGGGCAGCGCAGCAAGAGCGCCGACCGAAATCGCCAGAAACATCGACGCGATCAAACGTGTGGTGAGTGCGTCTCCTGGCCAGGGCCAGATCAGGGGCCACGGTCCGTCTGGCTTTACAAATAGGACAACGGCCCAAAGCCCTGCCACTCCACCAATCAGCCGCAAGGCCCAGGACGCGATCGTACCTGGCGGTGCGCCGGCAACCGGATCACTTCGCGGCAGCGTGACCAGCGCGATTGTGCTGGCTACCAACAATAGAACTACAATAATAAAGAAGGTAACTGTGACCTCGCGCGCGAAATCGAAACGATCAAGATGCAGTATCAGGATCGCCAGAGTCAACGGAGCAAGGTAAACCCACAGCATCAAATGCACCAATCGAAGATGCGTCGGATAGGAACACCTGAGCGCGAGCGCCGATGCCAGGGCGAAAGACCATCCCGCTACCGCCAGCATGTGTGCGGCCAATCCCGGCAGGGGCCAGGGAAAAGCGTAGGAAAGGTTCTGCCACCATGCAAATGCCCCCCAGAATCCTCCTGCCAGCGTTGCCGACAAGACGATCGCGGCCAGGGTCTCGGACCTGGAAGGCTTGTGGTCGATGCGCTGCCGCCAGCTTCGGAATCCGATCCAGATTGTCCCAATTACAAGGACGATTCCGACAATCTGCCAAACAAGCGAAGTCATATTTGCCAGTCCCACCGTTTCATCGGCGGCAGCCCCACTGGCCTGCGTCGCCATCCCGAACAAGCCATACCAAACGGCCCCCCCCCCCCCGGAC
>JAHJQZ010000114.1 GCA_018818925.1 Alphaproteobacteria bacterium
GACGACACCGGCGCCCTGATCGGCGTCATCACCCAGAAGGACTGCTTCCGCTCGGCCCTTAATGCCAGCTACTACCGGCAATGGCGCGGTTCGGTGAAGGACTACATGATGACAGAGATCGAAACGCTTGACGCCACGACGGATTTCGTCACAGCGGCCCAGACGTTCCTCGACAAGCCCTATCGTGCCTATCCGGTGTTGCGCGACGGCGAACTGGTCGGCGTCCTGCGCCGCACCGACCTTCTCGCCGCCTTCCTGCATTTCGGCTGAGGCGCAAGATGTCGCGTGTCAGCCCTGTCCCGTTCCGGCGATGCCGACATCGTGCAGGGCGGCATCGAGCAGGCCCGTCTCGTCCAAAAGATCGAAGATCGTGTAGCGGCTCCTGAGAAAGCGGGCGGCGCGCACCGTCGTCTCGAAATCAGCCGGCGCGACGCCGATATCGGCCGCCGAGACCGGCGCGCCGGCCGCCTTGAGCCATTCCGCCATTTCCCAGGGCGGCACGACCTGGGTGGCGAGGCGCCGCTTCAGCTCAGGCCAGCCCTTCACCAGTCGCATAAGCCGTGCCCCTAAGGCATTGCCATCGACATGCTTGGCGGCGGTTTCGGCGCGGGCACGTTCGGCGATGCGGCTGGCGGGAATGAGGCGGTCGATCTCGGCATATTTGGCATCGAGGTCGCGGGCCGCGTTCACGGCACGACCGATGTCGAGTGCCGACAGGTCCTGAGCCAGAAGCCACTGATAGAGCGACAGCACGGTGACCGTGCCGACCCCGACGCAGGCGCCGTGCGAGACGCGTTCGCCGGCAAAGGTCAGGCCCTGCATCTCCCACATGTGGGCGATCTGGTGTTCGGCGCCGGAAGCCGGGCGCGAGGAGCCGTGAAATTCCATGGCGAGACCGCCCATGACGAGCCCGGCAAACAGCTTGGCGACCGCGGCGAAGTCCCCTGCCCGGACCCCGCTGGGATCGCCGAGCCAGTCGCCCAGACGTCCCTGCACCAGGGGCCAGACATTGGGATCGAGCGGCTCGATGCCGAGCGCGTCGGCGATGATCCAGTCGGCGCCGGCCGGTATCTTGCCGGCGAGATCGCCATAGCCCCAGCCGGCCATCTCCGCCGGCGCCGCCGCGATCACGTCGAGATCGGCGATGATCGAGCGTGGGCAGCGCGCCGCAATGGTCATCTTGAAGCCGTTTTTCGAAAGCGGCGCGCCGGCCGAGGCATAGCCGTCCATCGAAGCCGCCGTGGCGACAACGCAATAGGGGCGGTCGCGGCGGAAGGCCGCCAGCTTGACGAGATCGTTGATCACCCCCGAGCCGAGCGCGACGGGGATGGTGTCGGTCGCGATCAGCGGTTCGAAGCTTTCGGACAGCTCGGCGCTGGCCTTGGGGCGCGGCCTTGCCGGGATGACATGGG
Organism: Alphaproteobacteria bacterium; assembly: GCA_018818925.1. Classification (GTDB taxonomy): domain Bacteria; phylum Pseudomonadota; class Alphaproteobacteria; order Rhizobiales; family Devosiaceae; genus JAHJQZ01. Next base: position 1,413 of record JAHJQZ010000114.1, read on the forward strand.
CGCGGACGGCGAAGCCGGCCCGTTCGGCGCTCGCCACAAAGGCCGGGCCAGCAGCGGCGAACCCGGCCTCGTCGGCAAAGACCACGACGTTTGTGCCGTCGAAATCGCGCCTGATGATGTCGCCGGCGTCCCTGAGGATGCCCCGGCCGACCTCAAGGCTCGCGATGGCCTTGGAGCGCGCGATCGCGGGTTGCGCGATCGCGCGTATTTCGGATTCCCAATCAGACATTGCAGCACTCCAGCGCGTGCGAAAAGGCTCAGGCGCGCGTCAGGGTGAAGCTGCCGCGGCCCTCGACAAGCGTGCCGCGCCCGGTCCGTGTCGCCGCGCCGCTGGACGAGACCATGTTCTCGCCGACGACAAGCAATTGCCAGGGTTTCGTGCCCTTTGCCTCGACATGGATGACCGGCCCGTCGCGGCGCGCCGTGACTTCCAGTGTGCCGCCGTCCGGCGCGCTTGTCGACACGACACATTGTGCCGTCCTGCCGTCGCCGAGGGCGTGGAGTTCGAGCACCGCGCCATCGACATGGTCGTATTCGACCGTGTCGCCGCGGGCGCCGGTCGGCAGCAGCGTATTCTCGCGCACATAGAACGGCAGCGAAAAGACATCGTGGGTCTCGCGGTGCCAGCCACCCTGTTTTTGTTCGCCGGTGAGGTAATGCGTCCAGGTGCCGGGCGGCAGATAGACATCGACCACGCCGGATTTGGCAAAGACCGGTGCCACCAGCAGCGATCCGCCGAGCATGTATTGCCGGTCGAGCGGCGCCGAGCCGGGATCGTCGGGAAATTCCAGCAACATGGCGCGCATCATCGGCACGCCCGTGTCGCGGGCTTCCTGCGCCGTCGCCCAGAGATAGGGCATGAGGCGGCACTTGATCTCGGTGAAATGCCTGAGGACGTCGACCGCCTCCTCGTCGAAGGCCCAGGGCACGCGCACGCTGTCCGAGCCGTGCAGGCGCGAATGGCTCGACAACAGGCCGAAAGCGCACCAGCGCTTGTAGACATCGGGCGGTGCCGTGCCCTCGAAGCCGCCGATATCGTGGCTCCAGAAGCCGAAGCCGGAAAGGCCGAGCGACAGGCCGCCCCTCAGGCTTTCGGCCATGGATTCGTAGTTGGAATCGCAGTCGCCGCCCCAGTGGACGGGGAATTTCTGCGAACCGACCGAGGCCGAGCGCGCGAAGACGATGGCGTCGTCGCCCCTCTCGCGGCGCAACAGGTCGAAGACCGTCTTGTTGTACAAATAGGCGTAATAATTGTGCATGCGCTCGGGGTCCGAGCCGTCGTGCCAGACGACATCGGTCGGGATGCGCTCGCCGAAATCGGTCTTGAAGCTGTCGACGCCCATGTCGATGAGGCGCTTCAGATGACCGCAATACCAGTCGCAGGCTTCCGGATTGGTGAAATCGACGATCGCCATGCCCGGCTGCCAGCGGTCCCATTGCCAGACGGAGCCGTCGGGGCGCCTGACGAAATAGCCCTTCTCGACGCCCTCGTCGAACAGGCGCGACATCTGGGCGATATAGGGATTGATCCAGACGCAGATATTGGTCTTGCGGTCCTTGAGGCGGCCGATCTGGCCCTCCGGATCGGGAAAGGTGTCGGGATCCCACTCGAAATCGCACCAGTGCAGCCCACGCATCCAGAAGCAGTCGAAATGGAAGACCTGCAAGGGAACGCCGCGCTGGCGCATGCCGTCGACGAAGGAGTTGACGGTCATTTCGTCATATTTCGTCGTGAACGAAGTCGAGAGCCACAGCCCGAATGACCAGGCCGGCGGCAGCGCCGGGCGGCCGGTCAGACCGGTGTAGCGCACAAGGACCTGTTTCGGCGTCGGCCCGTTGATGACGTAGTATTCGAGGGCTTCGCCCTTGACGCTGAACTGGGCCTTGGACACCTTTTCCGAGGCGATCTCGAACTCGACCATGCCGGGATGGTTGACGAACAGGCCCCAGCCCGCATTGGTCAAAAAGAACGGGATGTTCTTGTAGGCCTGGTCGGTGCCGGTGCCGCCGTCGCGGTTCCAGATGTCGATCGACTGGCCATTCTTGACGAAGGGCGAGAAACGTTCGCCCATGCCGTAGACATTTTCGCCGACACCGAGGTCGAGGCGTTCGTAGACATGGGTCGAGCCGGTCTCCGCGTCGGCGGCATAGCCGGAGGCCTTGTAGCCAGATCCGGTCAGGCGTTCGCCGTCGCGCAGGAAGTCGAGCGTGTAGCGGCCGGCGCGCGGAATGCGGACGGAAAGCGCGCCGGCGTGAAGCGTTATGGCGGCGTCGTCCTCGGCGATGCGGGCGACACCGGGCTCACGGTTGAGGGCGAATTCGGGCAATTGCCGCCTGCCGCCGCGGAAATGCTCGATGCGGACGCCGATGACGCCCTCGGCGGCGGCGAACAGTCTCAGGGTGAACACCATGAGGTTGAGCTGGTCGCCGCGCGTTTCAAGATCGCGCGAGGCGATATGGGCGACGAGTTCGTCGCCCTCGACCCGTACCTCATGCACAAAGACCGGATGAAGCAGAGAAAGGTTCTCCGGGATCATCCAATTGCCGTCACTGAATTTCATCGAGAAACGTCCTGTCGGGGCCGGATCGCGCCGGCCCACACGCGACTAGAGCCTTGCGCCGGTTTCGGCGTCGAAGAGGTGGAAGCTTTCGGCCTGCGGCTGGATGGAGAGCAGGTCGCCCGGCCGCGCCGCGATGCGTTCGCGGAAGCCGGCGACGATGTCGCGGCCCGCGAGCGTCAGGACCACCTGGGTCTCCGAACCGGTCGGCTCGATGGTGAGGATGCGGGCTTGAAGACCGCCGCCCTCGGGGGCGAGGGCGAAATGCTCCGAGCGGATGCCGAGAACGGCCTTGCGCCCGGCCGCGCCCCTGGCGCCCGCCGAACCGAGAGCGATACGGGTGCCGCCGTCGGCGACAAAGGCGTCGGCTTCGAGCACGCCGGTCAAGAGGTTCATCGCCGGCGAACCGATGAAGCCGGCTACGAACAGATTGGCTGGGGTGTCGTAAAGCTCGAGCGGCGAGCCGATCTGTTCGATCCGGCCGGCGTTCATCACGACGATGCGGTCGGCCATGGTCATGGCCTCGATCTGGTCATGGGTGACGTAGACGGTCGTCGTCTTCAGGCGCTGATGGTTCTGCTTGATCTCGGAGCGCATCTGCACCCTGAGCTTGGCGTCGAGATTGCTGAGCGGCTCGTCGAACAGGAACACCGCCGGCTTGCGCACGATGGCGCGGCCCATGGCGACGCGCTGGCGCTGGCCGCCGGACAATTGCCGGGGCTGGCGGTCGAGATAGTCGGTCAGGCCCAAAATGGCGGCAGCCTCTTCGACGCGCTTGCGCCGCTCCGGCTTGGGCACGCCGGCCAGCTTCAACGAGAAGCCCATGTTCTCGGCAACCGTCATATGCGGATAGAGCGCATAGGACTGGAACACCATGGCGATGTCGCGATCCTTGGGCGCCAGCTGGTTGACGACGCGGTCGCCGATGGAAATCTCGCCCGAACTGATATCCTCGAGCCCGGCGATCATGCGCAAAAGGGTCGATTTCCCGCAGCCCGAGGGACCAACGAGAACCGCGAACTCGCCTTCGGCGATATCGACGGAAATGCCGTGCAGAACCTCGATCGTGCCGAAGCTCTTGCGGACGTCGCTGATGGTGACGGCTCCCATGTGTCAGTCCTTTCTGGCCTTGGCGCGCGACGGGCGTGCCCCTGCCCCATTGCCGGCGCCGGCAGTCATTTCACCGCTCCCACGACCACGCCCTTGGTCAGGGTGCGCTGGAAGATCAAAAAGAAGATCACCGTCGGCAGGATGCCGAGCAGCGATGCCGCGGCGGTGATGGTCGGTTGCGACACGTATTGACCGGAAAGATTGCCGAGGGCCACCGAAACGGTCTGGTTGGTGTTCGAAATCAGAAGGACCAGGGGAATGAGGAACTCGTTCCAGGTCCAGATGAAATAAAAGGTCGCCAGCACCGCCAGGGTTGGCCTGAGGATCGGCGTGATGACATACCAAAGGATTTGCCAGCGGTTGGCGCCGTCGACCCTTGCTGCTTCGAGAATCTCGCGCGGGAACGAGGTCAGCACCGCCGACAACAAATAGGTGCCAAAGATCGACTGCAGCACGGTGAAGATGATGATCACCGAGAACAGCGAGTCGTAGATGCCGACCGATTTCGCGATGTAGTAGAGCGGATAGACCAGCGATTCCTGCGGGATCATGATGCCGAGCAAGAGGATGACCAGCATGACCCGTCCGCCCTTGATGCGGCCGATGCCGATGGCATAGGCGTTGAACAGGCTCAGGGCGACGCCGAAAAGGGCGGCGCAGGCGCTGAGCAGCAGGCTGTTCCACAGCTTTTTCGGGAAATCGACATAGTCCCAGAAGCCGACGACGCCGGTGAAATCGAGGCTAGTCGGCAGGGCCAGCGGCCCGTTGGTGGCATAGTCGGCAGCCGATTTCAGGGCATTGTTGAGCGCCAAAAAGATCGGCGCCAGCATGAAGGCGAGGAAGGCGATCAGCAGCGCCAGCACCCACCATCTCAAGACCCCGCGCCTGTGGCGTGGCACATTGAGGCCGGCGGAAGTCCCGGGTGCGGACAGAGCGGACAGCACCTGATCAGTCATGGGCCGCCTCCTCGGTCTGGCGCGCCTGCACCCAGAGGAAGATCAGGGCGAGCACGATGGTGATGGCCGTCTGCGCCGTGGCGATGGCGGCGCCGTAGCCGATGCGAACGGTCGAGAAGAAATGGTAGTAGGAAAAGAACGATGGCACGAGCGTGGCGTTGTCCGGCCCGCCATTGGTCATGACATAAACCGGCGCGAAGACCTTGAGTGCGGCGATGGTCGTGGTCAGGCCGATGACGAAAATTTCCGGCCTGAGCATCGGAATGGTGACGTACCAGAAGCGCTGGGCGGCGCCGGCGCCGTCGAGTTCGGCCGCCTCGTAGAGCGCGGGGTCGACGCGGGCGAGCCCGGCCATGAAGATGACCAGCGAATAGCCGATCTGCAGCCAGACCATGACGAAGCCGAGGGAATAGATGGCCAGGGTCTGGTCGCCGAGCCAGTTGCTCGACAGCGCGCCGAGGCCGGTGGCGTCGAGAATGAGGTTGAGAACGCCATGCGGGTTGAGGATCCAGCCCCAGAGCACGCCCGCCACCGAGATCGGCAGGATCTGCGGCAGGTAGTAGCCGGCGCGGAAAAAACTCGACATCTGCTGGCCGAAGCGGGCGCTGACATAGTCGAACAGCACCGAGGCGACGATCAGGGAAATGATCGTAGGCACCACCGCCATGGCCACCACGAAGAACAGGGTATGCTGGAGCGACATCCAGAAGGCGCCGTCGGTGATCAGCCGCTCGTAGTTTTCGAGCCCGATGAAGGTGGGCATGCGGATGCCGCGCCACTTGGTGAAGCTGATGCCGATGTTCATCAGGAACGGGATACCGACGACGAGCACGAAGCCGATCAGGCCCGGAAAGAGATAGAGCCAATAGGCCGAATTGTTCTGCCGGTAGGATTTGGTCACTGTCGCCATGAGCTGTCCGTCGATCGGGCCGTCCGAAGCGGGAAAGGATGCGGGGCGGACGCGCCGCCCCGCAAGCGGATTAGACTACATCATCGCCCGGCCTTCGTCGTAGAAGGCCTTGAGACGGGCCGCGAACTCCTCGGGGGTCGCCGTGCCGCCGATAACGGCCTGGGTCGCCTGCAGGACCTCGTTGTAGAAGCCCGGCACCGGCCAGTCCGGATAGTAGCCGAGACCGCCGCGGGAAACGAGTTCGCCGAACAGGGCGGTCGTGGTCTTGCCGACCGGATTGGTGACGGTATCGGAATTGGCTGCGATCGGCAGACCACCCTCATTGCCCATGATGTTCTGGACGTCGGGGCTGAGCGTGATCTCGATGAAGTCGTAGGCCGCTTCCTTGTTCTTGGCGTTGACCGGAACGACCCACATGTTGCCCGTCGAGCCCGGCGCGTATTTCTGGCCCGGGAACAGGAACTGGCTGGCGGTAAAGGCCTCGATATTGCCGTAGCTGGTCGAGAGCCAGGTGCCGCCGACCACGAAGGGCGAGGCGCCGGCCATGAACTGGTTGGTCATGTCGTCGGCATTCATGCCGGTGGCGTCCGTCGAGATGTAGCCTTTGCTGACCCAGTCGACCAGCATCTGGCCGGCGGCCAGGAACGGCGCGGTGTCGAGATCCTGCTTGACGCCCTCGAAATTGGCGATCCAGTCGGCGTCGGCGTTCTTGAGGGTCAGCATGTACATCAGGTGCTGGGCCGGATAGTCGTTGGCCGCCTCGGCGATCGGGGTGATGCCTTCGGCGACGAAGGTGTCCATGATCGCCGTGAATTCCTCGAGGGTTGTCGGGACGGCCATGCCGCGCGCTTCGAGCATGTCGGCATTGTAAAAGACCGAGACGAATTCGCCGTAGTTCGGGATGCCGATCAGCGGGCCGGAACCGAAGACGCCGAGTTCGTCATACTTGCCGAGGCCGAGGGCCTCTTCGGCGATGATCTTGTCCCAGCCGCGTGCGTGATAGACGTCATCGAGCGCCTGCAGCAGGCCCTGCGACGCGGCGAGGCCGGCGGTGCCGTTGCCTTTGTTGTATTCGAGAACGTCGGGGGCCTCGGCCGAATTGAGAATCATCGTGCCGGCCTGGTTGATCTGGTCGAAAGTCTTGAGTTCGAACTGCAGATCGGTGTCGGGATAGGTTTCCCGGTATTTGTCCATCGCCGCCTGCCAGGCGATGCCGAGGGCGCTGTCGGCGGGCTCGTAGTGCCAGACTTTGAGCACCTTGTCCTGGGCGAGCACGGCGCCGGTGCTGAGGGCGGCGGTGGCTGCAAGCGCAACCGCCAGTTTGGCGAGTCGATTCATTTAGTCCTCCTCCTTGGATGGCCAGTTTCCATGAAACCGGTGCGCATCGTTCCTGCTACCGGAATCGGGTCGGGATGCCCGGACGGTGACCGGGCGGCGTGTCGCTCAGACCGCGCGGCGGCCGCGCGGAAAGATCGATTTGTATCGGGGATCGGAACGCTCGCCACGGACATGGCCTTTCCGGATGTGGCGCGCGCTGCGTTGGACACATCGGGACCGACCTGTGCGGGGGCGGGATGCATGCCGTTCTTCCTCCCGGTACGGCAGCGAGCTTTGCGAAGCCCGCTTGCGCCGTAAACGTTTACGGGATTATCTCCGAAAACGTTTGCGAGTCAATTGGCCACTGGCGCGGTTTGCTTTATTGGAGGCTGCGGGAGGACCTGAACAAGACGATGATCGGCATCAAGCGGCTGGCGCAGCAGCTCAATCTATCGATCGGCACCGTGTCGCGCGCGCTCAACAACCGTCCGGACGTCAGCGAGGCGACGCGCCGGCGGGTGCAGGACGTTGCGCGCCAGCTCGGCTATGTGCCCAACCAGTCCGGCCGCAGCTTGAGGCGCGGCCAGACCGGCGTCGTCGCCTTCATGATGCAGACCGGGCACAACATCACCGGCCATGGCGATACCTTCATCATGGGCGTATTCAACGGCATCCAGACGGCACTGGCCAGGCATCATCTCGACCTCGTCGCCCTGCTCTGCCCGTCCGACGAGGATGCCGAGGGCTATTTGAAGCGCATGGTGTCGCGCAGCTTCGCCGACGGCATCATTCTCAGCTCGACGCAGCGCGTCGACCGCCGCATCGATTTCCTCGCCGAACGCGGCGTGCCCTTCGTCACGCTCGGCCGCTCGCAATCCGATGCCGGCCAGCCCTGGATCGACACCGATTTCGCCGGCATGGCCGAACGGTCGATCGATCGGCTGGTGCGCAAGGGCCATCGGCGCATCGCCATCACCGTGCCCGACGACGAAACCAATCTCGGCTTCGTGTTCACCGAGGCGGCGCGCGCGGCGCTCGCCGCCCACGGTCTTGGTCTCGACCCGCAACTGGTGTTCGGCTTCGTTCCCAACGAGGCGAGCGGCTACGACATCGCCGACCGGCTGCTGGCGCTCCCGGACAGGCCAAGCGCCATCGTGCTGCTCAATCCGAGCCTGACCACCGGCTTGTATCGCCGTCTCGGCGAGGCCGGCGTCGAGCCCGGCGGGGATATTGCGGTGATCGGGCGCGACAGCCCGCAATCGCCGTTCCTGTCGCCGCGCCTGACCTATTTTCGCGAAGACCTCGACAGTCTCGGGGTGGCGCTCGGCAAGGCGCTTTTGGCGTCGATGCCGCGCTATGCCAAGGCCTATCCTGCCGGCATCATCCGCCAGGTCTGGCCAACCGAGCTGATCGAGGGCGAAAGCGACGCCTTCACGCTGAAGCGCTGAAGGCGGCGTTCACGGGTTGGAGCGCACAAAGCGCCCGTCGGGCTGTTCGACCATGTGGCTGTGCACGGCCTTGGCCAGCATTTCGTCGCTGGCCGCGATCAGGTCGGTAGCCGGCGCCAGATCGCCGTGGCCGGCGTTTTCGGTCGACAGCACCGAAGCCTTGAGCAGCCTGGCATAAGGGTGCTGCGGATTTTCCAGCACCAGGCGTGCCGGCCCCATTTCGACCACCCTGCCCTTTTGCATGATGATGATGCGGTCCGAGATGTAATAGGCCGTTGCGAGGTCGTGGGTGATGTAAATGACATGCACGCCAAAGTCGTCGCGCAGAGATTTCAACAGGTTGACGATGGCCATGCGCAGCGAGGCGTCGACCATCGACACCGGCTCGTCGGCGATCAGCACTTCCGGATCGCACACGAGGGCGCGGGCGATGGCGCAGCGCTGCAACTGACCACCCGAGAGTTCGTGCGGATAGCGCCCCTTTACCTCTGCAAGCGTCAGGCCGACCTTGACCAGCGCCTCGTCCATCGCCCGATCGATTTCCGCGCGGCTGCGGGGCGCCCGGAATGCCGTCGCCGTCGATTCGAGATAGCGGTCGACCCGCTTCAGCGGATTGAACGCCTCGAACGGATTCTGGAAGACCGGCTGTACCCTGGCCATGAAATCGTGTCGCGCGCGGCCCCACATGCTGGTCGGAACCGGTCGACCAAGGTACCGGATCTGACCGCTCGTTGGCACGTCGAGCCCAAGGATCATGCGGGCGAGCGTCGTCTTCCCGGAGCCTGATTCGCCGATGATCGTGAAGATTTCCGGCCGTTCTTTCTCGAGCGTGAACTGGGCATCGACGACGGCGTCGGTGAAATCGCGGGCGAGAATGCCGCCCATCGGGAAGCGCCTGTAGACGTGCTCGACTTCCAGAAGCGCGGTCATCACGAAACCTCCGCCCGATTGCGCGGCAAATCGGCATCGAGCACCGGGCGTACCTCGTCGGAGCGCCAGCAGGCCGCCCGATGCTCCTCGGCGACGGTGACGAGCGGCGGCACTTCGGAGCGGCACCTGTCGATGGCGAGCGGGCAGCGCGGATGAAACCGGCAGCCCGGCGGAGGCTCGGCGAGATTGGGCGGCCGGCCTTCGAGCGCCGGGCGCTGCCGCGTGTCGCCGATGCGCGGCAGGCTTGCGACCAGATGCCCGGTATAGGGGTGCCTGGGCGACATGAAGAGATCGCGGGTACGGGCTTCCTCGACCAGGCGCCCGGCATAGATGATGCCGACGCGGTCGGCAATGTTGGCATGAACGGCCATGTCGTGCGTCACGAACACCACCGAGGACTTGATCTCCTGCTGGATGTTCCTGAGGAGCGCCAGCACGTCCTTTTGCACCACCACGTCGAGGGCTGTCGTCGGTTCGTCGGCGATGATGAATTCGGGGTGACAGACCGTGGCAAGACCGATGGTGACGCGTTGGCGCATGCCTCCCGACAATTCGTGCGGATAGGCGCGCAAGACATTGGGCGACAGTTTGAGATGGGCCAGGTGATCGCGCACCCGGTTCCAGAAGGCTTTGCCACTCAACCCGAGCGGTTCCATGGCGAAGTCGACAAAACTCTTCTCGATGCGCCGGACAGGATTGAGCACGCTCATCGAGCCTTGCATGATGTAGCTCAGATGCTTCCAGCGAATTTGCTTGAGCACGTCCGGACTGGCTGTCGTCGGATCGACCTGTTGCCCGCCGAAATCATAGACGGCGCTGCCGGCGACCACCTCGAGCGGCGGACGGATGGCGGCGGCCAGAACCTTGATGAAGCTGGTCTTGCCGCTCGAGCTTTCGCCGGCGATGCCGTAGATCTCGTTGTGCTTGACCGTCATGGTGATGTCGTCGACGGCCCTGACCTCGCGCGAGATGCCATAATAGTTCATCAGGTAGTAGGCCTTGAGCCCCTGAACCGTCAGTATGTCGGCCATGGTCAGGCTCCCATCCGCCGGAGCCGGCTGCGCGGATCGATGTACTCGTTCATCGATACCGCCAGTAGAAACAGGCCGATGAACATCATCACGAGCAGCACCACAGGGATGAGAATCCACCACCAGATCCCGACAATCAGGGCCGAGTGGTTGTTTGCCCAGAACAGGGTCGTCCCGACCGTCGGGATCGTTATGTTGGTGAAGCCGAGCACCGCCAGCGTGACCTCAAGACCGATCGACCAGATCATGTTGGCCATGGCGGTCGAGAAGATGATCGGCATGACATAGGGCAGGTGTTCCTCGAACATGATCTTGACAGGTGACATGCCGGCAAACACGGCCTGGCGGGTGAACTCGCGATGCCTGAGGCCAAGGGCCACCGTCCGGATCAGGCGGGCGTCGTAAGGCCAGCCGAAACAGGCCATGACGAGCGCCAGATTGAACGAATTCAGATCGCTTCTGAGAACGAAGTAGAAAAGGATCAGGATCGGAAAGATCGGGATGGCGACGAAGATGTCGGCAAAGAACATGAAAACGCGATCGAATATCCCTCCCAGATATCCGGCCATCATGCCAATGACGATCGAAATGATGCGGCTGATGACGGCGACGGTCAGCCCGAATGTCAACGAGTTCCAGAACGCGTCCGTCAACTGCCAGAACATATCCTGGCCACGCGAGTTGGTGCCGAACCAGAATTGCCAACTCGGAGGCTGATCCGGCGGGACGACATAGACCATCGCCGGTTCCATGGGCGCGAAGAAGCTCAGGCAGGCGAAGATGGTAATGAATCCGACCAGAACGACACCGATGAGAAACTCGACATTGTAGCGGAGCAGATCGCGGAAGACGCTGAACATGGCCTATTCCACTCGCACGCGCGGATCGAAGATCGGATGCAGCAGGTCGATGATGAAGATCGCCGTGGCGACCGCGATGATCGCGATCGAGGAAACCGCCAGCACCACCGTGGTGTCGCCCTCGTTCACGGCCCGGACCAAAAGGGTGCCGAGGCCGGGATAGGAGAACACCTGCTCGATGATGATCGTACCGGAAAAGATCAGGCCGAGCGTCATGGCCAGCGACGTCAGCTGCGGGATCATGGCATTGCGGATCACATAGGCGAACAGGATCGTGGGGCGCTTGACGCCGGCGAGCTCGGCATAGGTGACATAGTCCTCGGTCACGATGTTCGAGACCAGCGCCCGCATGCCAAGGAACCAGGTGCCGATGCCAACCAGCACCAGCGACAAGGCCGGAAGCAGGGCGTAGTGCAGAACCGACAGGACGAATTCGGGCGTCCAGGCGACCCTGACATTCATGGCAAAGCCGCCGCTGATCGGCAGGATCGGCCACAAAAACCCGAAGAGGATCACCATCAGGAAGGCAACGATATAGTGCGGGATCGGCTGCAGGCCGATGGCGACGATTCCGAAGGCCTTGAGGAATCGGTTGTTCTGGTAGTAGCCGGCGAGGCCGCCAAGGATGTTGCCAATCAGCCAGTTGATGATGATGGTCGCCGTCAGGAGTCCGAAGGTCCAGGGCAAGGCAATCATGACGAGGCGAAGGGCGGGCGTCGGAAAGGCCAGCAATGACGGGCCCAGGTCGCCGGTGACGAAACGCCCCCAGAAATTGAGATATTGCTGCCAGAGTGGCACATCGAGACCGAATAGCTCGGTCATGGTGGCCCGAAGCGCCCGAATGGCCTCGGGGCTGTAGGTCGACCGACCCGAGACGCGACCGATGATGGAGTCGACGGGGCTGATCGGGGACAGGTGGGAGATGAAGAAGGCGGCTGAAATGCCGGCAAAACAGACAGCGAAAAGCTGCAGCAGGCGCTTGAGCGCGAACAGAAAATACGCCTTCATCTATTCAAGTTTCCCGTTCCACCCGTTTGGAGGGCAGGCGTCCGGTCGTAACCGGACGCCCAGTCTTGCAGGTGATGCCCTAGTTTCCGGCAGGCTTCAACTGGGTGAAGATATACTTCGAGTTCGACCAGTTGTTGACGATATTGGCGTAGGGCTTCTCTTCGGCAGTCGGGAAACCGGTCCAGTAGCGCGTGTCGTAGGCCGAGAACACGTTGAACGACATGATCGGCATGAACGGCATCTCGTCGACCATGAGCTTGATGAACTCGTTGCCGAGCGCGACATTGGCTTCGTGGTCGGTGAATTCGGTCACGCGCATCGTCTCGATGATCTTGTCGAGCCGCGGGTCCGAATAGCGCTGCCAGTTGCGGGCCGTCTGACGTTCGCCGGCAGGCGACAGATAGTCCGAATGCCAGCTGTCAAGGAAGAACGACAGGTCGGGATTGCCGCCCCAGGTTTCGATCGACCAGGCCGTCGCAACGTCGAATTGGCCGAGATCGAGCGTGGTGCCGTAGATCACCGGGTCGGCGACGGGAGTCGTCTCGACGCCCGCCAGCGTCCACTGCTGGGCAATGTCGGTACCAAGGCGATTCACCACGCCATCGGTGAAGGTGTTGATGGTGATCTTGAACTGCTCGCCATCGGGCTTGAACCACTTGCCGCCCTGATTGGTGAAGCCGGCCGCCTCGAGCAGCTCGCCAGCCGCCTTGACGTCCTTCTTCCACCAGCCGTAACCGAACGACTTGTTGATCATGGTTGCGTCGGTCGGAACGGCGTCGCCGAACTGCGGACGGACCATATTGGCGATCTGGGTGCCGACGGTGGGATCGTACGGCTTGATCTTGGATTTGCCGGTATCGAGCTCGTAGTCGGTGATCCACTGCTGCAGCGGGCCGTGGTAGTCGTCGGTATGCGTACCGGTCGGCGGCATGGCAATGGCCGACAGGGTGGCAGCGCCGCGATAGGACGCCATCGACATTTCGACCGGGTCGAGCATCAGCGTCAGAGCCCAGCGCACGCGCTTGTCGTCGAACGGCGCCTTCTGGTTGTTGAAGATCGCCATCACCAGGGTCGGATCGGGATGAGCGTACGGGAAGCCCGGGAACCAGCCGCGCGCGTTCTCGTCCTGCTTGGCCAGATTGAACATGCCTTCCGGCGACAGGTCGTGGATCATGTCGAGATTGCCGTTGACCATTTCGATCAGGCGTTTGTCGACGTCGGGAATCGACTGGTAGATGATGTACTTGGGCGCGGGTTCACCCCAGATGGCCAGCGCTGTCTTGTCCCAGTCGGGACGCTTTTCCCAGATGTACCAGTACCCGTTCGGGTCGTAGGAGTGCAGCGTATAGGGGCCAAGGCCGACCGGCGGGTTGAAGTTGAACGACTTCGGATCGGCCTGGGCTTCGAAGATGTGCTTTGGCATGATCCAGGCCGCGTTCCAGCGCACCATGAACAGGGCGTGGAAACGGGCATTCGGCTTCTTGAGCTTGAAGTGGACGGTGTAGTCGTCCGGCGTGTCGACGCTTTCGATGGCGTCGGCGAACGGGGCGCTCCAGTTGAAGCCCGGAGTGGAGGCCTGCAGGTCGACCGTGTACTTGACGTCGGCCGAGGTGAAGGGAACGCCGTCGCTCCACGTGATGCCTTCACGCAGCTTGACGGTCATTTCGGTGAAATCGGCGTTGTACTGCCAGGGTTCGGAAGCGAGCTGGTTGTACAGCGAGCCGTCAAGACCCGCATCCGGGTCTATGAACCACAGCGTATCGAGGGCGAGCTGGTGCAGGCCGTTCGAGTTGGCGGCGCCGGAACCGGCGACCCAGAGGTTGAAGCTGTCGGGATTCGAGGCCGGAGCTTCCGGATTGTTGATGATCAGGGTTTCATTGCGCGGCAGATCCATAGTCGGAGCCAGGGCGGCGTCGTCCTGCGCCATGGCACCAGATGCAAAGCCCGCAATCGCCACGGCGGCCGCAACCGCCAGCGTAGTCAAGGTCCTCATCTTTATTCCTCCCATTGAAGCGTCCGCCTTGGCGGTGCTCCTGCAGGATCAGGCTACATCAACCCCCGTCATTGTCAACATGATACGGGATATGTACCCATTTTGCAGATATAAAAAAGAAGGGCGCGCCGGGCGGGGCGCGCCGAGTCGGTCGGGAGGAGACCGAGAGGCAGATCAGACCTTTAGCCGGATCATCTGATAGGAGTGCGGCGGCAGGGCCAGCGTGACGGAATTGCCGTCCACCTGGGCACCGGAACCATCGCGCGGCGCCACCTCGTCCGGCCGTTGCGCCGTGTTCACCGCTTCGAGGTTCGGGTGCGTCATCACCTTGTGCTCCAGCACGCGGGGCGTGGCGAAGCCGAAAAGCGACAGGTCGAAGGCGATGGTTTCACTCGCGTGCCGGTTGACGGCGAACACGGCGACAGTGCCGTCCGCGTCGTTGTGTACCGCCGAAACATCGACATAGGACACATTGTCGCCATGCGCGCAGTCGTAGCCGGGGCTTTTGACCGCGAGGTTGAGCGCCGTGCCGCGGCCATAGCGCGAGGCGAAATAGAACGGATAGTAGATGGTCTGCTTCCAGGCCTTGCCGCCCTTCTCGGTCATGATCGGCGCGATGACGTTGACCAGTTGGGCAATGGCGGCGATCTTGACCACGTCGGAGCGACGGATGAATGTGTTGAGCGCACATCCGACCATCAGCACGTCCTCGAAGTTGTAGATGTCCTCGAGAAGCGGCGGTGCCAGCGGCCAGCCATCGTCGCCGCCAAGCACTTTCCTGTCGGCATTATTCGAATGATACCAGACATTCCATTCGTCGAAGGAAATGTAGACATCCTTTTTTGAACGCTTCTTGGCCTTCACATAATTGATCGTTCCCGCCACGGTTCCAATGTAACGATCGAGCTTTTCGCTCAGTGCCAGGAAATTAGCCGTGTTCTTCTCTTCGTTGCGGAAATACATGTGCAACGAAATATAATCGATGTTCTCGTAGGTTTCATCGAGAACCGTCGCCTCCCAGTCGGGATAGGTGACCATGTCGGCATGCGAGGAGCCGCAAACGACGAGTTCGAGACTCTTGTCGAAGGCGCGCACCGCTTTGGCCGTCTCGTTGGCGAGATGGCCGTACTCGGCGGCCGACTTGTGGCCGACCTGCCAGGGTCCATCCATCTCGTTGCCGAGCGCCCAGAGCTTGACGTTCCAGGGATCGGCGCGGCCGTTCTTCTTGCGCAGGTCCGACCAGTATGTACCGCCGGGATGGTTGACGTATTCGACGAAATTGCGAGCGGCATCGAGGCCGCGCGAACCGAGATTGACGGCCAGCATCATCTTGGTGCCGACCGAATCGCACCAGTCGGCGAACTCGTGAATGCCGACTTCGTTCGATTCCGAGGTGTGCCAGGCCAGATCGAGCCGGGTCGGCCGCGCCGCTTTCGGCCCGATGCCATCTTCCCAATTGTAGGCGGAAACGAAGTTGCCGCCCGGATAGCGGACGACCGGAATGTCAAGCGCCCGCACCAGATCGATGACGTCGCGGCGCATGCCATTGGTGTCGGCGGTCGGATGATCGGGCTCGTAAATGCCTGAATAGACCGCTCGTCCGAGATGCTCGAGGAATGCGCCATAGAGACGGTTGTCGATATTGGCAATCGTAAAGTCTCTATGCGCCGTTGCTGTCGCGCGCATCGTGTCCTCCTAGCAAAACGGAAAATCTGGTTTATATCGGTTTCTTGGGTATAATGAAACGCGATACGCCCGACAGTCAAGTCGGATTTTCGTGGCTGTTAGCCCTTGGTGTGCATCCTCAGAACGATATCCTGATCGTAATTGCCGAAGCCGCGGCCGAAAATGTTGATCCCGCCTGGATGCCTCGCATCCTCGCGCACGCAAATGCGCAGCCGGATCGAATGATGACTGCCGAGGTCGAGATCGGCCAGCGACACGTCGGAAATCTTGACGCCGTCGACATAGGTGCCATTCGTGCCGACGCCCCAGGTCTTGAGCTTGCCGTATTGCGAGCCCTTGAGCTTCCACCAGTCGGGCGTAAAGACGCCGCGCTTGTCGCCGAAATCGCCGGGCGAGGTCCAGGTGCCGATGTCGACGCCGTTTATGGCCAGGGTGATGTCCGAAGGCCAGTCGGCGCTGGTGCCGGGCACTTCCGAGCTCAGTTCGAGGATGAACTGGATCGAGTTGACGTCGCCATTGGACAGGCGGGCATTGTTGGGGAACTGGTATTCGACAAAGCCGCGGGTGAACCACAAGAGCCCAGCCTTCATCCGGTTCGGGTCGAGGAAGGAATCGGGCACGTCGAGCAGCCCTACAATGCCGTCCGGCGTGCACAGCCCGCACGGTGCAGTGACCTCGAAGCTCGTATAGAGCCCGATCGGCATCGCTACTTCGATCCCGTCATTCTGGCGCGCTTCGTAGTCCTCGCGGAAGGCGATCAGTACTTCGTCGAAGGTCGAATAGCAGATTTTCTGGTTGCCCTTGCGCGCCTTCTGCATCTCCGTACGGATCAGCTTGGCCTTTTCGAGAAGGGCGGCGTTGGACGAAACGGTGGACTGCGGCAGGTCGAGCCGTTCCGCTATGTCGTTGATGTTCAGCGGTCCCTGTTTGTGCAGCAGCTTGAGAATGCTGATGCGCACCGGCGAAGCCAAGCCCTTGAGAACGTCGACGCCGTCCTCGGGATCGATGAGAAGAAAATTGCGGGCCAAAACGCCACCCAGACCAGGTTGTTGTTCCGAGCGGTGTGTGTATCAGACTTTCTGATCCAATCAAGAGGACAACCGGAAGCAGCCGCAGGCGCCACGCCGGGAACCTGTCCCACCACTGCGCAGGAGGCCGAAACCGGTCGAACCCTGCGATCGAAGCCCGGGAGCGGTCGCATGTCTGAACCGGGGAAACGGCGTTTGTATTCTTCAATCTGCCTAGCGCTTGCAGGCGCATCCCAGTTCGGCGACGCCGTGCAAAAGCGCCCGCGCCAGGCGCAGGCCGGCCGCCGTCGCGACAAGGAGTTGCGGCAGCAACAGCCATTCGAGCATCCAGGCGGCGCCCGAACGCTCCTGCTCGTGGACCAGCGCATGGTTCATGCCGGCCGAGAGCGTGGCGGTGAAGCGGGCCAACGTCACCAGCATTTCGGCGGCGACGGGATTGGACTTGTTCGGTATGGCCGAAGATGCCCCGCCCTGTTCGAGGACGATCTCGTCGCCCGCCTGGGCGAGAAGGGCGATGTCGGCGCCGATCTTGCCGAGGCTGCCGCCCGTCAGGGCGCACCAGCCCGCTAGTTCCGCCATTCCGTCCCGGCCGGTGTGCCAGCAGGTTTCGGCAAAACCGAGACCGAGGTTGTCAGCCAGACGCCGCGCCACGGCCGACCCCTTGTCGCCGAGCCGGTCGCGCGTGCCGACGGCGCCGCCGAGCTGGACGATCAGCAGGTGTGGCCGCAGCGCGGCAAGCCGCTGCAAATGGCGAACAAGCGGCGCCCGCCAGGCGGCGATACGGTCCGCTACCACGATCGGCAGGGCCTTCTGCATGCGGGTGTGACCCATCAGCACCCGCGCGCCGAATTTGCCATCGAGCGCGTCGAGCGCTGCGATGACGCCGGCAAGACGCGTGTCGAATTCGTCGAGGATCGGCCCGAGGCGCAGCACCAGCGCGGTGTCGACCAGGTCCTGGCTGGTTGCGCCGAAATGAACGTATCGGCCATGTTGCTCGCCGACATGGACACGCAACTGGCGCACATAGTCGACCCCGACAACACCGTCGCGGGCGGTCGCCACCCGGATGGCGTCGATATCGGGCGCAAAGCTGTGCAGCCGTTCGCCGATATGCCTGGCGGCTTCGCTCGGGATAAGTCCCTCGTTGGCCTCGGCCGTGGCCAATGCCGCCTCGAAGGCATTCATCGCGGCCAGTTCCGCTTCGGTCGAAAACCACGCACCGACCACTGCATCGCCGGCAAGCCCGCCAAGCAATCCGCTATCGAAAGGTGAAACGCTCATGACGCGCTGCGGCGTGCCGGATCAAGCATCGTCCAATTCCCGATTTGCCTTGCCGCCGACCGATCTCTCCGCCAGCCGCGCCGAAGACTATACCCGCTCGAGCGCAATCGCGATGCCCTGCCCGACGCCGATGCACATGGTGGCTAGGGCGCGCCGCCCGCCGGTCAGGGAAAGCTCCAGCGCCGCCGTGCCGGCGATGCGGGCGCCGCTCATGCCGAGCGGATGACCGAGCGCGATGGCGCCGCCATTGCCATTGACATGGCCTGCGTCGTCGGCAAGCCCGAGTTCGCGCAGGCTGGCGAGCGCCTGGCTGGCGAAGGCCTCGTTGAGTTCGATGACGTCGAAATCGGTCGCCGACAGCCCGAGCCGGGTGCAGAGCTTGCGCGTCGCCGGCACCGGACCGATGCCCATGATGCGCGGCGGCACGGCGGCCGCGGCTCCGCCGAGCACGCGGGCGATCGGGGTGAGGCTGTATTTGCTTGCCGCCTTGCCCGAGGCGACGATCAGCGCGGCGGCGCCGTCATTGACGCCTGAGGAATTGCCGGCTGTGACCGAACCGCCCTGGCGGAAGGGCGCCGGCAATCTTGCGAGATCCTCGATCGAGGTTTGCGGGCGCGGGTGCTCGTCGGTATCGACGACGAGCGGTTCGCCCTTGCGTCGCGGGATGGTCACCGGAACAATTTCCCGGGCCAGCCGTCCATCGGCCTGGGCGGAGGCGGTGCGCTGCTGGCTGCGCCACGCGAACCCGTCCTGGTCCGCGCGGGAAACACCGTAGTCCTCGGCGACGTTTTCAGCGGTTTCCGGCATGGAATCAACGCCGTATTGCGCCTTCATCAACGGATTGACGAAGCGCCAGCCGATGGTCGTGTCCTCGATCGACATCGACCGCGAAAACGCCGTTTCGGCCTTGGGTACGACGAAGGGCGCGCGGCTCATCGATTCGACGCCGCCGGCGATGAAGAGCTCGCCCTCGCCAGCGCGGATGGCGCGGGCGGCGATGATGAGAGCATCCATGCCCGAGCCGCACAGGCGATTGACCGTGGTGCCGGGCACCGAGACCGGCAGGCCGGCGAGCAGAAGGCTCATGCGCGCGACGTTGCGGTTGTCCTCGCCGGCCTGGTTGGCGCAGCCGAAGACGACGTCGTCGACGGCTTCCCAGTCGACGCCGGGATTTTCCTCCAGAAGCGCCATGAGCGGCACGGCGCCGAGATCGTCGGGCCGGACCGAAGACAAAGCGCCGCCGAAACGGCCGATCGGCGTGCGCCGAAAGGCGCAGATATAGGCTTCGCTCATGACCGTCCTCCGCCTTCGTGCGCCGCCTTGGTGCGGGCCTGCAATTCCCTCAGCGTCGTCAATTCGAGGTCCGTCGGTTCCGGCGTCTCGTCGAGCGCATCGGCGAACCTGACCTTCCAGCCGCAGGTCGCTTCAACCCTGTCGCGCGTGACGCCGCGATGCAGAGACCGGACGGTGAATTCCTTGGTCTCCGGATCGGGCCGCCAGATGGCGAGATCGGTGATCAACAGCGTCGGGCCCTTGGTGGTGATGCCGAGGCGCTGACGGTGATCTCCACCCTCTCCGTGGCCGAACGAGGTAAAAAAGTCGATGCGTTCGACCATCGCGCGCGGCGCCTGCTTTAGGGTGATGAAGACCTCGCCGCAGGACGAGGCGATCTCGGGGGCTCCGCCGCCGCCGGGCAGCCGGACCTTGGGGTTTTTGTAGTCGCCGATGACGGTGGTGTTGATGTTGCCGAAGCGGTCGAGCTGGGCGGCGCCGAGAAAGCCGATGGAAATGCGCCCGCCCATCAGCCAGTAACGGAACATTTCCGGCACCGCGACGGTGGTCAGCGCCGTCTCGCACAATTCGCCGTCGCCGATCGACAGCGGCAGCACGTCCGGCCGCGTGCCGATGGTGCCGCTTTCGTAGATCAGGGTGATGTCGGGCGCGTGGGTCAGGCGTGCCACGTTGCAGGCCGCCGAGGGGGCGCCGATGCCGACAAAGCAGACGTCGTCGTTCTTGAGCGCCCGCGCCGCGGCGATGGTCATCATCTCGTTGGGCGTGAAATCGCTCATTTCAGACCCTCCACGCGGCTCGCGAACACCTCGGGCCCGACCTCCAGCACATTGGCCTTCATCCAGGCGGCAAAGGCGTCGCGATCGGCCGAGATCCCGTCCCAGTCGAGATAGGCGGCATTGTCGCGCACATAATAGCCGTGGGCATAGGAGGGATGGGCGCCGCCGGGCACGACAGCGATGGCATCGATGGTCCAATGCGGCAGGATGCAGAGATTGGGATGCAGGCCCTTGAAATCGGGCACGACCTCCTCGACCGTCACGACGACGCGTTTGGCGGCGAGCGCCGCCTCCTTCTGCACGCCGACGATTCCCTCGACCAGCACGTCGCCCTTCGCGCTCGCCTTCTGGGCGTGGATGAAGGTCACGTCGGGCCGGTGCGCCGGAACAGCGGCCAGTTCCTCGCCGGTAAAGGGACAGGTCACGGTCCTGATGTCCGGATTGACCGCCGGCAGGCCGGCGCCCTTGTAGCCGCGAAAAACGGCGAGCGGCAGGCCGGAAGCGCCGGCTTCATAAGCCTGGGCCATGGCAGAATGGGAATGTTCGACGGTCTCGATGGCGCGCGGGTAGCCGTTCTCGATGGCGTCGCGCATGCGCCGCAACAGGCCGACGCCGGGATTGCCGGCATAGGAAAAGATTACTTTTTTCGCTAGGCCCATGCCGATCATCTGGTCGTAGACGATGTCCGGCGTCATGCGCAGCAGTGTCAGATCGGCAATGCCCTGCCGGATCGCCTCATGCGCGGCGGCATGCGGGATCAGATGGGTGAACCCTTCGAAAGCGACGGTATCGCCGGTATGAAGGTTCTGCCGAACGGCATCGGCAAGAGACAGGAATTTTGCCACCGGTCCTCCTCCAGCGTTCTCGCGATCGGTCCATAGCTGCCAGCACCGAGACGGAAACGGAAATGAAATGGCGCCAGCATCTCATAGCGTCAGGGTTATATAATGCTGGAGAGGTTGGCTTGATTTGACGCAAAAATCGCGCCGTCCATAACCGGATGGCGCGATTGAGATGCGGAAACCATTGCCATCGTCATTGCGAGCGCTTCAAGGCGCGTGGCAATCCGGAAGGCTGCAAACACCGGCGTCTGCCCTCCTGGATTGCTTCGTCGCAACGCTCCTCGCAATGACGGCAGGCGTCAGACGTCGAAGAACACCGTCTCGTGCGGGCCTTGCAGATGGATATCGAGCACGTAGCGGGTCGGACTTCCGCCGTCCTTCCTGGCGATCAGGGTCGGCCGGCGGGCCGGGTTGAGAATCTTGTTGAGCACGAAGTCCTCGGCATTGGCGTGCGGCTCGTCCTCGAAATAGAGCCGGGACTGCAGGCCGATATTGATGCCGCGCGCCACGATCCACAGCAACAGATGCGGCGCCATGGGCCTGCCATCAGGACCGGGCACCCTGCCCGGCTTGACGGTCTCGATGACGAATTCGTTGCGCTCGTCGGTCATGGCGCGGCGGCCGAAGCCGGTGAAGCCGTCGGCGCGCGTTTCCCCGAAGGCGACGTATTTGCCCGAAGCATCGGCCTGCCAGGTCTCGATCATCGCGTCGGACGCCGGCACGCCGTCGCCGTCGATGAGGCGGATGACCACGGTAATGCGCTCGCCCGGCGTGTCCGGGCCGATGACATGCGTGCCGAGGTCTTCGGGGAAGACGCCCTTTATGTCGGCGAAGCGCGCTACGTTCGGCGCCATGCCGATGGCCACATAGGGACCGGCGGTCTGGGACGGGGTTTCCTTGAGCTTTTGCGTCTTGTGCAGCATCTCAATTGCCCTCCATCTTGTTCTCGAACATGGTCGAGCGGCGCCCGCGCAGGACGATGTCGAAGCGATAGGCGAGCGCGTCCATGGGCGTTGTATTCTCGCGGTCGAGCCGGGCGATGAGCTGGTCGATGGCCGACTTGTCGGGAATGGTGCCGACGATCGGGCATTGCCAGATCATCGGATCGCCTTCGAAATACATCTGGGAAATTAGGCGCTGGGCAAAGGAATGCCCGAAGATCGAGAAGTGGATATGGGCCGGGCGCCAGTCATTGCCGTTGTTCGGCCAAGGGTAGGCACCGGGCTTGATGGTGCGGAACGAATAAAACCCGTTTTCGTCGGTCAGACAGCGGCCGCAGCCGCCGAAATTGGGATCGAGCGGCGCCGTGTAGCCTTCGCGCTTGTGGCGGTAGCGACCGGCGGCATTGGCCTGCCAGAACTCGACCAGCGTCTTCGGCACCGGCCTGGCGTTCTCGTCAAGCACCTGTCCGTAAACGAACATGCGCTGGCCCATGGCCTCGCCGCCGTCCTGCGCATAGTTGCGGATCAAATCGTTGTCGAGCGGACCAATCAGCGAATGCCCGAAGGTCGGGCCGCTCAGTTCCGACGCCGTCTGGCCGATGGCCAGAAGCGGATGCTTGGGCGAACGGAAAAAGGTCGACTTGTATTGCGGCGTGAATCCCGGCGGGTGCCAGTCACGGTCGCGCTGGAACAGCCTGCCTTCGCCTCCCGGCAAAATGACATCGCTCATTGCGCTGCCTCCCTCAGTCTTAAAAGCTCTTTCTTCGCGACCTTGAAGGCGCGGTTCGCCGCCGGAATACCGGCATAGATGGCAACCTGCAACAAGGTCTCCTTGATGTCGGCCGCGCTGGCCCCGGTGTTGACGGTGGCCCGCACATGCATGGCGAGCTCCTCGTCATGGCCAAGCGCGGCGAGCAGCGCCAGCGTCAGCAGCGAGCGCTCGCGATGGGTCAGCCCGGAACGGGCCCAGACCGAGCCCCAGGCCGTTTCGGTGATGAAGGTCTGGAAATCGGCGTCGAGATCGGTCATGCGCGCCGACGCCTCGTCGACATGGCCGTCGCCCAGAACGGCGCGGCGCACGGCCATGCCGCGTTCGTATTTCGTTTCTTCAGCCATGACCGGCCTCCTTGAGGAATGTCGTCACAAGTTCCGCCAGCTTTTGCGGCTGCTCGATGGATGGAATGTGCCCGGCGTCGGCGATGAGCGCGAAGCGGGCACCGGGAATGGCGGCGGTCGATGCGTGCACCATGTCCGGCGGGGTCGACAGGTCCTCGCCTCCGCAAACGACGAGCGTCGGGCAGGCTATGTCGCCGATCTCGGCGGTCAAATCGGTGTCGCGCAAGGTCGCGCAGGTGCGGCAATAGCCGTCGGGGTCGGTGCGCACGAACAGGTTGCGCCAGCCGGCGAGCGCGTCGGGCGCCTGCCGGAACAGACCGGCGCTGAACCAGCGCTCCATGATAGACTGCGAAATCGCCTCCATGCCGTAGGCGCGCACCGAAGCGATGCGATCGTTCCATGCGGTGGCTTCGCCGAGCCTTGGGGCCGTGTCGCACAAGACCAGCGCCGTGACCCGCTCCGGGTGGGCGATTGCGAGGCCCTGGGCGATGAGGCCGCCAACCGATACGCCCATGACGGCGGGCTTTTGCATGCCGGCATGGTCGAGAAGGCCAACAAGGTCTTCGAGATGGTCGGCAAGGGCATAGTCGCCTTCCGGCGTGTCGCTGAGACCATGGCCGCGCTTGTCGTAGCTCAAAATGCGATGGTGGCCGGACATCAGGTCGATGAAATCGTCCCAGATGCGGGCATCGGTGCCGAGCGAGTTGGCAAGCACCAGCGCCGGTCCGTTCGCCGGTCCGTGCAGCCGGTAATGCAAAAGCACGCCGTTGATCCTGACGAACGCCATGATCTCCTCCCTTTCGCGATTAAGCGGGGCAGGACGCGTGCAAGTAAAATGATTAGTGCTGGAATATCGATAACTCCGGAATTATCTTATGCCGGGTAACGATGGGCAAATCCGCTCGAAACAGACAAATAGCATAACGTGTGAATGCATTGGCCAGACGCATCATCGATCCGCGCATCAAACTCAGGCACATTGTCTGCTTTCTGGAAGTGGCGCGCTGCAAGAGCGTGGTGGGCGCGGCGGATTCGCTCAACATCAGCCAGCCGGCCGCCACCAAGACCATCCAGGAACTGGAACAGACCCTGGAAAGCGCCCTGTTCGACCGGTCGCGCCGCAAACTGGTGCTGACCGGCTATGGCGAAGTGTTCTACCGCTTCGCCTCGACCAGCATCGCGGCGCTGCGCCAGGGGGTGGATGCCGCCGGCGGCGCCGAGCAGGCCGCCTTCGTCAAGGTCGGCGCCCTGCCGACCGTCTCGGCCCGCATCCTGCCCGCCGCCGTCCGGGCCTTCACCGAGACCAATTCCGGCGTGCGCGTCCGGGTGGTCACCGGCCCCAACGACTATCTTTTGTCGCTGTTAAGGACCGGCGACGCCGATCTCGTCATCGGTCGCATGGCCGAGCCGCAGACCATGCTCGGACTGAGTTTCGAGCACCTCTATTTCGAGCGGGTGACCTTTGTCGTCCGTCCCGGCCATCCCCTGCTTTCGGTCCGGCATTTCGATCTGTCGATGATCGACAATTACCAGATTCTCACGCCGACCTCGGGCTCGGTCATTCATCCGATCGTCGAGCGCATGCTGTGGGCGCACGGGCTGACGCAATTGCGCAACGAGGTCGAGACGGTGTCCGACGCATTCGGGCGGGCCTATGTGCGCCAGTCCGACGCCATCTGGATCATTTCGGAGGGCGTCGTCGACGAGGACGTGGCCGAAGGCCACCTGGCGCTTCTGCCAGTCGACACCAGCGAGACCCTCGGCCCCGTCGGGCTGACGACGCGCGCCGATACGGCCCAGAGCCTGGCGGCGGCCTCGCTTATGGATGCGGTTCGCCAAACGGCGCAGGCGCTCAGGGATGGAGACGGTCACAAACGACGCCCGCGCCCGGCTTCGCCGCCTGCCGGCATTGCGGAGCGGAGACCGCGCGCGCCAAAGCGGGTGTAGCGGTCGGTCAGGCGCGGCAGCGACTGGGAACTCTCGGCAGGAATGCTGATTTTGCTTATCTCGTTTGCCCAAACCGCCCGGCAGTGGCACTGCTTCAAGGCCATTCGATAGCTCGAGGGTTATCGAAGTGTCCTGACATGTCATTTTACATGTCGCTGGCCGGGACCCTATTCAGGCAATAGGGGAGGATTTCATGCGCATTCAGGTTGTCATCATCGGCGCCGGACCGGCCGGACTGACGCTCGGACGGCTGCTCGAACTCAACGGCGTCGACGCCGTCATTCTGGAGCAAAGACGCGGCGACTACGTGCTGAGCCGCATCCGCGCCGGCGTTATCGAATGGGGCGCGGTCGAGCTTTTGGACAGCATTGGCGCCGGCAGGCGCATGCACGCGGAAGGGCTCGTCCATCACGGCATCGAGATGAGCTTTGACGGCGACCGCCAGCGCGTGGATTTCACCGATCTGGTCGGAAAACAGGTCATGGTCTACGGCCAGACCGAGGTGACGCGCGATCTCATGGACTTGAGCGAGGGCAAGCGCATCTATGAGGCCGAGGCTGTCGAAATCCACGATTTCGACGGATCGCCCTATGTCACCTATCGCAAGGACGGCCAGACGCACCGGATCGATTGCGATTTCATCGCCGGCTGCGACGGCTTCCACGGCGTCACGCGCAAGAGCGTGCCGCGGGGTGCCATCGTCAATTACGAGCGTGTCTATCCCTTCGGCTGGCTCGGCGTCCTGTCGGACGTGCCGCCGGTCAGTGAGGAACTGATCTACGCCCATCACGAACGCGGCTTTGCCCTGTGCTCACAGCGTTCGCTCACCCGCTCGCGCTACTACGTGCAGGTGCAAGAAGGCGAGAAGGTCGAGGACTGGTCCGACGACCGGTTCTGGGACGAGTTGCGTCGCCGTCTCAACCCGGAGACCGCCGAGGCGATGAAGACCGGCTCGTCGATCGAAAAGTCCATCGCACCGCTCAGGAGCTTCGTGGCCGAGCCTTTGCGCTTCGGCAAGCTGTTCCTTGCCGGCGACGCCGCGCATATCGTGCCCCCGACCGGCGCCAAGGGACTCAATCTCGCCATGAGCGACGTCGCCATTCTCGGCGCGGCGCTGATCGAGGCATGCGTCGAAAAATCGACTGCCGGCATTAATGCCTATTCGAGCCGCGTGCTCGATCGCATCTGGAAGTCGGAACGCTTCTCTTGGTGGATGACGAGTCTCTTGCACACATTCCCCGACAACACCGAATTCGACCGGCGCATGCAGCGTACCGAATTCGAATACATCGCAGCCTCGCGCGTCGCGCAGCAGAGCCTTGCCGAAAACTATGTGGGGCTGCCGATCTGATCGGCAATGCCATCTCGCGCCGCTGCGGGTAGCGATCGCAGTGTTCATGCCCCGCCACGGCGGGGCGAAGGTCTTGACGGGCCGGTTCCTGGAACGGGCGCCCGGCAGTCCATTCGCCATTTGCCTCGCAACGTCGCGCGCGCGTTCTTGCAGTGCGGTAGCTCGACCGCGCCGGCTCCGCTGGCAAATCGGCCAATCGTCTCGACATATTAGTTATGCACCATAACTTCTCGCTTCCAACAATGTATACATTGTGGCATATTCAATCGGCACGATTTGGGAAAGGGAGGTCCTATGAACGCGCCGCGATTTCCGCTCAATGCCTGGTATGCTGCCGCCTGGGACGTCGAGGTCAAGCGGGCGCTGTTGCCGCGCACCATCTGCAACCAGCCCGTTGTGCTCTATAGAAAGCAGAATGGTAACGCCGCCGCACTGGCCGATGCCTGCTGGCACCGGCTGTTGCCGCTGTCGATGGGCGAGCTTCACGGCGACAACGTCATCTGCGGCTACCATGGCCTTGAATTCGACGAGTCCGGACGTTGTGTATACATGCCGTCGCAGGACACCATCAATCCCTCGGCCTGCGTCCGGTCCTATCCCATTGTCGAGAAGCACCGGTTCATCTGGATCTGGCCGGGCGATCCGGCCCTCGCCAACCCGGCGCTGGTGCCGGACATGCACTGGATCAACGACCCGGATTGGGCGGCCGACGGCAAGTACATTCATGCCAAGTGCGATTATCGGCTGGTGGTCGACAATCTCATGGACCTGACGCACGAAACCTATGTGCACGGTTCCTCGATCGGCCAGCGCGCTGTCGCCGAGGCGCCATTCGAGGCGACGCACACCGACACGACCGCGACGATCACCCGCTGGATGATCGACATCGACGCCCCGCCCTTCTGGGAAATGCAACTCGGCCGCAAGGAACATGTCGACCGCTGGCAGATCATCAATTTCGCCGCGCCCGCAACCGTGTGCATCGACGTCGGCGTGGCCCCGCACGGCACCGGCGCGCCCGAAGGCGACCGCTCCCATGGCGTCAACGGCTATGTGCTCAACACCATGACGCCCGAGACCGACAGGACCTCGCATTATTTCTGGGCCTTCGCCCGCAATCACCATATCGACGACCAGAGCTGGACGACGCGGCTGCGCGAGGGCGTGGCGGGTGTTTTCCGCGAGGACGAGCACATTCTCGAGGCCCAGCAGAAGGCCATCGACGCCAATCCCGACCACACCTTCTACAATCTCAACATCGATGCCGGCTCGATGTGGGCCCGCAAGCTGATCGATCGCATGATTGCCGAGGAGGCTGCCGTCAGGCAGGCCGCCGAATGAGCGAGGCGCGCGTTTCACAAGTGCATCGGGCGTTGCTCGGCGTACGCGATCTCATCGTTTCTGGAGACCTCACCGCCGGCACGCGGCTGCACGAGGTGGCGCTTTCCGAAAAGCTCGGCATTTCACGGACGCCGCTCAGATCGGCGCTGGCCCAGCTTCGCCAGGAAGGTCTGGTCGAGACCATTTCCTCCGGCGGCTATGCCGTGCGGCGGTTTTCGCGCGACGACGTGATCGACGCCATCGAACTGCGCGGTGTGCTCGAAGGCACGGCGGCGCGGCTTGCGGCCGAACGCGGCGTCGACGCCTCGCGTCTTGCGGAGTTGCGCTGGCTTCTGTCCGAGATCGACGGCGCCATGCGCGGCAGCGAGGCCGAGATGGACTTCGACCGCTATGTCGAATTGAACGCGGCCTTTCACGAAATGCTGTGGGGGCTGGCCAGCGAGACGATCTATCGCGAGATCGAGCGCATTTCTCGGCTGCCTTTCGCCTCCCCGAGCGCCTTTTTGAACAAGCAGTCCGGCGTGCCCGCTTTCCGCCGCTCGCTTTACGGCGCCCAGGCGCAGCACCGTGCCATCATCGACGCCATCGGCAGGCGGGAAGGAACACGGGCGGAGGCCATCGCCCGCGAGCACGCGCGGCTGGCGCGGCTCAATCTCGAATACGTGCTCGACGAGGCGCCGGGTCTCATTCCACAGGTTCCGGCGCTGTCGCTGGTCGTGAGCTAGGGGGCGGGGATGCGCAACAGGCTCGATTGGCGCGAGGCGCGCGTCGCCGAAATCCGCGACATCGCCGAAAAGGTGCGGCTCATAAGTTTCGAGGTCGACGGCAAGGTGCCGCGCTTCGACCCCGGATCGCATGTGACTGTCGGCGTCATCATCCATGGTGAACCGGCGATCCGCACCTACACGGCGCTGCCGGCGCCGGCCGGTCAAATCGCCGTCGCCGTCAAGCTGCACGAACAAAGCCGCGGCGGCTCGCGCTTCATGTGGCAGCTCCAACCCGGCCAGGCGGCGCGCCTGACCCTGCCGGAAAACCGGTTCGAACTGAGCTGGCGGGCGCCGCACTACCTGCTTGTTGCCGGCGGCATCGGCATCACGCCGATCTACGGCATGGCACAGGCGCTTGCGGCGCGTAGGGCGTCGCTGCGACTGGTCTATGGCGCGCGGTCGCGGGCTCAGATGGCCTTTGTCGACGAACTCGCTGAGCTCTTGGGCGACAGGCTGGCGCTTTGCGACAACAGCGCTGGCGCGCATGTCGACCTTGCGGCCGAGTTCGCCGCCGCGCCGCCGGAGACCGAAGTCTATCTCTGCGGTCCCATCGGCATGCTCGAAGCGGCCAAAACGGCCTGGCAGGCCTCCGGGCGTCCACTTAGCCGTCTGCGCTACGAGGTCTTCGGCGACAGCGGCATCCATGCCGAGAAGCGGTTCAGCGTCGACATCGTCAATCGCGATCTCACAATCGAGGTCAGACCTGACGAGACTCTTCTTGACGCATTAATCGGCGCCGGGGTCGAGATGATCTACGACTGCCAGCGCGGCGAATGCGGGTTGTGTGCCGTCAAGGTGCTGGAACGCACTGGCGAGATCGATCATCGCGACGTATTCCTCAGCAGCGCCGAAAAGGCCGAGAGCGACCGCATGTGCGCCTGCGTCTCGCGCCTGACCGGGGACAACGCCGTCATCGACATCGGCTATCGCCGCTAAGCGACGGAATTGTTGTCGGAATCCTGGCCCGGCCGTCTGAAGGCCTCGTCGCAACATGTCCTCTTGCGCGGAATTTAGTTATGTTGCATAACTATATTGAGGGAGGAGAGATTATGATTGCAGGCATTGCGCCGTTTCGTCCGGTTCGCCTCGGCCGCTTCACGGCGACGCTCCAATCGCGCGCCGACGGCACGGCGATCGTCCGCCCCGACGGCGCGTTGGGCCCCTACCCGCGCTCCATCGTCGATTCCCTTGAGGCCTGGGCAGCGCGGACGCCGGACGCGACGCTGATCGCCGAGCGCGACGGCGACGGCTGGCGCCGGCTCAGCTATGCCGAGGTCATGGCGCGCCTTCCGCCGCTGGCGCAGGCGCTGCTCGACGCGGGCATTTCGACCGAACGCCCGCTCGTCGTCATCTCGGGCAACGAGATCGAGCATTTCCTTTTGGGAATGGCGGCGATCTGGGTCGGCGTCCCCTATGCGCCGATCTCGCCGGCCTATTCGCTGATCTCGACCTCGTTTTCCAAGCTCATCCACATTTCCGATCTGCTGACGCCTGGCATGATCTATGCGTCCGACGGGAAGCAGTTCGAAAAGGCCATGGATGCCGCCTTTGCCTCGGACATCCCGGTGATCGTGCGCACCAATCCGCCGGGCGGGCGGCCGTGGCGCCTGTTCGACGATTTGCTCACGACCGAAGTCACCGACGCGGTCGCTCGGGCGCATGACGCCATCACGCCGGACACGATCGCCAAGGTGCTCTTCACCTCCGGCTCGACCGGCGTTCCCAAGGGCGTCATCACCACCAACCGGATGATGGCCTGCAACCAGGAAATGATCCGCGCCGCCTGGAGCTTTTTTGCCGAGGAAAAGCCGGTGCTGCTCGACTGGATGCCGTGGAACCACGTCGCCGGCGGCAGCCACAATACCGGCATCGCCATCTACAACGGCGGCAGCTTTTTTATCGACGACGGCAAGCCGACGCCGGGCCAGATCGGCGCGACGATCCGCAATATCAAGCATGTTCAGCCGACCTTTTTCACCAATGTCCCGAAGGGCTTCGAATTCCTGGTCGCCGCGCTCGACGAGGACGAGGAGCTGCGCCGGAAGTTCTTTAGCCGCCTCAAGCTGCTGCAATA
The DNA here is from genome assembly GCA_018818925.1 of Alphaproteobacteria bacterium. Taxonomy (GTDB): domain Bacteria; phylum Pseudomonadota; class Alphaproteobacteria; order Rhizobiales; family Devosiaceae; genus JAHJQZ01. The sequence goes on from JAHJQZ010000114.1 coordinate 31,977, forward strand.
TGCCGGGGCGAGCCTTTCTCAGCACGTCTTTGACGGCCTCGAACGCCATGCCCTGGCCGAACTCGGCCAGCGCATCATGATCGTCACCGGCTACGGCTCGACCGAGACGGCGCCCTTCGCGCTGTCGACCACCTGGGCGGTCGAGGAAGCCGGGCATATCGGCCTGCCGGCGCCGGGCCTTGAGATCAAGCTCGTGGCCAATGGCGACAAGCGCGAAATCCGTCTCAAGGGGCCGAACGTCACGCCGGGCTATTGGCGCGAGCCGGACCTGACCAAGGCGGCCTTCGACGAGGACGGTTTCTACAAGATCGGCGACGCCGTGCGGCAGGTCGACGAAAACGACATCAACAAGGGCTTCATCTTCGACGGAAGGGTCAGCGAGGATTTCAAGCTCTCGACCGGCACCTGGGTCAACATGGCCGGCATCCGTACCGGCCTGATCAGCGCCTGCGCGCCGCTCATACGCGACGTGGTGCTGACCGGACTCGACCGCAATTCTATTGGCGCCCTGCTCTTTCCCGATCTCGGCGCCTGCGCCCGTCTCGCCCGCTTGCCGGAAACAACCGACGCCGAAACCATCGTTTCCCATGCCGCCGTGCGCCAGCGCCTCGCCATCAGCCTTTCGGGCCTCGCCGCGCGCGCCACCGGCAGCTCCAACCATGTGGCGCGCGCCCTGGTCATGGCGGTGCCGCCGGACATCGACAAGGGCGAAATCACCGACAAGGGCTCGATCAACCAGCGCGCCGTGCGCGCCGCCCGTGCCGACCTCGTCGAAGCGCTCTATGCCGAGCCGCCCGGCCCCGGCATATTCGACCTGCCGCGCGGAAAGGCATAGCGACATGAGCAAAGCCCTGCGCCTGACCTTTGCCGATGCCTATCTGCTTGGCGGTGCCCGTACCCCCTTTGTCGATTATCGCGGCGCCTTTGCCGAAGTGTCGCCGATCGATCTTGGCATCAAGGCGGCACGGGCGGCGATCGCGCGCACGGGGGTCCGAGCCGGCGATATCGGCTCGACCATTGTCGGATCGATGGCCCAGGCGTCCTTTGATGCCTATCTGACGCCGCGCCATGTCGGCATCTATGCCGGCGCTGATATCGAGGCGCCTGCCCATCTGGTGCAGCGCATCTGCGGCACCGGCATCGAGGTCATTGCCCAGGCCGCCGACACCGTCGCACTCGGCCGCGTCGATCTGGCCCTGGCGGCGGGCACGGAATCGATGAGCCGCAATCCGATCGCGGCCTATACCCATCGCAACGGCTTCACCATGGGCCAGGTCGCGTTCAAGGACTTCCTCTGGGAGGCGCTCTACGACCCGGCCGGCGACGTCACCATGGGTGACACGGCCGAAAACCTGGCGTGCCACTACGACATTTCCCGCGAGCGGGTCGACCGCTTCGCCGAACAAAGCTTTGACCGCGCCATCGCGGCGCGCGACGCCGGCTTTCTCGCCGAGGAGATCGTGCCGGTGGTCTCCGAGAGCTTCGAGGTCGCGGGCGTCGGCACGCGCGGCATCAGGCTGCCGCGCAAGATCGAGCGGGTCGATGCCGATAGCCACATCCGTCCCTCGCCCTACGACATCCTCGCCAAGCTCAAACCGGCCTTCGGCGGTGTCCAGACCGGCGGCAATTCCTCGGCCATTGTCGATGGCGCCGGCGCGGTGCTCGTCGCCTCGTCGAGCTATGCCAAATTGCATGGGCACAGGCCGATCGCCCGCATCCGTTCGAGCGTTGCGGTGGGCGTTCAGCCGCAAAATATGGGCATCGGGCCGGTGCCGGCCATTCGCGCGCTGCTCGACCTCGGCGGGCTGACGCTCGACGCGATCGACCGGGTTGAGATCAACGAGGCCTTCGGCGCGCAGGTGCTGGCCTGCGTCGACGAACTCGGTCTCGATGCGCAAAAGCTCAACGTCCATGGTGGCGCCATCGCCATCGGCCATCCGCTCGGAGCGACCGGCATCCGGCTAGTGTTGACGCTGGCCAACGAGCTCAGGCGCTCGGGCACCCGCTACGGCATCGCCTCGGCCTGCATCGGCGGCGGCCAGGGCATCGCCATGCTGATCGAGAACGAGGACGCCGCCTGATGGACATCGCAGGCAAGACAGCATTCGTCACCGGCGGCGGATCGGGTCTCGGGGCCGCGACGGCGCGCGCCCTCGCCCAAAACGGCGCTCGTGTCGCCATTTTCGACCGCGATACCGACAGGGGTCTGGCCGTCGCCTCGGAGATCGGCGGCGGATTCTTCGCCTGCGACATCGCCGACGAGGCCTCGGCGACCAAGGCGGTGGCCGAGGCCGTGGCGTGGGGCGGCGCGCCGACGGCTCTCATCAATTGCGCCGGCATCGGTACGGCGGCACGCATCGTCGGTCGCGACGGTCCGATGCCGCTCGCGGCCTTCGAGC